>CAYULG010000382.1:0-2220 GCA_964445365.1 uncultured Salinivenus sp. | reverse complement strand
ATCGTCTTCGACGTGGAGGTCGTCTTCATGTGGCCGTGGGCCGCCAGCTTCCACAACTTCATCGACAGCGGGGCCGGGCTCGGCGTGATCGCGGTGGTGTCGATTTTCGCGCTCATCCTCCTCGTTGGCCTGCTCTACGACGTGAAGAAAGGGGGGCTCGACTTCGAGAAGTGACTCCTACCCAGGCGAGAGGCGGGGCGAACGCGTTCAATAGTTCCGTGCATTTCCCGTCCAGGGCCGAAACAGGGGCGCGAACCGCGGCATTTAACGCGGTGCCGACCGAAAGTGAGGAGAGCGTCCTTGCATTTGACCCGTTCGACCGTGCGATCGGACGTTCTCTGGCGGGATCGCTTCGTTTTTCAACTGCCCGTACGACGTCATGGCTGGATCTAGCGCAAGCAACGGACAAGGCTTCTTCACGACCCGGGTCGACGCCCTGCTGAACTGGGCCCGGTCAAACTCCCTCATGCCCATGCCCATGGGCCTGGCCTGTTGTGCCATCGAGATGATGGGCTTTGCGGGGCCGAAGTACGACTCGGCCCGCTTTGGGAGCGAGGCGATGCGCTTCTCGCCCCGTCAGGCCGACCTCATGATCGTGGCGGGCTGGTGCTCCTACAAGATGAGCCACGCCATTCGGCGCGTGTGGGACCAGATGGGCGACCCGAAGTGGTGTGTCGCCATGGGGGCCTGCGCGTCCACCGGCGGGATGCACCGCTGCTACGGCGTCGTGCAGGGCGTGGACAACTTTCTCCCCGTCGACGTCTACATCTCGGGCTGTCCGCCGCGCCCGGAGTCGGTGCTGCACGCCCTGATGGACATCCAGGAGAAGATTCGGAACGAGTACTCGGTTGTAAAGGACTACGCCCACGGCGAGGCCGCCTCGCGGACGCCGGTCCTGCCGGAGAACACAGATCGCTTCCCCGGCCAGCTCGAGAAGCCGAAGACGCCGGACGCCACCCTCGACACCGTAAGCGCGACGGCCCAGGACGAGGACGACGGCCCCGCCGAGCCGGCCGTCGCGTAGCTGTCCCCCGTCCCCCCGGCGCGCCGGGGGAGCCCAGCGGCCCGGATTCGGTCCGGCCAAGGCCCGCCGCTTTTCCGCGACCCTCCCAGACACGTTTGCCTGGACTGGTATGAGCACCCCCAACAATCCCCGCGACTCGGATCCCCAGGATCCGGAGGCGCTTCGCTTTCACTACACGCCGACCCACGAGTCCGGTCCCGAGGAGGAGACGGACAATCCCCACGCCAAGGACACGACGCGGGTCCCCGAGGTGATCGAAGCTCTGCAGGAAGAATTCGGCGACGTGATCCGGAGCGTCGACCGCTACGCCAACGAGGACACGGTCTACGTCCAGAAGGAGCGCATCCGCGAGGTCTGCCGCTTTCTCAAGGAGGAGGAGAACTTCGACTACTTCGTGGACCTCGGCGGCATGGACCGCTTTACCGACGACGACCGGTACGAGGTGTTCTACAACATCGTGAGCACCGAGCGGCAAAAGCGGATTCGCCTCAAGGTGCGGGTGGACGAGACCGACATGCGCGTGCCAAGCGTGGAGCCGGTCTACCGCGCCGCCAACTGGAACGAGCGGGAGGCCTACGACATGTTCGGGTTCACGTTTGTCGACCACCCGGACCCGCGGCGCATGTACATGCCGGAGGACTTCGAGTACCACCCGCTCCGCAAAGAATTTCCGCAGCTCGGCGTGCCGGGCTCCCTTCCGCTGCCGCCGCAGACGCCGGACGGCGACCTCACGATGGATCCCTTCGCCGCTGCCCGCGGCTCCCAGCCGGTGAAGAGCTACGAAGAACCCCCCGTCGACCAAGATTCTGAATAGCGTTGCGACGTGACAACGGTAAACGTTGAACGTTCAACGCGCTAACGTACCAACACACTATGGCGCAAAAACCAGAGTTTCCGGGGCACGACCTCGGCGATCAGTTTCGGTTCTGGCCGAAGCACAACGAGGCGATCTACGAGCGTCTTGACAGCAAGCACTCGTGGCTGGAGGAAAAGCAGGCCGCCGGGGGCGACGGCGCGGCTGGGGGCGACGGCGAACTGCCCCTCACGGAGACGGCGGACACGGACCCGCTGGAGAACGAGATGATCCTCAACATCGGCCCGCAGCATCCAGCGACGCACGGGGTCCTGCGCTGCGTCGTGAAGCTCGACGGGGAGACCGTCGAGAAGTCCGTGCTCGACATCGGCTACCTGCACCG
>CAYULG010000381.1:0-2246 GCA_964445365.1 uncultured Salinivenus sp. | reverse complement strand
AGACGTACCTTGATTTTTTTGCATCCGAAAACCCCTCGTACGCACGTTTCCCCACAGCAGTCGAGATCAGAATCTCTTCGGCAATCAGCACTGCCTGAGGCGAAAAGATCCCGCATCTGGGAGGCCGCGCTTCCCTGGAGCGGCATAACTGCCAGGGTTTTCGGATGCATAGCTAATGTTTTTCTCTCGACCTACTGAGAAGCGGACGAGCCTTTCCGCGCTCGGTCCAGACTCGCAGATCGAGTGCCGTAGTTTGAGCCAGGGGCGTGTTGCGAAGAAGGGACACTGAAGGGTACCTTTTGGGCGGCCGGGTGAGAAGAATACGGCCCTATCGTGTTTCTCCGCTCCTCAGCAGCTGTCGCTATGCCTCGTCGAGTCCTTTCCGTTCTGGCTATTGTACTTCTTGTGTTGGTCGGCGCCGGGCCGGTCAGTCACGCACAGGAGGCCGACACGACAGCGTTCACACTGGAGGCCATTCACGCTTCGGATGCCTTTTCCCCCGAGACCTTCCGGGGAGGGCGTTGGGCCGACGAGGGGCCGGTCATCACATACATCCAGCCCGCCGACACGGGGAAGGCCACCCACCTGATGCGCTACAACCTGGAGACGGACGACAGCACCCGCGTGATCGACGGGACAAACCTTTATGCCGACGACGTGGACCGGCTCGTGCGCATCGAAGATTACGGGTTCAGTGAGAACGGGGAGAAGGTCCTTATCTACACCGACTCCAAGCGGGTCTGGCGGGCCAATACGAAGGGCTATTACTACGTCTACGACCGCTCGGCCCAGACCCTCACCCCGGTGGCCGACCGCGACGACGGCTACCAGATGTTCGCGAAGTTCAATCCCTCGGCCACGAAGGTCGCGTTCGTTCGCAACCGGGACCTGTATGTCGTGAACATGTCTACGGGTACCGAGACGGCACTCACGACCGACGGAAGCGAGGGGGGAATAATCAACGGCACGGTCGACTGGGTATACGAGGAGGAATTTCGCATTCGGGATGGGTGGCGCTGGAGCCCGGACGGCAAGCACATCGCCTTTCTGAAACTCGACGAGGCCGATACCCGAGAGTTTTCGCTTACGAATTACACGACCCGGTACCCGGAGTACAAGCGATTTCGCTACCCCAAGGCCGGGGAGATGAACAGTGAGATCAAGATGGGCGTCGTGGATCTCAGTGCGGTCGACACGACGACAACAGGCCAGCCGCAGGCCCTTGAGTATTTCGACACGCAGACGTGGGACCCTGCCCTGTCGGCGTCGGAGGAGCGGGCCGACCCACACGAGTACATCGCTCGGATCGGGTGGACACCGAAAATTAACGGCCGCCATCGCGCGTGGATGTTTCGGTTGAATCGCCTCCAAAATGAGCTTGATCTTCTCTACGGCGACCCCGAGACCGGCGAGGTCCGGACGATTCTCGAAGAACAGAACGACACGTACGTTGACGTCAGCGACGGCACAATCACATTCCTGGATGACGGGGAGCACTTCGTTTTCCAGTCCGAACGCAGCGGCTATAATCACGCCTATCTCTACCGAAACGACGGGACGGAGCTCGGCCCGATCACCGACGGCGATTGGGAAGTGACCGCCTTTCACGGCATCGACGAGGCGTCGCTCACCGCGTACTTCACGGCGACCCGGGCCGCCTCGACCGAGCGGCACCTGTACCGGGTGGGGGTCTCTATGGGGCGTCACGAGACGGCTCCGCCCCCCGAGAAGGTGTCTGAACGGCCGGGCTGGCACAGCATCAACCTCTCGAAAGACTGGGCATATTACATCGACACCCACTCGCAGCGAGGCCGACCGCCCACCTGGTCGCTCCACCAAGCGAATGGGGCGACGGTGACCACTTTGCAGGACAACGACGAGCTCGAAGAGCGTCTCGACCGCCTGGATCTGCCGTCGGCCACCTTCACGTCGCTGCCCGGGGCAGACGGCACCTCCCTCAACAGCTACGTCGTCAAGCCCACGGACTTCGACGCCTCTCGGCAGTACCCGGTGCTCATGTACGTGTACGGGGGACCCGGCGTACAGACCGTTACGGATCGATGGGGGGGCACCCGGCATCTCTGGCATCAGTACCTTGTCCAGAAGCACGACGTGGTAATCGTGAGCGTCGACAACCGGGGGACCGGCGGGCGGGGGAAGGCGTTTCAGGACGTTCCGTACCAGCGGCTCGGCCAGCCCGAGTCGGCCGATCAGATTGCCGCCGCCCAGGCCCTGGCCGACTCGTC
>CAYULG010000380.1:0-2249 GCA_964445365.1 uncultured Salinivenus sp. | reverse complement strand
ACACCGTCGAGGCCAACCGGATGCTCGGCCACGAGGCCGACGAGCGCGACTACGCCATTGCGGCAACCATCCTGGAAGACCTCGGCGTCTCGTCGGTGCGCCTGCTGACGAACAACCCCGAAAAGATTGAGGATCTGACCAAGCACGGCGTTGACATTACGGAGCGCGCACCCCTGGAGCCGCACGTCAACCGGCACAACGAGGACTATCTGCGGACGAAGGTCAACCGGATGCGCCACGTCTTAGACCTCGGGCCGACGAACGGGCACTCCCAGAGCAACGCGCACGACAGTTCCCTCCAGTCCCTCGAGCAGCGGATGGAGCGCCACTTCGGGGAGACGGGCACGCCGTTCGTGACGCTCACCTACGCGCAAAGCCTGGACGGCTCGATTGCGTCGGACGCCGGCACGCCGCTGCCCATTAGCGGGGAGGAGGCACTCGACTTTACGCACCGCCTCCGGGCCCTCCACGACGGCATTCTCGTGGGCATCGGGACGGTCCTGTCCGACGACCCTCGCCTCAACGCCCGACGGGGCGAAGCGGATCACCCCGTCCCCATCGTTCTGGACTCCTCCCTTCGATTTCCCCCGGATGCTCAGCTCCTCAACTGTGAGGGGCCGGATCCGCTCATCTTCACGGCCCCGGACCCGGCTCCCGACCGCCGTGAGGCGCTCGCGGCCCAGGGCGCCACGATCCACGAGCTTCCCTGCGCGCCGAGTGGAGGCGTCTGCCTCGATTCCCTGCTCGAAGAACTGGGACGGCGGCACGTCACCAGCGTCATGGTGGAAGGGGGATCGCAGGTGCTTACGGCCTTTCTGCGGCGGCAGCGGGCCCAGCGGGTGATTGTGACTGTAGCCCCGATGTTCGTCGGGGGCACCTCCGCACTCGGCTCACTAGCCCAAGGAGATGCCGGGGAAGAGCCCGGTGAATTCCCGCGCCTAACCCACGTTCAGCAGCGCTGGTACGGAGAAGATTTGGTGGTGGAAGGAGACCCGGTCTGGCCCTCGTCGGACTAGAAGCCCCGCCTCATCTGCGTTCCCCCGTTTCGTTGAACGGCCCCTCGCATGTCTCAGGACACCCGCCAGCGAATCCAATTTTCAGGCCCCGAGCAGGCAGAGGTGGTGACGGAGGAGACCCCGTCGCCCGGCCCCGGGGAGGTGCGCGTGCGTACCCGGTACTCCGCCATCAGCCCGGGAACAGAGCGTCTCGTGTACGAGGGAAATGTGCCGGGCACTCTCGACGCCGACCCCTCCATTGAGGCGCTGCAGGGCGATACCCTGTCCTACCCGCTCTCGTACGGGTACGCCTGCGTCGGGGAGGTCGACGCGCTCGGCGAAGATGTCGGGCACGACTGGGAGGGAGCGTCCGTGTTTGCGTTCCAGCCGCACGTGTCCCAGTTCGTCGCCTCGACGGATGCACTTCTCCGGTTGCCGGAGTCCGTGGACCTCACGGATGCGGTCATGATCCCGTCGCTGGAGACGGCCGTCAACCTGGTGATGGACGGGCAGCCCATGATCGGGGAGACGGCCCTGGTCTTCGGGCAGGGCGTGGTGGGGCTGCTCACCACCCGTCTCCTCGCCGACCACCCGCTGGGCACGCTGGTCGCGATCGACCCGGTCGCCACCCGCCGTGCCCGTGCAGAGGCCGCCGGGGCGCAGGCGGTTGCGTCCGCCGACGATCTGGGGCAGATGGACGGCTACGTCGCGGCGTCGTCGAGCAACGCATCCGGCGCGGAACGGGCCGATCTCGTCTACGAGCTTACGGGGCAGCCCTCCGTACTGGATGAGGCTGTTCAGCACACAGGCTTTGCCGGACGGATCGTCGTCGGGTCGTGGTACGGGACGAAGACCGCCCCGATCGACCTCGGGAGCCACTTCCACCGGTCGCGGATGCGCATCATTTCCAGCCAGGTGAGCACGATCGATCCGTCCCACCGGGGCCGATGGACGAAGGACCGGCGCATGTCCGTGGTCCTGGATCTGTTGTCGGAGGTGACGCCCAGCGAGCTTATCACCGACCGGTTTGCGGTGGAGGAGGCACCGTCCGCCTACGAGCAGCTCGCGAGCGGCACGTCGATGCTCCAGCCCATTTTTACGTACGAGTAGGCTCGGCCCCGAGCGGCCCGAGCCCCAAGCCCTTTGCGTTTTCCCTCACAATCCACGATCGAGTCGCATGTACGAGCTTATGGTCCGTCGGGACTTCGTGGCCCAGCACTACCTCACGGTGCCAAACTGCGGCCCCGAAAACGA
>CAYULG010000379.1:0-2258 GCA_964445365.1 uncultured Salinivenus sp. | reverse complement strand
ATGAACATCTGTCCCTTGTCGTCGCAGGCGCCGCGGGCGTAGATGTCCCCGTTGCGCCGGGTGGGTTCGAAGGGGTCGGTGTCCCACTCCACGAGCGGGTCGGGGGGCTGCACGTCGTAGTGGCCGTAGACGAGCACCGTGGGCTTGTCGTCGCCGGTCACGTGCTCGGCGTAGACGATGGGGTGGCCGTCGGTGACGACGACCTCGCTCTCGGCCATGCCGATCTCGTTGAAGTGATCGGCCAGCCACTGGGCGGCGCGGTTCACGTCGTCGGCGTAGGCCGAGTCGGTGCTGACGGAGGGGATGCGGAGGAGGTCTTCGAGCTCACCGACAAATCGGTCGGAGCGGTCGTCGGCGTAGGAGAGGGCGGCGTCCATGCGTCTGAGTGTGGAGTTTGGGGTTCGGAGTGTGGAGTGATCGGATCGGAGAGGCGGGCTCCGGAGCGATTCTGTGCGTTGTGGGTTTTGCGTTAAGTGTTCTGCGTTGGGCGTTGAGGGTTTTGCGTTGAGGGTTGAGTGTTGAGGGTTGAGTGTTGAGGGTTGAGTGTTGAGGGTTGAGTGTTGAGGGTTGGGCGTTGAGGGTTGAGCGTTATGGGGTGGGCGTTATGGGTTCTGGGGGGTGAGTCATGGGGGAAGGGGGGCGTTCGGGCCGTCCGTGCAGTTGATGAAAAGGATACAAGCGGGCGGATGTGATTCTCAACCCGGTAGCGCGGTTGTTACGGCACTCGGATGTGAGAGCGTTGATTGGAGGCGCATTCGCCTTTCGACGAATCCGATTCTGCCGGTACAGAGTGGGAGAACGGGAGCGTGGGCGTGGAGCGCATGGTCGTACTGCCTCAGTCGAAGACCAACGACAAGCCGGGGGGAAGATGCAGTTGCCGTGAGGATACGCAACACGAAACACGCAACAGAATCCTTGCGAGTGGTGCAAGCCCATCAGGTCCCTGGTTTCCGGGCGTAGAGGAGGAGGCGGGGGCTGTCGTCGGTGTGGGGCGAGCCGTCGTAGTCGCCGTACGTGGTCACGAGGTCGAGACCCATGTTTTCATACATGTCCGTAAGGTCGTCGAGGGTGAAGAGGCGGACGCTCTCGCGGTACGTCTCGGTTTCCTCGTCGTGCGTGATCGTGATCCGTTTGTTGATGCGCTCGTTCTCGATCCAGCGGTGCTGGTCAATGGTGACGCCGTTGACGGTGTGCGTGTCTTCGGGCTGGAGGGTGTCGATGACCTGCGGGGCGTTCAGGAAGTCCTGCAGGAACCAGCCGCCGGGGCGGAGGGCGGTGGTCATCGCCGCCAGGGCGCGTTCATTTTCGGCGTCGGCCTCGAAGTAGCCAAAGGTGGTGAAGAGGTTGACCACGCCGTCGGCGCAGCCCTGACAGAGCGGCTCGCGCATGTCGCCCTGCACGAACGATACGTCGAGGTCCGGCTCGGAGCGTTCACGGGCCTCGGCGATGGCCGTCTCCGACAGGTCAACGCCCGTGACGCGGTAGCCGCGCCGGGCAAAGGTGCGGGCGTGTCGGCCGCGTCCACAGCCGACGTCCACGATGTGTGCGCCGGGAGCCGGGTCGACCTCGCGCTCGACGAGGTCCGCCAGCTGTTCCGCCTCGGCCTCGTCCCTGTGGTCGTAGACGAGGTCGTAGGCGTCGCTGCCGAACCAGCCGTCGTACCAGGACATTTTCTGAGAGGGGGCGCGTGGGCGAGAGGGAGAAAGGGAGCAGGGCCACGCCGGTGACAGAGCACATCCGAGGGAGACACACGGGAGTGATGAAACGATCGGCCCTGCCCGGAGAGCGTGGGGCTTGGGCGTGTGGGAGAGTGGGCGGGAAGCCGTTCTATTCGTCCTCGTCTGCCATCTCTTCGAACGGGGCCACGGCGTCCTCCACGGGCTTCGCGTCGGGGTACCAGCTAATGATCTTGCGGATGACCTCGTCGAGCAGGGCGTCCGGGCACGAGGCGCCGGAGGTGAGCAGCACGTCGACCGGCGTATCGTCGGCCGGGAACCAGTTTTCGGTTGTGATTTCCTCGTGCTGGTGCACGTCGAAGTGTTGGATCTCCGACGGCGCGTCGAACTCACCCGCGTCCCGGATGAAGTAGGTGGGCATATTATCTTCGCAGAGCTCCACGAGGTGGCTCGTGTTCGACGAGTTGTAGCCGCCCACAATGATGCCCACGTCGGCCCCGTCTTCGATGAGGGCCTGGGTGGCGTCCTGGTTCTCGTTGGTGGCGTAGCAGAGCGTGTCGCTGGTGTCGGCGAAATGCTCCT
>CAYULG010000378.1:0-2260 GCA_964445365.1 uncultured Salinivenus sp. | reverse complement strand
GGCGCTGACTCTCTCACCTGGCACTTCACCGCCGACAACGTCCACAACTTCGCCTGGAGCGCCGATCCAGACTACATTCACGACCAGGTGACCGACGACGGGACGACGCATCACGTCCTCTACACGCCCGACGTGGCGGACATGTGGTCCCGGCTGACGGACGACATGACGGACCTCACAGCATTTTTCAACGACCAATACGGCGAGTATCCCTATCCCCAGATGACGGTGGCGCAGGGCGGGGACGGGGGCATGGAGTACCCCATGTTCACGGTCGTCAGCAGCTACAACCGGCCCGTCTTCAACGAGAAAACCAGCTACCGTTCCGTCCTGCGCACGACCGTCCACGAATTTGCCCACATGTGGTATTACAGCGCCCTCGGCACGAACGAAGCCGACTACGCCTGGATGGACGAGGGCTTTACCAGCTACGCCACGTCGGAGGGCATGGCGCACCTCACGGACGGCCCCGCCAGCCATCCCCCAACCAGTCTCGTCCGGCTGCACAAGCTTGGACTGTACGAACCGTTCAGCACCCCGGCCGACTGGTTTGAGACCAACATCGCGTACGGCGTTGCGTCCTACCCCGGGGGCGAGCACCTAGTCGACATGCTCGGCTACGTGATGGGCGAACAAAACAGAGATCAGTGGCTCAAGCGCTATTTCAACCAGCGCAAGTTCCAGCACCCGGACCCCTACGACCTGGAGCTCTTCGCCGAGCAGGAAAGCGGCCTCATGCTTGACTGGTACTTCTGGCAGTTTACGGAGTCAACGCGGAAACTCGACGACGAGATCGACGACCTGAAAAATACCGCCACCGGCGGCGGCTACGAGGCGTCCTTCACGCTCGAACGGGAGGGCACGATCCGCATGCCGCACGACGTGAAGCTCACGCTCGACGACGGCTCCACGCAGTGGGTGAACGTGCCCCTCGCCTCCATGCACGGCCACAAGCCGGTGCCCGACGACTGGATCGTCACCGATCCCTGGCCCTGGGTTTATCCCGAGAAGACGTTTACGGTCAACGTCCCGGCCCCGGTCGAATCCGCCGAACTGGACCCGAAGAGCCGAACGCCGGACGTGAACCGCCTGAACAACTCGACGGACTTCCCGCTCCGCAGCCGCTTCCTCCACGCGCCGGAATCGAACTGGTCGCAGTACGAACTGGGCATCCGCCCCCTAGCTGGCTACGCCCACGACTTCGGCTTCGGCGGGGGGGTGCAGGTCCGGGGGCAGTACTTCATGGACGATCACCGGCTCCGCGCCACGGTGACGCTCTGGCCGGAGGTGCTGGCGTCGAGCGGAAACGACCCCACGCTTCAAAACAATGCTTCCTTCCTTTCGGAACAGAGATTTCCGTCCGACAGCGACGGCGGCACCTGGATCGACGGGCTCGATTACGAGCTCCGCTACGAACGCTCTGCCTCGCCCTTCGGCGCCCGGGCCACCCTGGAAGCCTCTGCCGCTAAGCACCTCGGGGTCCTCGAAAATCAACTCTCCCTCCAAATTCCACTCCGTTCCCCCCTCGTTGACCTATCAGAGCAGCTTCACTTCTCTGCCGTGCATCAATTGAACCCGAGCGACAGAGTCTTCGGCTTGGCGCGCATGGACGGAATTGACATTCGGGATGATGAGGGAAATCAACAAGGCACCTCCTACCAGCTGTTGAATCCGTGGGGGGAATCGCACGCCGTTTCTGCCCGATTTGACTACACCCGACAGCGCGGCCCGGATCGGATCTCGCTGTTTGCTGAGGTCGGCGGCGCCCTGCGCCCGTTCAAATCTGAGCTCATGACCACCCAACAGGCCGGGCGCGCCCTCGACCAAGCCTCCCGTATTGCCCTTGCGGCACAAAAGACGACCCGTTCCGGGCCCCTCAACGGGTCGGCCAATCTGCAGGTGGGCCTCGGTGCAGATGGACTGCTGCCCCATAAGCGCTTCCTTCTTGGCGGCCGCTCTGTAGAGGCACAGTGGCGTAACGACACGTATCGGCAGGCCAGTGCCAGCCTTGAACAACCGATATCTAATGCCCACCTCGTTGGGTTTGGGGCCGCTGGTCCGGTCGCCTATCTGCGTGCCGACCGCCCCTATGCCTCAGTTCTCAGCGGTCGTAACCTTATCAGCGGTCGCCTCTCGCTAGGCGGCACGCCGTTTCCGGACGTCAATCCGCTTTCACCCCTCGGAGTAGCCGTCTTCTCGGGATTGGGCACCACGTGGTCCAATGGCGACTACTTTGCGGGCTTCAGCACAGAGGACCTCG
>CAYULG010000377.1:0-2264 GCA_964445365.1 uncultured Salinivenus sp. | reverse complement strand
GCGATGGACGACTATCTCGGCGTGGTGCCCGACACCGACGCCAACGGCGTGCTGCAGGACGTGCACTGGTCACAGGGCGCCTTCGGGTACTTTCCCACCTACACGCTCGGTACCCTCACCGCCGCCCAACTCATGGAAACGATCAAAGACGATGTCCCCGATCTCGACGAGCAGGTGGCCAACGGGCAGTTCGACGCCCTGCTTGACTGGCTCCGCGCCCACGTGCACCGGCACGGCCAGAAGCTGGAGGCCCCCGATCTGCTGGAACGAGTGACGGGAAAAGAGTTGTCCGCGGGACCCTGGCTCCGCTACGCCGAAGACAAGTTCGGGGCGTTGTACGATCTTTCTTAGCCAGTGCCTGCCGCTCTTCCCTCTTCCCGAACGGGTGTGCAAACATAAAAACCCGCCCGGCAGCCGAGAGCCACCGGGCGGGGGAGGACGCACGTCGAATGTTTGGTCTTCCAGACCGAACTACGGGGATGTGGACGGCGGGGTGACCGTCACGCGAATAATGTCGCTCGGGGCCGGATAACTGTACCCGTCGTTCGACCCGCTCACCTGCGCGACGGTGCCTTCGCCGGACGGCCCAGTGTTCAGAGCCGACTGGCGAGGGGCCTGCTGGAGTCCGACCCCCGGCTCCTGGTCGCCCTCCGTACCGGCGTCGTAGAGAGCGACGTCGATCTCCCGGTCGATCGGCTGGTCGTTATCGTCGAAGAGGGCAATTCCCTCCTGCGGGGTTGCGTAGAAGAGGTCGTTCGACTGGATGTACATTGTGGCCAGCGAAAGTCGATCTCCTGGCGTCGCCTCCACGTTTGCCGAGGCTTCGTTGCCCGGAGTGATGGGACCGCTCCCAAATGTCTCGAGGCTCTCGATTCCGTCGGCGCCCGTCAGGTCGGCCACGAGGTTGCCCGCGGGCGACCCGGCGTCGCCCTCCACCGCACCGTTCGGTCGACCGTCTTCGGCGATGGCCTCAATGCCGCCAGGCGCGGATGACCCAGTCTCGAAGAGGCTCACGTCGTCGGAGTGGACGGCGACTGCCCCGGGCGACAGCGGCACGGTCACGCCGGTGATCCCCGCGAGTGCGGTGCCATGTGTCGAGGGGCTGCCGTCCTCGGCGATGGCCTCGATGCCGTCGCTCGCTGCCTCGCCCGGATTGTGCCCCGGATACGTCACGTCGGTGTTGTCGTCTCCCGGCATCTGGTCGAAGTGGACGGCGTAGGTGCCCGGCGAGAGCACTAGGGGCGCGCCGTTTACCTGCTCCGCGCCGCCGACGTTTTCGATGGTGACCGTAAACTCGAAGCCGCCGCCGTCGTGGGGCTCGCTCTCGACGGTCACCGAAATTCCGTCGGCGACGTCCGGATACACGAATCCATCGTCCTCAAGGGCGCCGTTGCTGTTTGCCTCAATGGATGTCACTGTTCCGCCCTCGTCGGTTCCCGTGTCGGTGTCCCCCTGTCGCGGGGCTTGGGCGTCCCCGGTCCCCGGCTCCTGATCGACCTCGGTGCCGGCGTCGTAGAGATTTACCTCGCTCGTGAGGTCGGCGGAACTGTTCATCCCGATGGGGTCGCCGTTGTCATCAAACAGCTCAATCCCGCCCGGTTCAAAAGCATAGTAGACGTCGTTGGACTGGACGAACATGGTTGCGAACGAGAACGCGGCCCCGGTGCCCGGGAGCTCGTTGGGACCGGCCGTGAACGAAAACTGAAAGGCCTCGCCGGGCTCCAAGGGAGGGACGTTGTTGTTGTCGTTGATCACGTCATCCGGGGTGAAGGCCCCACTTTTCAGAATCGGGAAGCCCGCCCCGACATTCTCGACGGTGACCTCGAAGGTTTCCGGATCGGTCGTGCCGTCGTCGCCGCTGCTATCACATCCAGCGAGGACGAGACCGAACCAACCAATCAACAGGGTGAGAAGGAGGGAGCGCGAGAGTGTAGAAGGGAACGTCATGGCTCTATGGTCGGATTTGGAAAAAAGAATGTGCACGAGTACCGAGGCCCCAAAGAGGCTGGGCGCTCGTTCGTCGTGCGCATCCAATCTTCCCATTTTCCAACCAAAGAGCCTCACGGAAGGCTCAAATCCGATCACACACCAATCACGTCTTCTAACGATTCGATAACGTACCGCTACCTCCAGACGGGCGGAGGGGCTATTCCGCCTGCGCGATCGGATCGGGTACGGGCAACCGAAAGCGAAAGGTCGTCCCCTTACCCACGGTGCTCTCCACCTCCAGCGTGCGGTCGTGGAGCTCCAGAATCGTCTTGGCG
>CAYULG010000376.1:0-2274 GCA_964445365.1 uncultured Salinivenus sp. | reverse complement strand
TCCTCTACGTAAAGAAGGACTGGATCGAGCGCCTGGAACCGCCCCTCCTCGACCTCCACGCCGCCACCTGGACCGGCCCCGACACCTACGAGATTCAGCCCGACGCCCGGCGCTTCGAAAACTGGGAGAGCCACGTCGCCGGGCAGGTGGGATTGGGCGTGGCCGTCGAGTACGCCCTGGACTTGGGCCTGGGCACGATCTTCGAGCGCATTCAGCACGTCGCGAGTAGGCTGCGCGAGGCCCTCGCCGACGTGCCCGGCGTCACGGTCCACGACACAGGGCGCACGCGGTGCGGCATCACGACCTTTAGCGCGGAGGAAATGAGCGCCCAGGCGATCCAGACCGCGCTCCGCGAACGAGACGTCAACGTCTCCGTCTCGGGCCCGAGCTCGACCCGGCTCGACGCCGAGGCCCGCGGCCTGCCCGCCCTCGTCCGCGCTTCCATCCACTACTACAACACCGAGGCCGAGATCGATCGCTTCGTAGCGGCCCTGCGGGACACGTTGGCCTGAGGGAGCGATAATCCGAGATGCGATTGAGAACCGCCGTCCTGCGGCGGCACGGTGACGAAAATTTCCTTGGGGGCAGCGTCTCCCGACCCACCTCAGTGAGACGTGATCGATTTGAAGCCCCTCCCCAGCCCCGAACGGCCCAGGTCCCCACCGTTCCTGGGCCGACGGGTGCTGGATGCCCTCGTTCCGGACAAATGCTACGCCGCTTCACGTCGCTGCACCGGGACTTCCACGCCTGCGGCCTCCAGACGGTTTAGGGTGTCCGCCAGCGTCTCGGCATTCACCTTGCTAATGAAGTCCTCCAGGACGGGCTCGTCCTCTCGAGCGCCGTGGCCCGGGAGATCACGACGCATGGTATTCTGGACCATGGTCTTGAACGTCTGGGCCAGGGCCGTATCAATACCCCCGTTCTCGTCGAGCCACATGACGTCCTCGAGAGTGCTGCGAAGCTGTTGCACGTACTGCAGGGTAATTTGCCCATGCAGGTTCCGCTTACGGACGCCGATCTCTTCGCCCGTAAAGTCGTTCGTCGACGATGGTACAACGGCACCGCCGTTCTGTACTTCTTTTGATCGAGCCATAGCGTTCTAGGGGATTGTATGCGACGGACAGCGAGTGTGAAGACGCGGGCTTCGCGTCGAGGCTCGGCTGGGATTTGAACCCAGGACCTCCGTCCCTCGGTGACTTCGTCCCCTCGTCCACCGAGCCCACGGCCACCGAACAAAGTCTCAATTCGGTACTCCCTTTTGCGGCAGCGGCCGGCAGCCGAATGAGAAACAGGGCTGCGTCATCGGATCCCTCAACCTACCTCTTCCCGCACCCGAGGTCGTCATCCTGAGGATAAACCTGATGATCCAGAAGAGGACAATTCCTTTCTCCTGATTCCTAAAACCGTTCGACGAAGATGACTTTGTATGGTTAAAGTGGATGCGTTTAGCAAAGAATCGCCCTGAGAAGCCGTTCTGCTCTGACGTGGTGGTGACTTAGCTTCCTGGTGGGGACTGTAGATCGGCCCCCCAACTCTCCCGATTTCTATACGTCACTTTCAGGCACCTGCAGGCAAGGAAGTTGACACTCGCGCCCGGCGCGACCAGAACGTGAGACCGGTTTTTGATCGCCGGGCCCCGACCCAGACCGGTCTGTTTGCGCGAGTTAGCGCTATGTGTCCCCGTAAGTAGCAAGCAGGGCCGGTTGAGCACTTGGCAGGCCGAGCAAATCGACTGTGAGCAGCCCCGCGCCGCCGACCCCGCGAGTCCGTTGGCAAGGGGAACGTGGTCAGGAACGCGGGGGAGCGTGATCCTGCTTTCGGGGAGGTCCCGGACGATTTTTCGGTGAGCCGCTGATGACGGAGATCGATCGCCTGCGTCAGCAAGAAGCACTCGGCACCCTCTACCCTTATCCCAACCGTGCCGTGCCGGTCGAACGGTTGCGGGCGTCGTATGCGCGGATGGACACCGTCCGAAGTGTGACGCCCGGATGACAAGTGTGGCCTCAGACACCACCGCCTTGATCAAGACGTTCGCAGTTGAAGACGCGCAAGAGCACCCATCGCCCGCGCCCGCAATGCCGCTCATGCTTTCCGCTTGGAGAAATCCACCGGGGCCTCACCCCCCAGACATTGACTCATACTCGGCCTGCTGGGCCGGAACGATGTACTCGTTGAAGTACCAGGTCGTCAACTCCTCAAACGTGAGGTAGAATCCGGTCCCGAGCGTGAGGACCATCACCGCCAGGAGCGCGAGGTTGCGGCGCTTGCGGGCCG
>CAYULG010000375.1:0-2312 GCA_964445365.1 uncultured Salinivenus sp. | reverse complement strand
CGGATGTCTACGTTGTTGCGCCCGTACGGGATCATGTAGAGGCCGAGGTTTTCGTAGAATTCCTCCACCTCCACCAGTTGCTCGGACTGGTTCATGTCGGCGACGAAGAAGTCAATGTCGCGCCCGAGGTCGCCGTTCTGGCCCTGTCGCCGGGCCGTGATGAGCCAGAAGTCCGCCCAGCCGGTGAGCCCGGCCCAGTGCTTGGTGCCCTCCACATGGTAGGTGTCATCCTCCTTGGTATAGGAGGTCTGCATGTTGAGGGCGTCGGTGCCGTAGTCGGGCTCGGTGATCATGAGCCCGCCCATATTCTTGTCCTCGATGAAGCGCTCGAAGACAGGCCCTTTGATCTCCTCGTTGCCATACTTGGTGAGGGGTTGAAGGAAGAGAGCCCCGTTGATCCCGAGGGTCAACGAGAGCCCGAGCGACTCGTAGGAGGCCGCGGCGAGGATGGCTTGACACTCGTGTACGTGCCCGCCCCGCCCGCCATACTCCTCGGGGATGAACACCGAGAGCGGCGTGTGGGACTGAATCTCACGCATCACAAATGGGGGGAGGCCCCGCTCTGTACTCAGCTGATCGAAGTCGGCGCGCTGAGAGAACACGTTGTCAAGTGTTTCGCGGAAGGACTCCCGAAACGTTTCGAATTCGACGGACGAACCAAGTTCTTCGGACAGGTACGAAGCAATGCTCATGGGACGAGGCGGGCACGATGAAGCAACAGGAGTGGTGAAGCACTGGCGCCCAATCGATAGAGGAATATCGATTAGACAGTCCTTCACAACGGACGGTAATGTAAAAAGGTCGCGTCCGCGTCAGGAGTTTTGCAAACGAAGCTGCAACGAATCGATCTGAACGACCCCAATATCTGTAACATAAGAAAAGCCGGAGGAAAGAGCACGGGGCGACCGTGTCTCTTCCTCCGGAAGAACCTGCCATTCGAGATGGGATCGGTCGAAGCGTCAGAAGGGAAGGTCGTCGTCCGGCTCGAAGGTGTCCTCTTCGCCGTCCGACTGCGCCGAGGACTGTGACCCAGGGGATCCCGCCGGCTGCTGCTGGGGCGAGCGCTGGTCGAAGTCCTCGTCCTCGTAGCTCTGCTCCTGGTCGAAGTCTTCTCCCCCGGCCGGTCCTCCCTGCCGGTTGCTGTCGAGGAACATCATCTCCTGCGCCTTGACCTCTGTGGTGTAGCGCGTGTTGCCGTCGCGATCCTCCCATTCGCGCGTCTGGAGTTTGCCTTCGAAGTAGACCTGTGAGCCCTTGTCGAGGTACTCGTTGCAGACCTCTCCGAGCCGCCCCCAGGCCACGACGTTGTGCCATTCGGTCTGCGTGACTTCCTCGCCATCCTGATTGGTGTAGGACTCGTTGGTGGCCAGCCGCATGTTGCAGACGGCCGTGCCACTGCCGGTGTAGCGGAGTTCAGGCTCCTGTCCGAGATTGCCGATGAGTATGACTTTATTTACGGCTCGTGCCATGGTTCTGAAATTGGATTTGGAAAAAGAGAGTGCGGTCCGACGCCACTGCATTGCGAACACTTTCACATCTACGCCCTGCCACCGCAGAATGTCCCACCGCAGGAGGCAGAAATGCCGGAAAGAAAAGAGGCGGAGCGAGCGATGTCCACAATACGGCGCCCGTCGTCGAGTTTTGCATTTGCATAGACACGCGCACCCCGGAAACATAACGTGAACCGTAAAAGAGAGAACAGTCTGCCTGAGCGATGCTCCGAATCAGGAGGCATTCGTCACTGCAGGTCAATCGAACGGATGCGTGAACAGAGATGGAAGCGCTTCCCTTACTCGTTATTCACGTCTCCGCTGGAAATGCTCGTTGACATTGCGCCGATCGGCGCGTATGCTGGCTGGTACTTATGACGTACTGTTAGACCTACATTCATCCAGAAGGGTGGAGGGAGCAGGCCCTCTGAAGCCCTGGCAACCGCCTTCAACAGCCGAACTCGTTCGGCACCGCTGAGGGAAAGGTGCCCCATCCTGCCTCGCGCAATGCGAGGAAAGATGAGTGGGACCCACGACCGTCTGGTTGTTTGATCCCCAACTGCTTTCCTCGCGGCTGGGGATTTTTCTATTGCCCCGGTCGCGATTCTGTCACGTGCTCCGTGGCGAACGCCGTGCTTGCTCGGCTCTTCTGGATGATTTCTCGCTTTCTCTTCATCCAGAGAGCCCACCCTCCTCATGAGCACGGAAAACGGAACCCCACAACAGGACCAACAATCACCCCGCTACGAAACCCTCCAACTGCACGCGGGGCAGGAGCCGGACCCGGCCACGAACGCCCGGGCCGTGCCCATCTACGCCTCC
>CAYULG010000374.1:0-2318 GCA_964445365.1 uncultured Salinivenus sp. | reverse complement strand
TAGGAGACGGAGGGCCGTGAGCACGTCGCGGTTGTCGTCGACAACGAGGACCTGACCGTCTGTGGGGGCAGACTCGGCGGTCTCTGCGGGCATGGGGTGTGTTCGAGCGTTTAGGTGTTCGAGTGTTGAGGTGTCGGAGTGTTCGGGATGGTGAGGGGCGTGGCGGAGGAGGGGGGATGTGTGGGGCACTGAATCGTGACGGTGAAAATGGGTCCGCCCTGGAGGAAGAAACGGGGTGGGACCATCCCGCTTCACGAATTACGTCTCAATAAACCAGCGGGCGATTGCGCACATCCAAATGTGCGGATCCGCACACTGATCCTCGCCTCACCGGCCTGCATCGGCCCTGAGGGACCTCGGCGGACGGTGGAATGCTGGTTGCACGAGACAACCATGCAGTCGAGTGCCCCCCAATCGACCTTGTTCGCCACCGCCCCGACCGATGGACACGCAGGATTCGACTTCCCCTACGAACGGAACCTCCGACGGGACGACCTCGCCCGACTCGCCGCTGCTGAGTGGCAGCGAGCCGACGACGGGCGGCACAGGAGAGGGCGTCGACCGTGAGATCGAGACGGCGTTCTTTACCCCGAAGCGCATTGCTCTCGGGGTTGTCGTGTTGCTGATTGTGGGCGCGCTGGGCTACGGCGTGTGGACGACGGCCACGGGCGGGCGCGTGCTCAATGTTGACCGCGAGAAGGTGACGATCTCGACCGTCGAGCAGGGCGATTTTCAGGAGTTCATCGCGGTGACCGGGACGGCCATTCCGGAGAATACGGTGTTCCTAAGTGCGGAGGAGGGGGGACGTGTGGAAGAGGTGCCGATTGAGGCCGGCGCACGGGTGGAAGAGGGAGACCCGATCCTGCGCCTTTCCAACAACGATTTGCGCCTGGAGCTGGCCGACACCGAGGCCCGGCTGGCCGAACAGCGGAGCAGCATGCAGCAGGTTCGAATGAGCATGGATCAGCGGCGGCTTCAGCTGCAGCGGGACCTGGCCAACATCAGAAATCAGATCCGACAACTGAAGCGGGAGTTCGAGCGCCAGAAGCGCCTCCACGACCAAGACCTTATCGCCGACCAGCAGTTTCAGGAGACGCGCGATAACCTTCAGTATCAGCGACGGCGCCTGGAGCTTACCCGGTCGGCGTACCGACAGGACTCGCTCCGCTTCCGTACCCAACTCAAGCAGCAGCGTCAGCAACGCCAGCGGCTCGACGAGCAGTACGAGGTCATTCGAGAGTCGGTTGCAAGCCTCACTGTCCGGGCCCCAATCAGCGGGCAGCTCACCTCCTTCGACGTAGAGGTGGGGCAGACGATCAACACAGGAGAGCGGATCGGCCGGATCGACAAGGTGGACCGCTATGAGCTCCGCGCCCAGATCGACGAGTTCTACATCGAGCGCGTGCAGCACGGCCAGACGGCCACGACGGAGGCGCTTGGGGACACGTCCCGCAGGCTTACCGTCGAGCAGGTCTACCCGGAGGTGGAGGGGGGGCGGTTTGAGGTGGATTTGTCCTTCCAGAGCGGTTCCCCGCCGGACCTGCGCCGCGGCCAAACGGTGCGCCTGAAGCTGAAGCTTGGGCAGCCGCAAGAAGCCACGCTTCTCGCCCGGGGCGGCTTTTACCAGAGCACGGGCGGCAACTGGGCCTACGTGCTCACGGAGAGCGGCGACGCGGCCGTGCGCCAGCCCATTCGTCTCGGCCGCCAGAACCCGAACCACTTCGAGGTGCTGGAGGGACTGGATCCGGGCGACAAGGTCATCACCAGCAGCTACGACACCTTCGGCGACGCCGACCGCCTCTCCCTGGAATAATACAGTGTTCGGGTGTTTGAGTGTTGTTGTGTTTATTGACGGCGTGAACTGAAACCTCAACCAAACCGATGGTCATCGTGGCAAAGATTGAGCGATTTGAGGATCTGAAGTGCTGGCAAAAGGCGCGCGAGATGACGAACGAAGTGTATCAACTCGTGCAGACAGAGGAGGCCTCGACGGACTTCCGACTTCGCGATCAGCTTACGGGAGCGGCGGTCTCGACAATGTCCAACATTTCGGAAGGGTTCGCCCGCTATCACAAGAAAGACTTCATCCGCTTCCTGGATTACGCACAGAGCTCCGCCGCCGAAGTTAAGAGCTTGCTGTACGTCGCACTCGATCAAGAATACGGTACACAGGCACAGGTCGAAAACATTCAGCAGGAAAGCGCGGCGACGCAGCGGATGATCCTAAGCCTCCTCAAGCACGTCCGGAGCACCCTGCCGGACTCGACGGACGAGGCAAAGGAGCCCACTGTGCCCTATGACGGCCGCGGAGACCCAAC
>CAYULG010000373.1:0-2318 GCA_964445365.1 uncultured Salinivenus sp. | reverse complement strand
CACGACTTCGGGTTCTGCGTCTCCACAAACGACCGAAACGTCCCCGTGCTCCCCTGCGCCCACCCCAGTTCATCCTATGCAGACTTCACATCTCTCCTCCTCATCCTTTATACTACGGATCCTCAGTCCAGAGCAACTGTGGTATGGGATCCCCAGACGTTCTTTTTGCCCTCACGATTTCCTCTTCCAAGACGTTTTGCTCGTCGTCATGAGCTTTGACGTGGAATCCCGTTCCTCCGAAACGATCGTCGTACACATGGGGGACGCCCTCGATTTTCGAAATGCCGACGACTTCAAGGAAACCTTTCAGGAGCACGTAGAGGATGGCGCTCGCAACTTTATCCTCGACTTTTCGGAGACAGAGGTGCTCGACTCCACGGGCCTCGGCTCGATCTTTTCACTGTACCGAGAAATTTCCCCGGACGACGGGAAGGTCGCGTTCGCCGACGTGTCGCGACCAGTGCAGGTCGTGGTCCAACTTACTCGCACCTACAAAGTCTTCCGGCAGTTTCCGTCCGTCGAGGCCGCGGAAGAAGCGCTAAGCTAGCTTTCGCTCGTCTCCATTCCCTCTTCGTACACTCGGGATTCCTCCCTCTGGATGACTGTCCTTGCTCGCGAATATACTGATCTCGACCACGCCCTCGACGAGGTGCGTGTCGTCCTTGAGGAGCGCGCGGCCGAGCAAGAAGAAGAGGTCCCTGCTCTCAATGACGAAACGGTTCGCTATGCCCAGCTCGTGCTCCACGAGTGGATTGCGAATCTGCTCCAGCACGCCAACTTCCGCGGCCGTTCCCCAACCCTCCAAATTCATCTCTTGACGGAGGGTCGGCGCATTGCGTGCACCGTGGTGGACAACTCGGAAGGATTTGATCTCGCAGAGCATATACCGGTTGAAAAAGAGCCGCCGGACGAACTTCCGGAGCGGGGCATGGGCCTTCGGATTATCGATGCCTGTACGGATCGCCTGTCGTATATCTCCACGGAGTCGGGACGGTACCGCCTCGAATTCTCTATTCCTGCCGACCACGACCCATGGCTGAGCACGATATTTTAATTGTCGAGGACGATAGCACCGTCCGGGAGTTGCTGAAGTACCGCCTCGGCAAGCACTACACCGTCTACACAGCCACAAACGGCAAAGAAGCCCTCGAGGAGATCGATGAGCAAATGCCCGACCTCATCATCTCCGACATCATGATGCCGAAAATGGACGGGTTTGCCCTGCAATCCGCCCTGCAGGCCGACAAAAACACCCGTGTGATTCCGTTCATCTTTCTCACGGCTCGGGCCGACGAACCCGCCCGGGAGGAAGGGGCCCGCACTGGGGTGGACGACTACATCACCAAGCCCTTCGACATGGAACAGCTGCTCTCGCGGGTGGAGCGCCTCCTCGAACGGGTAGAAATGTACCAGTCTCAACTCGACGCAGAGATTGGACGTGACTTCTCCAACCGATTGCTGCCCGACCGCGTCCCTGACGTCGACGGGTACGACTTCCGGTTCCACTCTGAGGCGCGGAAGCAGGGCGGGGGCGACCTCTTCGACTGGACTGAAACCAACGAGGGCACCTACTTCCTTACCATCGGGGACGTGATGGGGAAGGGCCTCCGAGCGAAATTTTACGCGTTCAGCTTCCTGAGCTACGTGCGAGGGACCCTTCACACGCTGCTCGAAGAGTCGACCTCGCCCGCCAAGATCATGTCGGAAATCAACGGCATGCTCCTGGAAGACGAGGTCCTAGAGGATACGTTCGCCTCCTTCCTACTGATGCATTGGTCGCCCGGCTCCCATACGTTAACCTACGCCAACGCGGGCCACTGCCGTCCCATCCTCCTCACGCCCGATTCGACGACGATCGCCGAACACAGCGACCTCATCCTGGGCCTGGAGTCGGACGCCTCCTTCTCCGACGTCACGCTGGATCTGACCCCGAAAGCGGCGCTGCTCGCCTACACGGACGGCCTCATGGAGCTGCCCGCGTCGGACGACAACATGTTGGGCGAGGACGGCGTGAAGGCGGCCGCGTCCGACGCCTACGGGAGCCACACCCCCATCGATGCACTCCACGAAGCCGCCCTGGACCGAAGCGACGAAGACGACTTCCAGGACGACATCCTCGCGGTGTGGCTCCAGCGCCACGGTCCCGACGAGGGACCCAACAAGTGACGCCTCCCGTGGTGTGCCGAGGCGGCTTCACGTCGCGGCCTCGGCGGAGGTTGTGGTGACATCTTCTTCGAAGCGCTCGCGCCACTCCTGCTCCAGGAGGGCGTAGTGTTTTTTGTCCCAGTACTTTCCGTCCCGGAAGAGATACTCCCGAG
>CAYULG010000372.1:0-2326 GCA_964445365.1 uncultured Salinivenus sp. | reverse complement strand
GGATCCGGGCGCTTCTTGTAGCTGCGCAGCACCTCGTTGCGCTGGCGGCGGGCGCGCCGGTACTTCAGGAGGTCCTCCATGTACACGGGTCGCGCTTGGCTGAGGATGTTGTTGACGAACCGGCGGCGCTCGTTGGGGCCGCCGGCCGTCAGGTCGTAGTCCTCCGGGGAGAAAATGACGAGGGGGAGCACGCCGACGATGTCGGCCAGGCGGTCGAGCTCTGCTCCGTTCACGAACATCGACTTTCCCTCGCCCGGGACGTACGCGAGCCGCACCTCCATCGGCTTCTGCCGCACCTCCTCAATCGTGCCCTCGATTTCGAAGTAGGGCGCCTCCTTCCGCACGGCGTAGCGGTCGCGCGAGGCCGTGAAGCTCTTGGTGAGACACAGGTAGTGGATCGCCTCCAACACGTTCGTCTTGCCCGCGCCGTTGGGGCCGTACAGGAGATTGACCGACGGGGCCAACTCGAGCTCCGTCTCGGCGTGGGCGCGGAACGACCGCAGGCGTAGGGTGTGGAGAATCATGGGCGACCGTAGTGACGAACGTGCGCGGACCGCTGCGCCCCCATCCCCGCAGTGCGAGGACTGGGAACGAGCTTAACCCGGCCAGTGGAGCCTAGCGGGTCCTTTACACGACGGGCGCGCCGCCTTCGTTCGTCGGGGATCCGAAGGGGGCCGGCCCGCAGTCTCATCGTCTCCGTTTCACGTGACGTTCTCGCCCATGTCTGCTCCGCCCGACGTAACGATTCGCCGGCTCACGCGCCCCGACACGGGCGTCATGAAGCAGCTCTGGGGCGATCGCTTCGGCGGCGATCCCGGGACGCAGGAGAGTTGGATCGATGCAGCACTAGACACGAGCCACTCGGTCGCCGGGCTCGTGGCGGACGCTGCTTCGTCCGACGAAATCATTGGGCTCTCTTTCCTCGACGTGGCGGATCGGGCGTACGTCCGAGAGTACCTCGGTCTCAATACGCTCGATCTTCGCGCGGCGCTCGCCGACCGGAACGGCGTTTTTCACCTCTCTTGCGTGCGACCCGACTGGGAGGGGCGCGGCGTGGGCTCTGCGTTCTACGAGCGCCGGCTTGCGCTCCTGCAGGAGCGAAGTGTGCCCCGGGCTGTCGGAATTGCGTGGCACCGTCCCCACACCGTGGATAGCCGGGTTCTGTTCGAGAAGTACGGGTTCTCTCCGTTGGCGACGGTCGATCGCTACTACGCCCGCACCGGGGGGCGTCCCCACTGCCCCCTCTGCGCGGACACCTGTACCTGTACGGCGTCGCTGTTCACCCGAACAATCGACCGTGCCTGAGGGGAATGCCCATCCTCTGAGTTCCCTTCCACCTCGAAATTACAGTTCGGCATTGTGGACGCTAACTCATAGTTTGGGGGCAAGGCCTACCCGGCCCCACCCCCACAATCCCAGCAAACCATCTGGGATGGGTCCCTTTAGTACTAGTCGTCGTCTTCGTCGTCGTCATCTTCCTCGTTTGAGGACGGTTCTATGGTTCCGCCTCTTGCGGTCCGTAGGAGGCTAAAGGGATTTCGAAGTGCGTTGATCATGACACGAAGTACGGGTTATGAGACGAAGATCAATGATGTTGGATGCGCCTGTGTACTCCACAGGAATGTGAAGCTAGTAAGTAGGTGAGACAGTGGCAAATATTCTTCCTGTTTTTTAGGACTGCAGCCTTCATGCACGCCCTCCTTCTCGGTCTCTTGCTCACGGTCGTCCCGATCGACTCCACGGACGCCCAAAGTTCCTGCGGGAAGATTCTTCCTGCCCGGGCGGAGCTTCCCGTGGGCTCACTTTCCCAGGCTCGGCGAAGCTGGACCACGGAAAAAAGTGCGCCGCGCGACTCGCTCCGAGCGGCCCTCTCCCAACTGCAGCGGGCCCAAACGTGCTTCCAATCCCTTTCGGCCGCGGAGACGCAGACTCCGTCACCCGAGATCGTCCAGTCCCTGTACTGGCAAAGTTTCCTCTACGCTGCCCTGAAGCAGTTCTCCGAGGCGTTCGAGGCATTTGACAGTGCCCTCGACCATCTCCGCCAGGACGCTCCCGGCGCGTCCGCTGAGGCGGTACGGGCAAAGTGGCTTCCCACGCTCCATCAGGACCGCGGGTATCTGCATTTCCTCCTCGGCAATCTCTCCGCGTCCATCCAACACTACCTGAACGCGTACCAGGCGACCCCCGAGACCAGGCCTGGGCAGCAGGTCCAGTTTCTCGTTGACCTCGGCATCCTCCACCTGCGCGTGCAGGATTACCGTTCTGCCCGCCACTACTTTCAACGGGCCGAGCGTCATCTCCGGACGCAGCCCGACACCCTCTCTTT
>CAYULG010000371.1:0-2334 GCA_964445365.1 uncultured Salinivenus sp. | reverse complement strand
TCGCTACGCAGGACTGAGCTACACGGCGCCCGAGCAGGTCACCTACCAGTACAAGATGGCGGGATTTGACGATCAGTGGTCGCCGGTCACGAAACAGCGCCGGGCCACTTACTCCAACATTCCACCCGGGACCTACACCTTCAAGGTGAAGGCAGCCAACAGCGACGGGGTGTGGAGTAGTCAAGCGGCCTCGTACTCGTTTACCGTCACGCCCCCGTTCTGGCAGACGACCTGGTTTTACCTCCTCTGCGGACTGGGCCTGACCGGACTCGTGATCGGCGCCATCCGCTGGCGCACGCGGATCCTGGAACAGCGCCAGCGCCTCCTCGAAGAAAGGGTCTTGCAGCGCACGCAGGAGCTGGAGGCAACCAACCGAGAACTCGAAGCGACCAACAACGAACTGGAAGAAACCAATCAGGAGTTGGAGACGGCCCGCGAGGAGGCCCTGGCGGCGGCCAAAGCAAAGAGCGAGTTTTTGGCCAATATGAGCCACGAGATCCGCACGCCGATGAACGGCATTATTGGATTTGCCGATCTCTTGGCCGATACGGACCTAGCGGGCGAGCAGCAACGGTTCGTCGAGGCCATCGAGAAAAGTGGAGACACCCTGCTTTCCATTATCGACGACATCCTTAGCTTCTCGAAGCTGGAGGCCGGCGAGACGAAACTGGAAAAGGAGCCCCTCCGAATTCAGACGTGCGTCGAGGATGCGCTGGATCCGCTTGCCACCACGGCCGCGGACAAGGGCATCGAGCTAACGTATCTGATCGACTCGGACGTGCCTCCCGTTATTGAGGCCGACGAAACGCGGCTCCATCAGGTGCTCCTCAACCTGCTGTCCAACGCGGTCAAGTTTACCGAGGACGGAGCGGTTACCCTGCGGGTGGGCGTGGCCTCGGCTCCCAGTGCGTCCACCGATACCGACCCGAACGGCAACGCTGCGTCTTCTGCCGGGGAGGCTGCATCCCCAACTGGGGAGGCCCTGCCGTACACGCTTCACTTCTGGGTGCGCGACACGGGCATTGGCATCCCCGAGGACGAGCGCGACCAGCTCTTCGAGTCATTTACGCAGGTGGATACCTCCCGAAGCCGCGAGCACGGGGGCACCGGACTCGGGCTCTCCATCTCGCACCGATTGGTGGAGGCGATGGACGGGGAGATGTGGGTCGAGAGCGAGGTCGGTGAGGGTTCAACGTTTCACTTTACGATTGAAGCGGAGCCGGTCGACGAGTCGCTCGCAGACGCGTCGCCGTCCGCGAACGTCCGGGCCGCGCTGAAAGGGCGGCGGATGCTCGTCGTCGAGCAGAACAAAACGACCCGGCAACTACTGGGTCAACTGGGACAGACGGTCGGCATGGACGTGACGACCGTCGCCGCGATGGCGGACGCTCGCCGAGAACTGGCGGCGGACGACCCCGATGTTGTCCTGCTGGACGCCCGGCTGTCAAGCGACACAGGGGCCTCTCCGGCGGAGCAGCTTCGGAGAGAATCCGACGGACAGGCGCCGCCTCTCCTCCTGCTTGGCTCGGCCTCGGTGTCCGAACCCATTGAAGAAATGAGCCGGGCCCGCAGCATTCGTAAGCCGATCAAGCAGTCCCTCCTCCACGACGCCCTCCTCAACCTCCTCCAGGGGCCCCCCCGCGAGCCCCCAACCGACGACGGCAACGAGCAACCGTCCGAGTCCCTGCGCGTCCTGCTCGCCGAGGACGACCCCGTCAACCAGGACATGACGACGCACCTCTTGCGCAAGATGGGACACGATGTGCGCGTCGTCACAACCGGCACCGAGGTCCTGGAGGCCCTGGAGGAGGGGGCCTATGATGTGGTCCTCATGGATGTACAAATGCCGGACATGGACGGGCTGGAGGCCACGCGCCGCCTCCGGAACCAGCAGTCACCCGGGGAGCAGCCGTACGTCGTGGCCCTGTCGGCATCAGTGATGAAGGAAGATCAGGAACGCTGCCGGGAGGTGGGCATGGACGCCTTCCTCAGTAAGCCCATCCAGCGCGGAGACCTCCTCGACGCTCTGGACGCGGACGAGAGACAAGCGTTCTCCAAGTTGGGTGGCTGACGCGCCCCTCCTGCTACGGGGCCACGGGACCTCGTTTCTTCCCGCCCCGTGCAAAGGCAAGCGAAATGGGCTCACTGATAACAGGGAGCGTGTTGGGCTGCAGGCGGGAGCGGCTCTCAGAACGGCTTGTGTTACAGTGCGAAGCCGTGCAGAAGCCTGAACGGGGCTGCTATTCCTCGCAAACACCATCCTCGTTGCCTGAGCGTGACTCCGACAATCTGAACTGTTTTCGAGCAAGCCTGGAGCGTCGATGTAGGTCCATT
>CAYULG010000370.1:0-2339 GCA_964445365.1 uncultured Salinivenus sp. | reverse complement strand
TGTACTCCATGCCGCGCACCCCCTCCCGCGTCATCATGTTGGGCCAGGTGCGCCGGATGCCGGTGGGCTTGATGGGCTCGTGGGCGTTGATTGAGATCTCGTGCTTGGCCGCCAGCTTCACGACCTCGCGGTAGTGGTTGACCATCTGCTGCCCATGGTGGTGCACGCCCTCGGGACGGATCGGACCCGCGTAGCCCGTTTTCACTGCCGGAACGCCCACCGAGTCGTACAGGGCGAACGCCTCCTCCATCTGTCGCTCGTAGCTGGGCACGTCCCCGCCCGTCTCGTGGTGGCCGATGAGCGCCACGCCCTTCTTCTCGGCGTACGCGGTCACCTCCTTGAGGTCGAAGTCGGGGTAGGACTCGGTGAAGGAGAAGTTGTCGTCTTCGAGCCAGCTCTCCCACCCGGTGTTCCAGCCTTCTACCAGCACCCCGTCGATGCCATTTTCGGCGGCAAAGTCAAGGTATCGCTTCGTGCGTTCGGTGGTGGCCCCGTGCGTCTCTTGCTGCCCCCAGGAGTACGCGCCAATGTGCATGCCCCACCAGATGCCGACGTACGTCATCGGCTCAATCCAGGACGGGTCCTCAATCTTTGAGGGCTCATTGAGGTTCTCGATCAGGTGCGACTCGACGAGGGCGCCGGGCGCGTCGGCGATCTGGAGGGTACGCCAGGGCGTGCGGTGCGGCGTGGACGCCTTCACCTTTATGCCGTCGGGCCAGGGCACGAGGTTACTCCGAAGGGTCGTCGGCTCGTCGGGGTCGGCCTGGAGGGTCATGCCCGCGTAGTCGGTGAGGGCCGCCTCGTGGACGGCGATGTACCGCGTCCCGTCCGGATGGCGGAGCGTGAGGGGGGTGCTAACGGCCCCGGGATCGTCCTGCTTCGAGGTGCTGTCGAACGGGGCCCCGTCATCGTCCTCTTCGAGGTAGGAGTTGTAGCTGACGGCGGCGGCGCTGTCCACGATGGCGCTGAGGGGCGTCTGCTCGTAGACCCACTCGTAGCCGTCGTAGTCATCGGGAATCCACCACGCGTCGTGGTCGGCCGTGAAGCGGAAGTGCGTCTCCTCCGACGCGATGCGGAGCGAATCGAGATTCGGCTGCTCCGGCCACTTGTAGCGAAAGGCCACCCCGTCGTCGTAGGCGCGGAAGACGAGCGTGAGCCGGCGGTGGGGCGACTCCGTCTCGCGCAGCTCCACGGCAAACTCGTTGAACCGGTTTGTGATTTCGTCGTCGGTGCCCCACACCGGCGTCCACGTTCGGTCGACGGACCGCCGGGCCGTGTCCACCACCTCAAAGCCGTCGCGCATGGGGGGCGCCTCCGCGAACCTGAACCCCAGCGGGGAGGACGCCACCACGAGGTCGCCACCCGAACGAACGCGGTAGCGGGGCTGGCCGTCGTCGGTGAGAAGCACGTCGGTTGTGAGCCCCTCGCTCGGCGAGGCAAGCTCAAAGGCAGTCTCTGGAGGATCGGCCCAGGTCATGGAGACGGTAAGCAGAAGGGTGAGCGCGACAATCAGAAGGGATCTCATCGAATGAGCTAGTCCGTTCAGTAGTAGCAACGCAGAGACAATCGGCGACGACACACTGTTTTCGCAGCGTAAAAAACCTACGACGCAGTGGGCCGGGACTCAACTTAAACGACACAATTGCCCATGAATGCCCACCGCCTCCATCCGCTGACATCGGGGGGCGTGATCAGTCAGAATGTGGGGGGCTGGGAGAATGAGGACGGGAGAGAGGTCGGTCTCGTCTGCGCGGAGGGAACGAACGCCGATCCCGCCCAGGGGTGGTCCCCGA
This sequence comes from uncultured Salinivenus sp., assembly GCA_964445365.1. GTDB lineage: Bacteria > Bacteroidota > Rhodothermia > Rhodothermales > Salinibacteraceae > Salinibacter. Next base: position 546 of record CAYULG010000370.1, on the reverse strand, counting down.
CCCGGGAGAGGACGTGCAACCGAGCGGTGTCCAGACGAAAGCGCCCCGCCTCTCCCCCTGCCCCGCTCGCCTGCCCTTCGATTTCCTCTACACATGCACCAATGCCCGGTCCGTCACGTAGAAGCGCGAGCGCAGTTTTGCCCAGATTCAGATGATCCGTATGCTCGGTCCGTTCCGTTTTCCGACCCTGTTCCGCCGGCCGAGCGTGCCCCGGGCGGTCCGCGTGCTCGTGGCGAGCGTGGCCGTGGCCACCGTGCTTGTAGCGGGCCATGAAGGCTCGGCGTCCGCACAGGGCGTGCGGGTGGGCGTGCGGGCCGGACCCGCGTTCGGCTTTCTGAACGACAGCGCCGTTCCATTCGTGAGCGACCCGGGCGTGACCGAGGCCAGTACCAACGTGCGTCTCGGCCTGCAGGCGGGAGGGCACGCCACAATCCCGCTGGGCGGCCCCTTCTCGATCCAGCCCGAACTCCTGTTCGTGCAAAAGGGATCGCACCTCTCCCGAAGTGGAACCGACATCTACATCGCGGAGCAGTACCGGCTGTCCTA
>CAYULG010000369.1:0-2367 GCA_964445365.1 uncultured Salinivenus sp. | reverse complement strand
TCACGGCGCAGTCTGAAACTACTTGTTCCCTACGGTCACGGCGCGAGGCGCTCCAGCGTCCAGTCGCCGCTTGTCTCGGCGTCCGCGTCGGAACGGCGGTACCGGAGGCGGTCGTGGAGGCGGTTGGGGCGCCCCTGCCAAAACTCGATCTGCGTGGGCTTCACCACGTAGCCGCCCCAGTGCCCCGGCCGCGGGATGACGTCGGCGTCCGTGTATTCCTCTTTCACCGCCTCCAGGTTGTCCTCCAGGACCTTGCGGCTCTCCACGACGCGACTCTGGGGAGAGGCCCACGCCCCAAGCTGACTGCCGCGCGGCCGGCTGTGGAAGTAGTCCGTCGACTCCTCCTCGGGCAGACGCTCGACGGTGCCCTCGACGCGCACCTGGCGCTCCAGCGGCCCCCACCAGAAGACGAGCGCTGCGTGCGGATTCTGATCGAGCTCGGTGCCTTTCTGACTTTCGTAGTTTGTGTAGAGGCGAAAGCCCCGCTCGTCGATGCCCTTCAGCAGCACGATGCGGGCGGAGGGCGTCCCGTCCGGGGCGGCGGTGGCCAGGGTCATGGCGTTCGGCTCGGTAACCTCGGCGTCCTGGGCCTCGTCGAACCACGCCCGAAACTGCTCGATGGGGTCGTCCGCCACGTGGTCGCGGGTGAGCTCGGCACGGGCGTACTCCCGTCGGAGGTCGGCAAGATCGTCGGACATGATCGATGCGATTGATGCGAAAACGAACGACGTGTTCGCAACGCCTGCCGTTAGACCGTCGTTTCGGGCACGCTCGGCCAGGCGGGCATCGGACCCGAATGTTATCGGTCCGTTGCAGGACCACGCCGTCCCCCCGTCGCACTGCGACGAACGCGCTGCTCCCATCGACCCGCCTCTTGCCCCCCTGTCCCCACGCTCCTACGCCCACTTCCACCGACGCTGCAGGAACGCCCGATACAAGCAGGCACGCCGTCACGCGCAAGCAAGGGCGCCGCCGTCAGGCCCCTACCGCCAAATTTCCATCCGGAGGCCGCGGTCATTGCGAGGGGCGGACTCGTCCGCGGGCGGGCAGCGCTGGGCCGTGCCCTCGTAGACGCGGCGGGCCGTCCAGCAGGCGGCGTGCGCGTCGAGCACGTCGTCGGCCCCGGCGCCCCCCCTGGACGCGTCCGCGTCTTGAACGTTCGAAAATCCCTGTGCCGCCAGCAGATCGGCGCGGATGGCCCGGCCCTCGGCTTCGTGCTTGCTCGCCGTGACGGGCGCGTCCCCGTTCATCGCGTAGAAAGCGAGCTCCGGGTGCACCTCCCGCACCCGCTCCTGCCGGGCGGGCGTCATCCGCTCGGCCAGGGCCCGCATCTTCGGGAGCAGGTGGAACGTTTGCTTCGTGAGCCCAGGGGCGTCCGGTCCGCTGGCCCGGTTGCGGCGCTGGGCCTCGTCGTAGGTCTCGGCCCCGAGGGCGTCGTACGCCGGGGGCGAAAAAACGCTGGATCCGCGCGGACGGCCCAGGAGCTGACGCGCCTGCCGGTCGCAGCGCCGCCCGCCCGGCTCGGCCCGATCGGGGCACCCGATCACCATGTCCACCCCGAGCACGACGGGCGCCTCGGACAGGGACAGCAGGGCCCCCACTCCGTCCACGGCTCGGCGGCGAACCGTTCCGGTGGCGGGCCGCCACAGAACGACGAACCAGCCGTCACGGATGCCGTCGGCGCCTCCGATCCACGGCTTCGCGTCCTCGGTCTGCACGGTGCTGGTCGAGTGGTTGGAGAAAAAGTACGTCTCCTGTGCGGTCTCCGCTGAGTTCACGATTTTTCTCCAACTTCTTTGCGGGCGAGGCGTTTGCGAAAAAGCGCTTTTTTCCGAATCCGCTCTTTCTCCGGCATGAAGCTCCCCTTCTTCCTGGCCAGCCGCTTTGTGGCGGGCGAGACCCTCGAGGCCACCCTCCCCGTCCTGGACGACCTGAACGACGACGGCTTGCACGTGGCCCTCGACAAGCTCGGCGAGCACGTGCACGACCGCGAGGTGGCCGACGCCGCCCGCGACGCCTACGTCGACCTGGTAAAAACCGTTGCGGAGCGCAACGACAACAATGGGCTGCGCAACCGCATCTCCATTAAGCTCTCGATGATGGGCCAACTCATCGACGAGGACTTTTGCCTCGACAATCTGCGCCAGCTCCTGGAAGTGGCCGCCGAGCACGACGTCTTCGTGCGGCTGGACATGGAGGGGAGCGACCTCACCCAGTCGACGCTCGACCTCTTCGAGGCCGCCTACGAGGACTTTCCCGACCACGTGGGTCCGGTCCTCCAGGCCATGCTTCGCCGCACCGACCGCGACATCGACCGCATGTGCGAGCTCGGGGCCAGCGTGCGCCTCTGCAAGGGCGCCTACGCCG
>CAYULG010000368.1:0-2409 GCA_964445365.1 uncultured Salinivenus sp. | reverse complement strand
GCAGGCCGAGACGCTTCACGAGCTCCACGTCGAGCCCCGGCGCAAAGAAGCCCGTACAGCTCACGGCGATGACGTGCGTGATGTCGTCGGGGGCGACGCCGGCCTGGTCGAGGGCCCGCTCGCCCACATCCTCGGCCAGGGGAATGACGGACTCTCGGTAGTGCTCATTTCGATCCTCCGTAGACGGAGCCGGCTCCAGGGTCCACGTCTTCGGAAAAAAGGTAAAGTCGTCCGCGTCGTTTCTCGCGTAATCCTCCACGCAGGTGTAGCGGCCGTCGATCGAGGATCCCCGATAGATGGCCGGCAGGCGATTCTGAAGGGCATCGGGCAGGGTATCAATCTGCGCCATAAACTCCGCCGTCTCCTCTTGCGACCGCCGCAGCGGCGGGTTCCCGGTGGCGATGGCGTCGAGCGTGGTGTAAGACATCAGACTTAAGGCGTGCGGGAAGAACGGACGAGATCCTACGATTCGTCCCGGTAGTCGTTGCAGAAATGCGTGCAACGAATCGGGAAGCCGTGGGCATGACATTGGTCGGATCGAAGGCGTCAGAGCCCTCTACAATCCTCCTCCGTATTGCCTGAATCCGGTGTCCCTCGTGATGGCCAATCTCCCAGAGTTGACGATCGCTGACGTGCGCGACTGGACCGTCGACCGGTACTACGAGCGCGGCGAGGGCTACTTTCGGGACGACAGAATCCACAGCCCGCGGCGGCACGGCCGCACCCTGAAGGCGCTCTGTCGGGGGTCCCAACCAAACCCCTACCGCGTCGAAATTATCCTGACCCCCGACGGCATCGCGGCGGGCTCGTGCTCCTGCCCCATTGGCGGCGACGGCCGGTGCAAGCACGCGGTGGCGCTCCTGCTCACGTGGGTCAACCAGCCCGAGGCCTTCGAGCCGGTCGCCGCACTGACCGAGCGTCTGGAGGCCCAGTCTCCCGACACCCTGATCGACATTATCCAGCGTCTCCTCGAGCGCGAGCCCTCCCTCGAATCGGTCGTCGAGTTTCATCTCGACAGTCAGAACGTCGAGGACACCGTTGACGTCCGCGACTACGCCGAGCAGGCCTTTGAGGTGCGGGGGATCGATCCGTACGACCATGGGTACGCCCGCGAGGTGGCCGAAAACCTGGATCCCCTCCTCGACCGCGGCCGGGAGCACGTGGCGTCGGAGGCGTGGGAACAGGCCCGGGCGCTGTTTCAGACAGTCGCCGAGACGATCACCGAACGATTCGACACGTTCCACGACGACCAGGGACACGTAATCAGCGTCATCGACACCTGTGGTGACGGGCTCGGCGACGTGCTCTCGGGGGGCGACGACCCGGAGATCCGGTCTCGGGCCCTGGAGGCCCTGCTCGACATTTGTCTGTGGAACGCGGAAAACGGCGGATACGGGGCCGCCGATGCCGCCGGGAACGCCCTCCGCGAGCACACGACTTCGGAGGAACGCCGCGGGGCCGCGGACGTGCTCCGGCAGCATTTGCCCCCACCCCCGAACGAGGACACCGCCGATGAATCGGGATTCGGGCGCCCCACTCGCATTGATTCCGACGACTGGTTGCGCCGGTCGCTCGGCCCGCTCCTGCTCGATCTGGAGCGGGACCGCCTCGACCCGGATAGCTACCTCGACCTCTGTCGGCACACGGGACAGTGGCGCGACCTGATCGACCAACTGCTGGCGATGGACCGCCTCGACGCGGCGACCGACGCCGCCACCCGCCATCTCCCCGATTACAGCCTGACGGACGTAGCCGACCGCCTCGTCGATAACGGCGCCGACGAGAACGCCCGGGCTCTGCTGGAGAATCGCCTTGACGAGAACCGCCCGTATCCGCCCCTTCTCCGGTGGCTCTACGAGCACGCCCTCAGCGCCGAGAAGTACGAAACGGCCCTGACGGACGCCCGCCGTCTGTTTCGGGCCCAACCGTCCGTCGAAACGTACGAGGAGGTCCGCCGCGCCGCCGAGCCGCTTGAAAACTGGGCTGCCGTCCGCACCGACCTCCTGGACGCCCTCAGTCAGAGCCACCGCCAGGACCTGCTCGTCGAGCTGTATCTGCACGCGGGCGACTTCGAAACGGCGCTGGAGCTCGTCGAGCCCTTCGCGGGCGAGGAGCGGACCTGGGCCTTCGGCACGCCGTTTCTCGTCTCGGTCGCCGACGCCGTCGCGGACCCCCACCCCGACGCCGCCGTGGCCCTCTACGAGGAAGCCGCCCGCGACCGAATTGGCCAGCGGGGACGCTCCAACTACGCCGAGGCCGCCGATTTTCTCCAGCGAGCAAAGGCACTCTTCGAGCGCGAGGATCGGATCGATGAGTGGCACTCCCTCCTCGACACCCTCTACGACGACGAGCTCCACCGCCTCCCCGCCGCCCGCGACGAGTTCGAAAAGGCGAACCTGTTGTGACGCC
>CAYULG010000367.1:0-2410 GCA_964445365.1 uncultured Salinivenus sp. | reverse complement strand
TCATGGATCCACAAAGGCCCGGATCGACCGTCTTCAGATATAGTAGTCACTACAGTCGAAGAATCGCTCGATCCAACCCATCGAGATCCAAGATTGAGGGAATCCAGTCCCCGTTCCGAACCTCCCGTGCCGCCAAAGATATGAGTACGACTTGTTGCACAAAGCGTGCCCAGCAATTGACTGTCCCCCAGTCGCGTGATCTCGTTCATTCCCACCTCTGGTGGCCCACTCCATGAGTACCCGCCGCGAAGCTCGCGAACGTGTAATGCAGGCCCTTTACGCCTACGAGCAGTCGGGGGGTGACGCCGACTATCTCGTGTACATGCTGCTCAATCCTGAATTCGAGGACGACCCCCAGACCCAAGACTTCGCTGAGGGCTTGTTCCGGACCACCCTTGAGGTGCGGGAAGAGGCCGACGAGATTGTCCAGCGGCACGCAACGAACTGGGACTTGCCCCGCATCACCGCAATCGATCGGGCACTCCTCCGGATGGCCGCCGCCGAGTTCCTGGCCTTCGAAGAGATTCCGCCGAAGGTGACGATCGACGAGGCCATCGAGATTGCCAAAGCCTACAGCACGCCCGACAGCGGTCCGTTCATCAATGGCGTGCTCGACGCCGTGCTCATGGACCTCCACGAGCAGGGGCGCCTCGACAAGTCGGGCCGCGGCCTCATTGGCATGGAGGCCATTCGCAACCGGGCAGAATCCCCGTAAAGACGGGTTTCTCGCCACAAAGGGGGAATCGAGTTGCCTTTCTCTCCCTAAATTCGCAACATTACCTGAAGGGCACAGGCCCCTTCTTGCGAATCTCTTCATGACGGCTCCTAGCCTCGAAAGGGTACCTCACGATGGGACTCATAGCTATAGGCGACATACACGGATGTGCAAAATCGTTCGAAGTGCTTCTCGAAGAGATTGACCCGTCTCCGGACGACCATCTCCTGTTCGTGGGCGACTACATTGACCGCGGTCCAGACTCGAAGGGAGTTATTGATCGTCTCCTCGAGCTCCGAAACGAGGTGGAGTGTACCTTTCTCCGGGGCAACCACGAATCCCTGATGCTGGGGTACCTCGACGACGGCGCCTTCAACCTGTGGCGCGTTAACGGGGGCGTCTCGACCCTCCAGAGCTACCTCGATAACGGCGATGCCGACGTCGAAATCCCCGACGCGCACGCCGAATTCGTCCGTGAGACGGAGCTTTACCACGAGACGGATGACTTCTTCTTTGTCCACGCCGGCCTCAAGCCCGACCTCACGATCGAAGAGAATCTGGAGCAGAACGAGGAGAAGGTGTTCATGTGGGAGCGGGAGCACATCGGCTCCGAGGAATTTGCCTGGGAAAAGACCGTCGTCTGTGGCCACACACCCCGCCCGGATCCCATCAACCGGAAGAAGCTCATCCTCATCGACACGGGGTGCGTCTACCATATGCAGCCCGGGATGGGCCGCCTGACGGCTGTCCGCCTCCCCGAACGCGAGTTTATCGACGTGGAGTACATGGACTGAGGTAGGACCTGTCGTTCGGAAGGAGATGCATTCCGCGAAGAGACTGCCCCAAGTGGGCTGAGGAGGTCGTTCGGGTCGCGTATTTCGTATTGCGTGTCGCGGGGAAAACATCGAGATACGCAACACGCAATACGGAATATGCTGAGGCTGCCCCCTCTCGGTCGGAGCACGTCCCTCTGTTTCCCGCATCCATCCAGAGACCGTAATTCCCCCATGTCCCTCCAGTGCGGCCTCGTCGGTTTGCCCAACGTTGGAAAGTCCACGATTTTCAATGCGTTGAGCAACGCCGGGGTGAACGCCGAGAACTACCCGTTCTGCACGGTCGACTCGAATATTGGCGTCGTCCCCGTCCCCGATGAGCGCCTGGAGCGGGTGCGGGAACTGGCGGACTCGCCGACGACGGTGCCCACGTCCATTGAGTTCGTCGACATTGCCGGGCTGGTGGAAGGGGCGTCCGAAGGAGAAGGGCTGGGGAACCAGTTCCTCGCCGAAATTCGCGAGGTGGATGCCATCATCCAGGTTGTACGCTGCTTCGAGGACGACAGTGTAGCGCACGTAGACGGATCCGTTGATCCGGCCCGCGACGTGGAAACGATCAACACCGAACTCCTGCTGAAAGACCTGGAGACGGTCGAGAAGCGCCTCGACAAGCTGGAGCCGGCGGCGAAGAAGGGCGACGAGGACGCGGCCGAGACTTTGCCCGTGTTTGAGCGCCTCCACGACCACCTGGGCGCCGGAAACTGGGCGCGCTCCTTCAACGTGTCGAGCGACAACCGGACGCTGGTCGACGAGCTTTTCCTGCTTACCGACAAGCCGGTGCTCTACGTCGCCAACGTAGCCGAGGACGATTTGCCGGATGGCAACGAGTACGTGGACGAGCTTCGGTCCATCGCAGCGGAGG
>CAYULG010000366.1:0-2413 GCA_964445365.1 uncultured Salinivenus sp. | reverse complement strand
CAGGCAGAGGCCTGCAAAGCCTCCTACGGCGGTTCGAATCCGCCCGTCACCTCCGTTTCCTGCCCGCGGGGCTGTCGCCCGGTGGGCATTTCTCGTTTAAGGCCCTTCCCTCCGTCAACGCGTTCATCCTTGGAGATGCCCAAACTATCGCTTCCCGACGACTATTACCTGTCCGCGGTTGAGCGAGCCGATAAAGAGGCTCTTGTCGGGCACCTCCAGGACCGCGAGATCTCGCGGAATACCCCTACACCGATGAGGACGCCGAGGCGTGGCTCGACGACCGGATTGCTCATCGTCGGGACCAGCCGAAGGAGGTGACCTTTGCCCTCCGCAATCAAGAGGGGCGTCTCATCGGGGTGGTGGGAGCGGACGACCTGGAGGTGGGGACCACCCACTGCGCCCGGCTCGGGTACTGGTTGGCCAAGCCGTACTGGGGACGCAGCCTCATGACGAGCGCGGCGCGTCGTTACGTGTTGTACGCCCTCGACGAGCTTGACCTCACCCGGCTAACGGCCGAGGTGTTTTGCTGGAATACGGCGTCGATCCGTGTCCTGGAGAAGGTGGGCTTTCAGCGAGAGGGCCGTCTCCGCAAGCACCGCGAAAAGGAAGGGAGCCTGGTTGACGTATTTTTTTACGGCCTCCTTCGGGAGGATGTCGAAGAGGACCTTCTCCCGGACGAGCCTTAAGGTGCTGGTGGGAAAGCGGGATCAGAACGGGGCGTCGTCCTCGAAGGAGCCGTCGCCGCCCGGGGCCGGGCCCATGCCACCAGGGCCCGTGTTTCCCCCGCCCTCGTCGTACTGCGTCGTCAGGTTCTCGAAGCGGGCGTACTGCTTGACGAACGCCAGCTCGACGGTGCCGATGGGACCGTTGCGCTGCTTCTCGACAATGATCTCGGCGATGCCTTCGGTCGAATTGCCCTGCTCGTCGACCGTGATGCCGTAGCGCTCGGCCCGGTAGATGAAGGCCACCACGTCGGCGTCCTGCTCGATCGAGCCCGATTCGCGGAGGTCTGAGAGCTGGGGGCGCTTGTCACCGCCCCGGTTCTCGACGGCACGGTTGAGCTGGGAGAGGGCCATGACCGGGATGTTGAGCTCCTTCGCTAACCCCTTCAACGAGCGTGAGATGTGGGCAATCTCCTGCTCGCGATTGGCGCCGCTGCGGAGGTTGCCGCCGGAGGCCTGCATGAGTTGCAGGTAGTCCACCACCACGAGGCCGATGTCGTGCTCGGCCACCAGGCGGCGCGCCTTGGCCCGGAGCTCCAGCACGCTGAGGCCCGGTGTGTCGTCGATAAAGATGTCGGCCTCGCTGAGTGTGCCGGCGGCCCGGGCCAAGTGCTGCCAGTCCTCATCTTGCATGCGACCGGTGCGGGCCTTTTGGGCGTCTACCCGCGCCTCGGAGGTGAGCATGCGCTGGGCGAGCTGCTGGGCGCCCATCTCCAGCGAAAAGACGGCGACCCCCGTAGAGCGCTCCGAGTGTGTGGCGGCGTTCTGGGCGCACGCCAGCGAAAATGCGGTTTTCCCCATGGAGGGCCTCGCGGCGATGATGATGAGGTCCGACGGCTGCCAACCGCTCGTCAGGTCGTCGAGCTTGGGGAAGCCGCTCGGAATGCCGGTGATGCTGCCGTCCTGCCCGTGGATGGTTTCGAGGCGCTCCAGCGTGTCTTTGACCACCTCGTTCATCGGCGCGGCAGCCTTGCGGAGTTGGCTGTCCGAGATCTCGAAGATCTTGCTCTCTGCCTCGTCGAGCAGTTCGAAGGCATCGGCGCTGGAGTCGTAGGCCTTCCCCACGATCGTCGTCATCGTCTCGATCATCTTGCGGAGCAGAGACTTCTCCGCGATGATGCGGGCGTGGTACTCGACATTGGCGGCGGAGGCGACCTGGGTCGTGAGCTCGGTGAGGTAGTAGGAGCCCCCCACCCCCTCCAGCTGATCGCGGCGCTTCAGCTCCTCTGTGAGCGTCACGAGGTCCACCGGATTTCCGCGCTCGAAAAGGCTCAGGATGGCCTCGTAGACTTTCTGATGCTTGTTGCTGTAGAACGCCTCCGATGGCAGCACCTCAATGGCCTGCGGAATGGCCTCCCGCTCGATGAGCATGGCACCGAGTACGGATTTCTCCACGTCCACCGCCTGTGGCGGCACGCGGCCGGACTGCTCGTGCACCTCTTCCGCCTGCTTGCGCCGGCGCTCGCTCTCCCGGCCCCGCATTTTTTCGAGGGGGTACGAGGAGGACGATGCGTCGTCGATGCTCAGGTTCTGGTCCGAATCGTTATCAGCCATGAGGGGAAAGACGCTGTCGAATGCCGGGTGCGTTCGTCCGAACGGAGAGAACCGTCGAGGTTACGCGTCGTCCTCGTCGGTAAGTTCGTCGTAGCGGGTGCGGAGCAGCTTCACGTCCTCCCACGTGGGCCGCTTCC
>CAYULG010000365.1:0-2430 GCA_964445365.1 uncultured Salinivenus sp. | reverse complement strand
ACGAAGAGCGCGGCATCACGCCCGACAAGGAGACGATCGCCTACTGCCGCATCGGGGAGCGCTCCAGCCACAGCTGGTTCGTGCTGTCGCAGCTGCTGGGGCACCCGAAGGTTCGCAACTACGACGGGTCCTGGACCGAGTGGGGCAATCTCGTTGGGGCGCCCATCGAGACGGGATCGAACGGCCAGGCGGCTTAAGCGGCCTGGGAGCCATTTCGGAGATCCTGCCCGCCACCTTGGCGGTCTCCGCGCTTCGGCGTCGGGGGCCGTCGGGGTGGTTTTTTTGATGGGTGCGGCGTCTCGACAAAAGCCTCACCGCTTGGTGCAGCGGTGCCCCCCGTGCTCGGGTGCCGCCGGCCCCACGGGAGGGAAAATTTGAGGATTCGTGGCCCGTCCTGTACCCTTGCGTTGGACCGATGCTTTTGGAAGAGACACGACCGCCATGGACCGCTGGCTGAATTGGGCCCGCCGCATCGATCGCTTCAGCGAATGGTCGGGCTGGATGCTGTACTGGCTTACGCTCGTTATGGTCGGCGTAGGCGCCTTCAACGCCCTTGCCCGGTACCTGGATAAGTACACGGGGCTCGGGCTGAGCTCCAACCTGTGGATTGAGCTTCAATGGTACCTCTTTGCGCTCGTTTTCCTTCTGGGGGCCGCCTACACCCTCAAGTACGACGACCACGTGCGGGTGGACGTGCTCTACACGCAGCTCTCGCGCCGGGGCAAGGCCTGGATCAACCTCCTCGGCACGGCCCTCTTCCTGGTTCCCTTCTGCGGTGTGGTGCTGTGGCACTCCATTCCGTTTGTCACGAACTCCTGGGCCATCCTAGAATCCTCTCCCGACCCGGGGGGGCTCCCGCGCTATCCGATCAAGTCCGTCATTCCCCTGGCCCTGCTGTTCGTGATGCTGCAGGGGGTGTCCCTGATGATTCGGGAGGCGGCCGTCCTTCGGGGGATCGACCTGGAGAAGTGGGGCGAGGAGGAGTCGCGCCCGCGAATCGGGTAGGGGGATGGGAAAGAAGCAGCTTTGCCTGGCCGTTTTACTTTCGCACTGACGATCGCTGCGAGCTGGACATGAGTGTCGAATTTCTCGCGCCCCTAATGTTCGCCGGGGCCCTCCTGCTGATTTTTTCGGGGTATCCGGTCGCCTTTGCGCTCGGGGGCACGGCGTTGATCTTTGCCGGGGTGGGCGTAGAAGTGGGCGTATTGGACTGGGCGCTGTTGCAGGCCCTTCCGTCCCGCATCTTCGGCATCATGTCGAACTTTATTCTCCTGGCGGTGCCCTTCTTCATCTTCATGGGCACGATGCTGGAGAAGTCGCGCCTGGCGGAGGACCTGCTCACCACCATCGGGCAGCTGTTCGGCGCGGTGCGTGGGGGGCTGGCCATTGCCGTGGTGTTCGTTGGCGCGCTGCTGGCGGCCGCGACCGGCGTCGTGGGCGCCTCCGTGGTCGCGATGGGCCTCATCTCGATGCCGGTGATGCTCCGCTACGGCTACTCGGGCGAGCTCTCGTCCGGCGTCATCACGGCCGCCGGCACCCTCGGGCAAATCATTCCCCCGAGCATCGTCCTCATCGTCCTGGCCGACCAGCTCGGTATCAGTGTGGGCGACCTCTTCCTCGGTGCGCTCGTGCCCGGCGTGGCCCTGGCTTCCCTCTACGCACTGTACGCCGGCGGGGTGGCGCTGGTGCGGCCCGAGAGCGCTCCCGCCCTGCCCGAAGAGGCCCTCGACATCGCCCCGCTTCAACTCCTGCGGCGGGTTCTGCTGGTGATGCTTCCCCCGCTCATCCTCATCGTGCTCGTGCTCGGAAGCATCTTTGCCGGGATCGCCACCCCCACGGAGGCCGGGGCGCTCGGGGCGGTCGGCGCCATCGCCCTCGCGGCGGTAAACGGGCGGCTCTCGATGACGGCCCTGCGGGAAACGATGGACGAGACGATGCGCCTGACCTCGATGGTGATGTTCCTGCTGGTGGGCTCCACCGCGTTCTCGCTCGTCTTTCGGGGGCTGGGGGGCGACTTCTGGATCGAAGACCTGCTCACGAACCTGCCGGGCGGCGTCGTCGGGTTTCTGATCGTGGCCAACCTGACGATCTTCATTCTCGGGTTCTTCATCGACTTCTTCGAGATTGCGTTCATCATCATCCCCCTCCTCCAGAGCCCCGCGGCCCAGCTTCTGCCGCCCGACTTTGGGGCCACGGCCAGCGCCGCGCTCGTCTGGTTTGGCGTGATGGTGGGCATGAACCTCCAGACCTCCTTCCTGACGCCGCCGTTCGGGTTCGCGCTCTTCTATCTCCGCGGTGTAGCACCCGACGAGGTGTCGACCCTGCAGATTTACCGCGGGGCCGTCCCGTTCATCATCATCCAGGTTGCTGGCCTGATCCTCATCATGCTCTATCCGGAGATGGTGACCTGGGCGCTCTAGGGAGTCGGGA
>CAYULG010000364.1:0-2454 GCA_964445365.1 uncultured Salinivenus sp. | reverse complement strand
TTGTGTGTGGGGGTGAGCGGCTCGTGAATTGTGGCGGCCAGGTAGCGGGCCAGCAGATGCATCATCTGCCGATCGGTCGCGTCGAAGGCGTGCGGCGCGGTCCCGTATACGACGAGCACGAGCTGCTGGCGCCCCCGCAGCTCGAAGGGAATGCACAGGAGGGACGGGGCCCGCACAGTGTCCGCCGAGTGGACGTAGCGGGTGTGCTCGTCCTGGAAGTCGTCGAGGTGTACCGCTTCGCCATGGAACAGCGACCAGACCGGGACCTTCGTCCGGTCGTCGAAGTCCTCCCGCCGGTACACGTAGTCCTCGCCGGACGCATCGAAGCCGTCGAAGCATATCTCGTCGTCATGGTAGTAGCCAAACTCGATGGTGTCGACCCGATCGACGGCCTCGATTAGGTCCGGCAGTGCGTCCATCACCTGCGACCAGGTGGGATTCGACGAGAGCTGCTGTACGAGGTCGTGGAGGGCGGCGAGACGGGCCTCGGTCGTGTCCAGTTCTTCGGTTTTCTCCTCGATGGTCTCGCGCTGGCGTTCGAGGCGCCGCTCCCGCTGATCCAGGGTCTCTTCGAGCTCTTCGATGCGCTCGCGTTGTCCCCCGCGACGGCGTCGGAACAGGTAGCCGAGTCCCCCCGCTCCGAGGAGGCCCAGCAACACGTACGCCCACCAGGTACGGTACCACACCGGGCGCACGTCCACCGGAATGCGCAGGGGATCACTCCAGTAGTAGCCGCTTCCCTTCTTCGCCCGAATCTCCAGGTCGTACGCGCCGAGGGGAAGGCGGCGCAGCGTGAGGGTGTTCGTGGACGTGGGCGCGCTCCAGTTGGCGTCTACGGCGCCGGTGAGGCGATACTGGTACGTCAGGTCGTCGCCCGGAAAGGCGAGTGCGGTGTAGCGGAGGGTAAGCGCGTCGTTTGCCCGCAGCGCGAGCCGGTCGGTCGTCTGGACGGGCTCCCCCTCAACGTGTGCGGAGAGGAGCTGTGGGACCGGCGTGGACTTGGGGCTGGGCCGCCGCTCATTGGAGTGAACGGTTCCCTCGGCGGTCCCGACCCAGAGCCGTTCATGCTGGTCGACACGGAGCGTCCGGTAGATTGTCACCTTCGTGGGGACCCCCGCCCCTTCGCCGAACTGCACCGCCGTGCCGTCGCGGTAGTGGAGGAGGCCGTGGGTGTCGGTCGCGAGCCAGACGCTGCCGTCCGCCGGGGCCTGGACCGAGCGAATCTCGGTCGTCGTAAATTCGCCGAGATCAACGCGCGTCACCGTTTCCAGGTCGTAGCGCAGCAGGCCGTCGGTCGTGGCCAGCCACACGATGCCCTGATCGTCCACCGCCACGTCGTGGACCTCGAAGCTCTGGGTCGGGGAGAAGGAGAGGGGCAGGCTCAGGTTGAGAAATCGATCCCGATCCGGCTGGTACCGGTACAAGTACGTCTCGGGCCCGATGCCGGCCGCGTAGAGCGTTCCACGCGGGCCCTCTTCTACCACGAGAATGCGATTCTCCACGCCTCGGTCGGCCCCGTAGAACGTCTGTTCGCCGTCAGGCGAAATCTTGCTTACCCCCTTGAGGGGCTGGTCCTCGGGGGCCTGGCAGAACCAGAGATTTCCGCGCCGGTCCCCGAGCGCATAGAAGATGCTGGTGCCCCGACCCGAATAGTCGACCGTCTGTGCCGTACGCCCGTCCTCGGTCGCCAGGAGGCGGCCGTTCGCCGTTCCCATCCACAGGGTGTCCCCCACGGACGCGAGGGTCGTGACGAGGTGTTCCTCGGAGGCGGGAAGAATCCGTGTGCTTTGCCGGCGCCCGTCGGTACGTACCTCGTACACGTCCCCTAAGGACACGAGCACGCGCCCGTCGTCCGGGTAGACGGAAAGCGTGTTGTTTGGCGTGAGGCCCGGCACCCCGGTGAAGAAGCGCGACCGCAGGAGGCCCAGCCCCCGGTCACTGCTTACCCAGACGAGCCCATTGGCCGTTGGACGAACGTGATGGATGGTTCGGAAGGGAAGCTGCTCCACCCGATGGGGATCGTTGGCCCCGAATACCTCCCGCATCGTAAAGTCGCCGTCCGGGGGCACGGCCCGAAAGAGCCCCTGCTCCTTCGTGCCCAGCAGCAGCCCGTCTTCGTCCCTCGCCAGGTGCGTGATCGTTCGGCCCCCGGTCGAGAAGGTGCGAACGTCCGTGAGCTCCCCCTCTCCCGACACGCGCCCCTCCACGAACTGTGTACCCGCCATCCACAGCGTGTCGTTGCGAACGCGGAGGGCGTGCACCCGGTCGGGCTGCGCGGGAAGCGAGACGCGCCGGAAGCGCCCAGCCTCTGGGCGATAGCGGTAGAGCTGACCCGTACGGGCGGCCATCCAGAGCCGGCCGTCCCCGTCGTTGGCGAAGACGAAGCCGGAGGCGGAGGTACTGGTCGTGTGGTCGGGCGCAAACGAAAACCGGCGGAGCACTCCGTCTGGCCAC
>CAYULG010000363.1:0-2459 GCA_964445365.1 uncultured Salinivenus sp. | reverse complement strand
TGATGATGCCGAACGGCTCGTAGACGCTCGGGCAGACGAAGACGGAGGCGTGCGTATACATCGTGATCACGTCCTCGCGCGGCAGCATCTCGTCGATCCACACGATCGGGTTGTCCGTCTCGGTCCGGGCCGTCTCCACACGTGCCTCCATCTCCTCGCCAATGGCCTCCGTGTCCGGGGCCCCGGCGCAGAGCACCACCTGGATGTTGGCGTCGATGTGGTGGATGGCCTCGACGAGGTGCAGAATGCCCTTCTGCCGCGTGATGCGCCCCACGAAGAGCACGAAGGGCTGCTCCGGATCGACGCCGTACGACTCGAGCACCGCGTCGTCGGGCCGTGGGCGATACTGGTCGATGTCGATGCCGTTGTGGATGACCTCCACGTTCGCCGATCCCACGTCGTACAGGGACTGTACATCTTCTTTCATGGATCCGGACACCGCCACCACGCCATCCGCGTTCTCGTACGCCGTACGCTCGACCCACGAGCTTCCCTGATACGCCGTGCCCAGCTGTTCGGCTTTCCAGGGCCGGTGCGGCTCCAGCGAATGCGTGGTGAGCACAAGGTTGCCCCCGGTGAGCTGCTTCGTAAGGCAGCCCGCCAGGTGCGAGTACCACGTATGTCCGTGGATGATGTCCGCGTCCGCGACGGAGCCGGCCATGACGAGGTCCCGGAGCATCGCGTCCATAAACTTGTCGTGGCGATCGTCCTGCGTCGGGGGATCAAAGTCCGGCGCCACGCCCCGGACCGTGAGGTTGCCGTGGTCCTCCTCCTGCTCCCCAAAGCAAAGCACCTCGATCTCGTGCGCCCCGTCGTCGAGCGTCGCCAGCTCGCGGGTCAGGTACTCGACGTGGACGCCGGCGCCGCCGTACACGTTGGGCGGATACTCGTTGGTTAGGATCGTGATTTTCATGGGTGCAGTTCAACGTCAGTAGAAAGCTGCGGCAATAGGAATTGCCTTCGATAAAGAGGGGGCGAGGATAGAGAATCGCGAATGGAGTGCAAATGACAAACAGGAATCGCGATTCTCGATCCTCCATCGAGCGACCGCAGGGAGCAATCACTCATATGATCGTGTCGTCCGGGATGACCGTGTTCTTCGGAATGACGACGATGCCGTCGCGGATGTGGTATTTGTCGGTCTCGGCCTCCTGCACGTTCTCGCGGTTTTTGATGATGCACCGCTTCCCAATGGACACATTCTTGTCGATGATGGCGCCCTCGACGTAGGACTCCGCCCCAATGCCCGGTTCCTCTGCTCCTTCCAGATAGCCGATCTCCTCCTGATCGTGCCACCGGTAGTGGTCGGCCCCCATCATCACCGTGTTTTTGAGCGTCGTGTTATCGCCCACATACGAGCGAATGCCCACGACCGACTGCGAGATCTGACTGTTGGTGACCACGCTTCCCTCGGCAATCAGTGAGTTCTGGACGTAGGAGCTCAGGATCTTGGCTGGGGAGAGCATCCGCGCATTCGTGTAGAGCGGCCGGTTCTGATCGTAGAGATCAAACGGCGGGCTCGTCTTCGCCAGCATCAGGTTGGCGTCGTAGAAGGAGCGAATGGTTCCAATGTCGCTCCAGTAATCGGTGAACGGATAGCTGGTCACCTTGAGGTCGTCGATCGCCGCCGGAATGATCTGGTTGCCAAAGTCGTGGTCGTCGGGGTTGCCGTCGAGCAGATCGCGGAGAGGCTCCCGGTCGAAGAGGTAGATGCCCATCGAGGCAAGGTAGATGCGCCCCTCCTCTTCCAACTCATCGGAGACCGGACTGTCCTTTCCCTCCAGCTCCTCACGCGCCGGTTTCTCGTGGAACTCGGTGATCACGTGCTCGTCATCGGTCTTGAGAATGCCGAAGGCCGGGGCCTTCTCGGCCGTCACCGGGATGGTCCCGAGAGTGACGTCGGCGTCGGTCGCCCGATGGTGCTCGATCATGTTGCGGTAGTCCATCGAGTACAGCTGATCCCCCGAGAGAATGAGCACGTGCTCGTGGCGGTAGCCTTCGATGTGGGGAATGCTGCGGCGCACCGCGTCGGCCGTCCCCTGGAACCAGTCCTTCGACGACGGGGTCTGCTCGGCGGCGAGGACCGTCACGAACCCGTTCGTGAAGCGGTCGAACCGGTAGCTCTGCGCCAGGTGGCGGTTGAGGCTCGCCGAGTTGAACTGCGTGAGAACGAAGATGCGGGGGATGTTGGAGTTAATGCTGTTCGACACCGGCACGTCGATGAGCCGGTATCGGCCCGCAAGCGGCACGGCGGGCTTGGCGCGCAGCTTCGTGAGCGGATAGAGCCGCGTCCCGGCCCCGCCGCCCAGAATGATGGTGATCGTTGAAGTGTCCATGGGGAATGGCGTCCTGTGAGCAATTCGCGGAAGGGTCGGCCTAGAGCGGTCGTCGATTCGATGGGGCCCGGTTTCCCAAGAAAGGAACCGACACCATGCGATGCAATGACGCCCCGTTTCAGA
>CAYULG010000362.1:0-2460 GCA_964445365.1 uncultured Salinivenus sp. | reverse complement strand
GCTGGATCGGCGAGGCCGGGCCCGGCCCCAGCTACGGCGACGAGCGGGAGGACGGCTCGAAGGTCGGATTCGACAACGACTTCACCCAGCGCAACACCACGTTCATGACGTGGAACCTGATGCACACCGCCCTCCAGCTCCACGAGGCCGGCGGCGTGCCCGCCCACGGCAACCAGCGCTCCGAATGGGAGGCCGGCTGCCGCTTCGACCACCCGAACCCGGAGCACCGGTAAACGGGGGCAACTTCCTCCGTCACCGGCAAGCATGCCCCGACGGCGCTGGATCCGAAGGAACCGAACCGTCCAGTGCAGATAGATTCTGCTGCAAAGAAACTTACCAACTAGTAAATAGCCGAATGGGCGGTTCCGAGGACACAGCCACGCGCTCTGCCACCGCCGAGCAGATCCTCGATCTCGCCCAGGAGCGGATCCAGCAGCGAGGCTACAACGCCGTCAGCTACGGGGATCTCGCGGAAGAACTGGACCTGACGACCGCCGCCATCCACTACCACTTTCCCTCGAAGGCCGACCTCGTGCAAACGCTGGTGCGGCGGTATCGTGAACGGAGCGCCCGGAAGCGGGCGGCCCTTTGCGAACAGAATGACACGCTCCACGGGCGACTCAGCCAGTACGTGGAGCACTTCTCGGAAATCGTAGACGGCGGCGGGCTCTGTCTGTGCGGCATCCTCGCGGCCGACGAGCCGACGCTTCCGGAGGAAGTACGCCGGGAAGTGCGTCGCTTCTTTGCCGAGCAGGAAGACTGGCTCACCGACATTCTCGGGGACGGCACGTCCGGCGGAATCGGGCTCCAGGGATGCGACACGCCCCGGGACGTGGCTCGGGTGTTTTTGGCCACGCTCGAAGGAGCCATGCTCACGACCCCGGACCGAAGTCCGGACACGTACACCGAAACCCTCCACGACCTCGTCGACTCCATTGTAACGTAACCCGGCGATCCTGCACGGAGAAAGCGTGTTGTGGGAACTCGTATCGTTCCCTCTTGTGCTTACCTACTAGTAAGTAGGTACTTGCAACTCAATCCTCTCTGGATTGGGAGGTCCTCACGGGCCGACGTTCACGCATATTCGCTCATTCAAACCGTCTATTCCCCCTTATGGCTACGACTGCCGCTCCTCAGACCGATCACGCCGAACAGGTTCACGACAAAGCGAAGCAGGCCCTCGGCTTCGTGCCCAACCTCGTCACGGAAATCACGAAGGAGAACCCCGCCGTTGGGGATGCTTACCTGACCGCCACGGGCCTCGTGGAGGACGGGGGCGTTCTCTCCCCGGCCGAGCAGCAGGCCGTCATCCTGGCGGTCTCCAGCTACAACGACTGCCACTACTGCACGAAGGCCCACGCCGCGGCCGGGCAGCAGGCCGGGCTCGACGCCGCGACGGTCGAGACGATCAACGAAGGCGGCCTTCCCTCCAACGACCGCCTGAAGAGCCTCGTGCGCGCCACGCGCCGCATCCTCGGCAAGCGCGGCTGGCTCTCCGACGCCGACGAGTCTGAATTCGATGATCTTGGCCTGGGCCGGGCCGAGCTCTACGAGATCATCGCGCTCACCGGCATCAAGACGATTAGCAACTACGTGAACCACGTCGCCGGCACGGAGGTCGACGAGGCGTTCCAGCAGTAGGACGCGTCCCCCTTTCACGCGAGCGACGTTCGCTCAGCGCCGATTCCACGGACGTCGTGGGGTCGGCGCTTTCTTTGTTGCCGCCCTCTAGTGCACGGAGGCGCAAGTTCGTCGGCAGATTCGAACGCTCGGAGCGCCACCGTCAACGCCGGACGCGAAGCGATCCGGCGTCCAGAGGTCGCAGAAAGCATCCTCGTCAAAAAAGCTGATTTGGGAAACTGTCGAAGAATTTACGCCGCGCTGCACGAGCCCCACAGACGAAGGGGCCCCGGCGCCGAACGCGGCGGCGCTGCCGTTACCCCACCGCGAGTCCCGCGATGACGAATGCGACGGCGGCCAGCCCGGCCTGCACGAGCGCGTAGGGCATCTGCGTGTTGACGTGGTCGACGTGGTCGCAGGCCGCGGCCATCGAGGAGATGATGGAGGTGTCGGAGAGGGGCGAGGTGTGATCCCCGAAGATGCCGCCGGACAGGACGGCCCCGAGCATCAGGGAGAGAGGTACCCCGAGTCCCTGCGCCAGCGGCATCGCCACGGGGATGAGGATGGCGAAGGCGGTCCAGGACGAGCCAAGCGTGAAGGCCACGAAGCCGGTCACCGCGTAGACGAGGACCGGGATCCACCACGTGGGCCCGCCGTCCGGCACCAGGCCCACCACGTACGCCCCCATCTCCAGCGCCTGCGACACCTGCCCCAGCGCAAACGCAAGCACGAGCAGCAGCGTGACCGGCACGAGGCCGGAGGCCCCTTTCACCACCCAGTCCATCGCGTCGTCGAGGGAGAGAGGTGGTGTCCCGCCGGGGCGCGGCACCGTGTACAGCA
>CAYULG010000361.1:0-2465 GCA_964445365.1 uncultured Salinivenus sp. | reverse complement strand
ACTCCATGTCGTAGAGGTCCGCCAGGTCGCGCGGGTCGGTAATCGCGCCGGTCAGGGCCGAGGCCGCGGCGGTCTCGGGACTGACGAGGTACACCGCGTCCTCCTTGGTGCCGGAGCGACCGGGGAAGTTGCGTGGCACCGTGCGCACCGAAATCTGACCGGTGGCCGGGGCCTGGCCCATGCCGATGCAGCCGTTGCAGCCGGCCTGGTGGATGCGAGCACCGGCGCGCGTGAGCATCTGGAGGTGGCCTGTGTTCATCAGGTTCTCCAGAATCTGTCGCGACGTGGGATTCACGTCGAACGACACGCGATCGTGCACCTGGTAATCGTCCACAATTTCGGCGGCGCTGGCAAAGTCGCGGAAGCCGGGGTTGGCGGAGGAGCCCACGTAGCTCTGGTAGATCTCTTGTCCCTCCACCTCACGGACGGGCACCACGTTGCCCGGACTGCTGGGCTTCGCAATCTTCGGCTCCAGCTTGGAGAGATCAATCTCCTCGTGCTCATCATAATCGGCGTTCTCGTCGGCCCGAATCTCGCGGAACGCCTCCTCGCGTCCTTGTCGGCGGAGGAAGTCCCGCACCTCCTCGTCGGCCGGGAAGACGGTGCTGGTGGCGCCCAGCTCCGTGCCCATGTTGGCGATGACGTGGCGGTCCATGCAGCTCAGGTTGTCCAGGCCCGGCCCGTAGTATTCGATGACTTGACCGACCCCGCCGTCCACGTCGTGACGCTCCAGCATCGTCAGGATCACGTCCTTCGCGCTGACCCAATCCGGCAGCTCGCCGGTGAGCTTCACGCCCCACACCTCCGGCATGTTAATCGTGTACGGCTTGCCGGCCATGGCCATCGCCACGTCGAGTCCTCCGGCCCCAATGGCAAGCATGCCGATGGCCCCCGCGGCGGGCGAGTGGCTGTCCGACCCAATCAGTGTCTGGCCCGGCTCACCGAACCGTTCCTGATGCACCGGGTGGCTCACGCCGTTTCCGGGACGACTGTACCACACCCCGTACTTCTTGCAGGCACTCCGCAGGAAGAGGTGGTCGTCCGGATTTTTGAAGTCGGACTGGATGAGATTGTGATCGACGTACTGTGCCGACAGCTCAGTCTGGACGCGGGGAATCCCCATGGCCTCAAACTCCAGCATCACCATGGTCCCGGTGGCGTCCTGAGTGAGGGTCTGATCCATTTCGAGATCGATTTCCTCCCCGACCTCTACGTTGTCCACTGTTGCGCCTTCGTCGGCAAGATGGCTCTCAATCAGTTTTTCTGCTACGTTTTTGCCCATAACTTTAGGAATGCTTTTCAGATAGTACAGTAGCGGATCGGTGGTGTGGCATCACGTCACACAACGTAGTGGCTCGCGGACAGAGTTGATACCACCGCGAGTAAAAATTGTGTAGCTGTTGTGGTGAAAAGGCCCATCAATTCCGGCACGGCCTCGTGTCCCCACACCTGCGTTCCGGCCTTCGTCGTACAGTAGATACTCCCGTCCGGCGCGATGTATCCATGCTCCCATGCGCTCCCCTGCCCGGGCCTACTCGACAGTTTCGCCGATTAACGGCCAAACACCCGTACCCCCTCCAAGAACGTCCTCGAGGCACGCTCACGTCTCCTCCTTCCACGGCGGATCCTCGTCGTTAAGGAACGCATCGATGCCGGCCCTACAGTCCTCCGTGCCCCGCGCAAACGCATTCATCTGCACGGCGTAGTCGAGGGCTTCATCCAGTCCCATCCCCGGGACCCGCCCCAGCATCTGTTTCGTGAGTGCGACCGCGGAGCCACTCGTTTCACGGGCGAGCTCGTGGGCCAGGTCCTCGACCGCCGCCGAAAGCGTCTCGTCCGGCACCGCCCGGGTTACCAATCCGAGGTCCACGGCGGTCTCGGCGTCGACGAGACGTCCCCGGAGCAACAGGTCGCGCGCCCGGGTCTCCCCCAGCTTCCGCCGCAAAAACACCATGACGATGGCCGGGACGAAGCCAATCCGGACTTCGGTGAACCCGAGCGTTGCCCCCTCCGCCGCGTAGGCAAAGTCGCAGACCGTTGCCAGTCCGCACCCGCCCCCGATGGCTGGACCATTGACTTGTGCAATAACGGGCTTCGAGTGCTGGTAAATTTGACGAAACAGCGCCGCGAGGTGCCGTGAGTCCTGTTGATTCTCCGTGGGCCCGGCCTCACGCATGGCCTTGAGCGACGAAAGGTCGGCCCCAGCGGAAAAGGCGGAGCCCGCGCCCGTGAGCACAATTGCACGAAGATCGTCCCGGGCGTCCGCCTCCTCCAGGGCCGCGTTCAGGTCCGAGACCAGGGCGCTGTTGAGGGCATTCCGCTTGTCGGGGCGGTTGAGACGGATGGTTTGGACCTGATTCGTCGTCGAAACCTTGACTACGTCGTGCATGAGAGTTCTGAGTCGACAATAACAATCATTCCGTGCGCTTATCGTTTACCCCAAAACTCGGCGCATATTTGACAGA
>CAYULG010000360.1:0-2480 GCA_964445365.1 uncultured Salinivenus sp. | reverse complement strand
CCCATGTCCTCTGACAGCCAGGTCATCTACGTCGTAAACGACCACGTGGCAGACGACGCTGCGCCGCTGGGAGATGGCCACTGTACCCTCAACGATGGAGGGACAGTGATCTGCCAGTTTGATCGGACGGAAGCGGCGCTGGCCGCTACCGCTGGCGACCCGGCCCTTCGCCTTGTCCGGCATGAGGACCTCAGCCGCGCGGAGCAGAAACGAGCCCGAGAGGCCCTTCTCCAGTAGCCGGTTGGCCAAAGACGGGCAGATTGGCCAAAGACGGGCAGAAATGCGAAAAGCCCGCCCCGAGCGGGCGAGCTGATTTATCTTGGCCATCGCACTACTGTTCAAAGTAACAAAATCGGCCCCGGGGGTGTCAAGCCCAGGTGTGACGCTGAAGTGACCTGTACGTCTAAGTTATTGAAATTAATGTCAAGGAATGCGAGCAGAAGTTAGGGTTCGGGCTCCTGGCGTGTCTTGCCGCTAAAGCGTTGTAGTCCTGTCGAAGTAGTCCTGTCGAAGTAGTCCTGTCGAAGAAGCCAGGTCGAGAAAACCAACTCGTTTTGCTTCTGGGGTGGCGCCGTTCCCTGCCGTGGCCCGTGAGCAGCAGCGCCCGGTTTCCTCCGGAGAAACAGCTTTCAAAGAGCGGGGCCATTTCTTCCTGTCTCCACTTCCCTCAGGTCCATCTCTTCCAACCATCTCTTCCAACTAAGCCAGCCGAGCCCAATGCAATACGTTGTTTCCGGACAGCTTGAGGCATCGATTTGCGAGAACTGCACGGCCACACTTCAAGGCGCAACCGTTCACTTGTACCCGTATGAAGAGGAGGAAGCGTCTCTGTCGGCGGCCACATCAGCCCCGTCAAAGGCTTCCTCTTTTTCCGCACTCGGCGAGGGCGAACTGCCCGATCAAGACCCGGTAGCGTCTAGCGACGAGCCCGTCGGCAGTGACGGGTCGTACGAGGTCCGCTTCGGCGAGGAAGCGGAGTACGAGGGAGGGCCTCTCACGGTCGCCGTTCGCCTCACGCACCTGCCCGGCGACGATCCGGAAGAGGGAGTCGGCCTCGGCCGGGATGTGGTCCAATTCACGCTGGGCCATTTCGAATGGTCATCGGAGGAGACCGGCGAAAGGCGGTCACATGCGTTCGACTACCGGATCCCCGACAATTTCTACTGCAAGCTACTGGAAGCGCTGGGGCGGCGGGTGATCTGCGGCCATGTCCTCTCCCAAGACGGGGAGCCTCTCTCTAACGCCCAGGTGCAGGCCTTCGACGCCGACATTACCCAGGACGACCCGATCGGCACGGCGACGACCGGCAGCAGCGGTCGGTTTTTGATTTACTACACGGAAGACGACTTCGATGATACCCCAATCTCCCTCTTTGAAATTGAACTTGTCGGCGGCCCGGACTGCTACTTCAAGGTCGACTACGCCGGCCAGCGCGTCGTAGACGAAGAGCGGGCCGACGGCCGGCAGCAGGGACGCGAGAACCGAGGCCACTGCACGTGCGTCACGCTTCGTTCGGAGGAGGTCCGGGTTGACGTCGACCCTGAAGACATCCCCGTGTGGACAACCGTCTACGAGTTTGACATCCGGACCGACTTCACCAACGAAGGCTACACGGCTGACGGCAATCATCAGGTATTCGGGGGCGCGGTTCCACTTCGCGGCAACGTCCCGCTGACAACCTCCAGCGGCGATCCGTTGAAGTACCGGTTCCTCGCCGCCGCCTGGGAGTGGCCCGGGAGCCCGGCCGTGGGCACCCCGCCCACCGTGCCTCCATCTGAAGAGGACTTCCAGCCGATTACCGACATCGCGCGGACCCGGGTGGGGACTGCGATCGAGGACGGGTACGGCTGGGGACCGGTCTACATCGACAGCAGCGACCTCGGCCCCGACGGGTTCGTCACGCTGAAGGGCAAAAGCGTAGAGATCCGCCGGTGGGGCCCGGGGCAGCAGTCGAAGATGGTCACCCTCGATGAGGACAACTTCGTGCATGCCCTCGACCTGATGCGCATCCGGACCGGGGCGCTTACGCCACCTCCGGCCAACACCGGAGGCAATGTCGAGGCAGGCCAGCAGCCCTCTTCCCGCGAGCCGGTGCGGCGGTACAGGCTGCGGTTCCAGTACTTTGCCGGGCCAGACTCCCCGGACAAGTCGACCGACGATGGGACCTTAGACTCCATCGTGCTGGACAATTCCCCCCTGCTTGCTGACGTCAGCCTCGGGCAGTTGGCGGGCGACCTGTGTGCGGAGATTTCCGGCAGCGTCGACGTGGAATACACCGCCGACCACCCGCACCTCCGGTCGTTTGACGTGGTGATTCGCAAAAACGCCGGAGTGGTGCACGACGACGGAAACTCCTCACTCCCGGACCAGGAATACGGCGGCAACTTGTCCTTCCGGGGCGATCACGGCACCGAGCGCGTCGACGTGTCCGGGGACGAGCCGTGTGCCTACGAGGTCGTGCTCCGCGCCCGAACTCGTCA
>CAYULG010000359.1:0-2481 GCA_964445365.1 uncultured Salinivenus sp. | reverse complement strand
ACAGCAACGAGCGCCGGGCGTCCGGAGAGGTGGCACTCAATCGAAGCTGTTCTGCACGACGAGTGGCTTCGGACAGGGTATCGGTGGCAGCGGAAAGGTGTCCTGTTTCGAGATGAACCGTTCCGATGCTCCGCAAACTGGCTGTGAGTCCGGACCGGTGCCCGATTTCCTGCCGGATGTCAAGGGCTGCCCGATACCGGTTAAGCGCCTTCTCGTGCCGTCCGCGTTCATGGTGAACGATGCCAATGTCCTGCAGCGAGGCTGCAATTCGTTGCTTTCTCCCAATGTCCCGTTCGATCTGAAGGGCGTTTCGGTGGTGGATGAGTGCTTTTTCGTACCGCCCCTGTTTCAAATGGACCGTTCCGATACTATTCAGTGTACTCGCAACTCCTTTCCGGTCGTCAATGTCTTTTCTGATGTCAAGGGCTTCCTGGTATCGGGGGAGGGCCTCCTCGTACCGTCCCTGTTTGACAAGACCATTTCCGATGCCTTCCAGGGTGATTGCGATGCCTCGTTGGTCGCCTAGCTCTCGCAAGATCTGAAGGGCGTCCTGTTGACGGAGGAGGGCCTTCTCGTACTGTCCCTGTTGCAGATGGACCTTCCCAATGTTGCTGAGCGAGGCCGCGACTTTCCTTTGACTGCTGAGCTTCCGCCTAATCCGAAGCGATTCTTCGAAGCGGTCGAGTGCGTTCTCGTAGCGGTCCGTACTCGCAAGTGTGACTGCGATGTTGTTTAGTGTGGACGCGATGGCCTCTCGATCCCCACGAGTACGATCGATTTGGAGGACCTCACGGTAACGGGCCAGTGCCTCCTCGAACCGCCCCTGATTTCGATGCACGAGGCCAATGTTGTTTAGGGATTGGGCGATTCCTTCCTGGTGGCCGAGGGCCCGCTCAATCTGGAGGGATTTCTCAAACCATTCGAGCGCCTCGTCGAGGCTGGATTGCAAGAAATACGTGACTCCCACACCCTTAACGGCTGTGGCGATCTGCGCTGAGTCGGAAAGAACGTTGTAGCCACGGATTGCCTCACGGTAAAATCCGCGGGCTTTCTCTGGACTTTGCCGTTGAAGCGATTGGCCTTTTGCCTTCACTGAGTCAGACCACCGGTGCAGCCGGGCACTGTCAGCGGGGGTCGGCAGCTGGGCGCGCTCGAACCGGTCGAGCGCGGTCCCGAATGAGTCAACTGCTTCTGTTTCCGACACAGGATCGATGCTCTCGGGCGTGGCGGTCGACACCGAATCCGACGGCGCGTCCGAGGAGGGCGTCGACTGCTGACATCCCCCCGCAAGCGACAGAAGGACCAGCCCGAGGACGATCGCACCGAGGGGGGCAAAGCGAAGCGGCATGGGAGAAGAACGCTGAAATGCCGGTGGGAAATGGTCGGCGTGCCGGGAGAGAAAGGGGCACGTATCCGTCTGTTGCACGGCAACATTCATGCCGACGGGGACGCGCAAACCGTTGGTCACCTACGTGCTACCCCACCGGCCCCTCGGTCAGACTCGTCCCGTCGCCGATGGCTTGGTCGAAGGCGTCGGGAAGCACGGTCGGTGTGGTGAGGCGGTTGCCGTCGATGCCGACGCTCTCGGCGAAGGACGGAAGGATCGGAACGTGAGGTCGATGCCCAAGACCTCACAGGTGCGGGTCATCTGTTTTGGCGAGAGGAGGATGTTGTCGTTCTCTTCCACACGCCGCGAACGGAACGTGCCGATTCTTCAGGGAATGAACCGAACCCGGATATCTGAGATCCATTCGAGAGCTTCGAGCGATCCCCCGAACGACCTTCTCCGAAACGCATGAGCGATCTACGAACCGCATTCGTCACCGGCGGCAACCGCGGCATCGGCCTCGCCATCTGCGAGGGCCTTGCTGAACGTGGTCTCAATATCGTCCTGGGCTCGCGCGACGAGGCAAACGGCGAGGCGGCGGCCCGCTCGCTCCGCGCCGACGGCGGCACGGTGCGCGTGGAACCAATCGACGTGGCCGAGCCCGACTCGATCGACGCCTGCTTCGAGCGCCTCGCCGCCGACGGCGTCGAGGTGGACGTGCTCGTCAACAACGCCGGCATCTACCCGGAGAACGACGCCCTGGACGCGACCCTTGACCAGCTCGACCGCGCCTGGACGGTGAACACGCGCGGCCCGTGGCTGCTCGTGAAGAAATGTGTGCCGGGCATGGTGGAGCGGGGCTACGGGCGCGTCGTGAACGTCTCGTCCGGGTCCGGCTCGTTCGGCGAAGGCCTCGACCACGATCACGCGCCGTACGCCGCGTCGAAAGCGGCCCTCAACATCCTCACCGCGACGCTCGACGACGCCGTTTCTGCCGCCGCCGACGTGAAGGTGAACTCGATGTGCCCCGGCTGGGTGCACACGCGGATGGGCGGCGAAGCGGCCCCTCGGACGCCGGAGGAGGGAGCCGACACGGCGCTCTGGCTCGCCACCCTCCCGCCCGACGGGCCCAGCGGCGGCTTCTTCCGCGACCG
>CAYULG010000358.1:0-2488 GCA_964445365.1 uncultured Salinivenus sp. | reverse complement strand
CGGTGTTGAACATGGTGTTGATGCCGCACTTCGAGTGGTCGCCCATGAAGAGCCCGGCGAACTGGCGGCCGGTGCCCACGACGCCGGCGTCGGCGGGCGCGTAGGCCGAGACCTCGCCGTAGTCGTTGCGGAGGTTCGAGTTGTTCGTGTCGGCGCCGAGGTTGCACCAGCGGCCCAGAAAGGCGTGGCCCAGGAAGCCGGGGTGGCTCTTGTTCGAGAGGGAGTGGATCACCGTGTCGTGCACCTCCCCGCCCACCTTGCAGTAGTAGCCAAAGGCCGCCCCGTCGATGTCGGCACCCACCTTGATCTGGCTCTTCGGGCCCACGTAGCAGGGGCCCTTTAGGACCGCCTGCTCGTGAACCGTCGCGGTCTCGTCGATGACAATCGGGCCGTCCTCGGCGTTGAGGATGGCGCCGGGGTGCACCGCGGCGTCCCCGCCGAGGTGAATGTGCTCGGGCCGGACGGCCACCACGCTGGGATGCACCTCGGCGTGGGGCCGATCGGGCAGGGGACGGGGTGGCAGGGTGTCGATCCGGGCCGCCACGTCGCGCCGCAGGGCGGGGCGGAGGGTGCCAAGCAGGTGCCAGGGGCGGTCGACCAGTGTCGCGTCCGCGACCGTCGTCGTGGGCAGGTCGCCGAAGGGGGCCGTAGGCAGGGCCGCCGGGGCGAGTACGTCGTCCGGCAGCTGGCCGGCGGCGGTGGGCACCCAGGCCGCCACCAGCGTGTTGTCGTGGACGAAGGCGCGCGGGGCAGTCGCCCCGTCCACATACTCGCGGATCTGCGTGAGCGCAGGCCCGTCCGTCGCCACGAAGCGCCCGTTCACGAAGAGTACGTCGGCCCCGTCCGGCAGCGTGTTGACGTGGGCGTCGGCGTGGGCCTGGGCCGTGACGGGGGCCACGAGCGGGCGGGTGTGGAGCACCAGGTTCGATCCATCGCGGACCCCGAACGCGTCGCACGTAGTTTCCAGAATTGTCCGCAGGCCGAGGCGCAGATCACAGGCCGCTCGGGTTTCCACGAGCGGGCGGAGGCCGGGCACCCGGTCGTCTTCGAACAGGCAAAGGTGCATGGATAAACCTAGGGCTGCGCGGGAATAACGACGGATTGAAGGATAACCGACATCAACGACAATCTCACTCTTCCTCCCGAGAGAGAACGAGGCGTTCACACCGTCCGTTCAGGGGGAGAGGCAATTGGACCGAACGACATCAACGGAGCGCAGATGCCGGACACAGATTCTTCGTTTTTCGAGCGTGTGTGGGCGGTGCTGGCCGAGATTCCGCCCGGCCGCGTCACCACCTACGGCGACATCGCCGAGCACCTGGGTCGGCGGAGCGCCGCACGGACGGTGGGCTGGGCCCTCAATGAGGCCGTCGGCACGGATCTGCCATGCCACCGCGTGGTGAACCGCAACGGCGTCCTCACGGGCAAGCGCCACTTCGAGACGCCCCACGTGATGGAGGAGCGGCTCCGCAGCGAGGGCGTATCCTTCACCGACGACGGGCGCGTCGTTCTCGACGAACACCGCTGGGTCCCCCGAGAGGAGCTGTGAGCGCTGGGCCGATGAGGGATTCCCGGCGTGCTTCCCCGCCCCCAAGCTCCCATTCACCCTCACGCCGCCTCCGCCTCGCGCGACATGTCCTCCAGGGTACGTCCCTTCGTCTCCTGCACGAACGCACGGACGAACAGGAAGGCGAGCCCCCCGAACGCAGCGTAGATGCCGTAGGAGAGCCCGAGCCCAATGCCGTCCAGAAGGATTGGGAAGGTCATCGTGATGGTGAAGTTGGAGAGCCACTGTACCAGCCCGGCCAGCGAGAGGGCCGCGCCGCGGAACCGGTTCGGGAACATCTCGCCGAGCATGACCCACATCACCGGGCCCCAGGAGAAGGCGAAGAAAGCGACGTACGTGTTGGCGGCGACGAGGGCGGTCCAGCCCATCGTTGTGCTGAGCTGTAGATTGCCGGTCTCCGCGACCGGCGCGGTCCCGAACGCGAAGGCCATCACGCCCAGCATCACGGCCTGGCCGAGTGCCCCGATGAGGAGCAACGGCTTCCGCCCCACCCGGTCGATGAGGGCGATGGCGACGAACGTGAAGGCCACGTTGACGGAGCCGGTCACCACGTTGTTGAGCAGGGAGATCGACTCGGTGAACCCGGCGGCCTTCCACAGGGTGGTGCCGTAGTAGAAGACCACGTTGATCCCGGTAAACTGCTGAAGGGTGGCCAGGCCAATACCCACCCACACGAGGGGATGTACGCGGCCGGTGTGCTCCTGGACGATGTCCGACAGGCTCGGGCGTCCCTCCTGGAGGGTCGAACGGATGTCCGCGATCTTCTCGTCGGCGTCGCCGGCCGTCGAGAGGGTGTTGATGACCGTTCGGGCCTGGTCCTCGTCGCCCGCCGCCACCAGGTAGCGGGGCGACTCCGGAATGAACAACAGCGAGAGGAAAAAGAGCGACGCGGGCAGAATTTCGACCCAGTACATCCACTGC
>CAYULG010000357.1:0-2496 GCA_964445365.1 uncultured Salinivenus sp. | reverse complement strand
TTTGCAGGGCCTGGAATGGCACCATGACTTCGTAGTCCTCCACGAAGTCGCCGACGATCATGAGGATGTTTTTGGACATATCAGGGATCGGTTTTTTGTGAAGAAAGACGGAAGGAGTACTCGTGTATCACACGCTGGATCGTCCGAATAGATCCTATCGCTTCTGGTCCCCAAGGCCCGGCGTTCCCGCGACTACGCCTCGCGCTCGGTGAAGTCCACGACGACCTCTTTTCGGTCGAGGGCCGACGCGAACACCGTATTGGTCCATACGATGTCGCCAAGCGCATCCGGGCCGCCAGGCCCCGTTGAGTCCTCCTCAGCGGGAGAGTTGGCGTCGGTTCGCAGGGCGCGAATCGTGTGCGAGCCGGGGCGGAGCCGAAGGGTCTGAGTGTCGTCGGCCGAAAGCTGCGCTACCGTCTTCCCATCCACGGACAGCTCGCACGCCTGTACCGCCACTACGTCCACCACCGCTTCGTCGAGGTCGTCCTCGCCGGTGGCGTCGCCGGAACTTTCCGTACGTTGTTCGTCTGGGCCGGGTGCTCCCTGCTCCCAGATCGGCTCGTCGTCAGGCACGTCCGTTTCTCCCGGGAGGGCCGTCGAAGATTCCTCTTCCAGGAAGTGGTCCCAGTCCGATGACTCGTTGCCGGACGTCTGCTCGATTGGCGCGCCGTCGTCCTCGGCGTTCTCATCCGGTTCGTTCGCCTCTCCGAAAGGGGGCGCTTCCGTCGTCCGACTGTCCGGCGCCGAGGTCGTCTCGGGTTCTGCCCCCGCCTCATCTTCCAGTGCGTCGAGTCCCGACACCTCCTCGGACGCCCCGAAGTTCACCGTCACCGTCGTTGACGAGACGACCGTGGCGAATACTGTGTCCTCCCACACAAGCGCCCCCACCGGCATGTGTGTGGAACGATCATCCTCAGTTGGCGCGTCCGAGCGCGTCGACGCAACGGCCGTGGTGACCTCGTCGCTCGCTCCCGAATCGATTCGTGTTGCTCGGATGTGGTGGCCGCCGGGATCGACATGCACCGTTTCGGACGCCTCGTCTTCCAGTATAAACGCCAACTCCTCGTCCACGTAGACGCGGCACGGCGCGGTGGCCGAGACCTCGATCGGGGCCGTCCCGTCGTCCGCGTGACTCATCTCCGTCGTATTCGGAGTTGTCCATCCCGCCTCCGCGTCCGGCTCAGGGTTGGGCAGTGCGTCCAGAAAAGCATCGGAGGAGGGATGCCGGTCGTCCGGACGAATGGCGAGCCCCCGAAGAATGGCCTCGTTTGTGGTCTCCGAAACCGATGGAGCAAGAACCTCGGGCGGCACCAGTTCGTCGTCCATAACCCGGGCGGGCGCTTCGGGCGGCTTGTAGCCCGTGAGCATCTTGTAGAGCGTTGCAGCACACGCGTACACGTCCGTCCATGGCCCCTGATCACCGCGCCGGTGGTACTGCTCGTGCGGAGCGTACCCTTGCTTCAAAACGACCGAAAGGGTTTGCGTGCGCTCTCCCACCGCGACCCGTGCGGCGCCGAAGTCGAGTAAAACGACCCGCCCCGAATCCGTGAGGTAGATGTTGGTGGGGTCGATGTCGCGGTGCAAGACACCGCCCGCGTGCACGTCCCCGAGCCCTTCTAGGACGCGTCGAATGATGCTGACGGCCTCGTCTTCGGGCAGGGTCCCCTGTTGCGCGCCGAGGTATGCGCTGAGGGTTTGGCCGTCATAGTAGTTCATGACGAGGTAGCCCGTCCCGTTGGTCTCGAAGAAGTCCCGCACACGCACAATGGGACGCACCTCTTCAAACTGTGCAAGCGTGCGCGCTTCCTTCAGGAAGCGGTCAAGACCGAATTGAAAGTCGTCCGCCGCCTGGGACGAGCGAGGTTCTAGCCGACCCGCATCGGTGCGCTCAACAGACAAATGCCCTGGACAATACTCCTTGATCGCGACCGGTACGTCGAGCCGCTCGTCGCGAGCAAGGTACGTGATCCCAAACCCACCGACCCCCAGAATTTTTTCGACTCGGAACCGATCGAGCACCCGCGTCTTGGGGGAGAGTGCAAACGCATGCTGATCACCGTCCGCCTCTGTGGGGGTGTCGGTAGCCATGACGCTACGAGCCCTCTTTCACGAATGCGCCCTTCGTAAGTTAAATTCCACAGGCGGCGCTCGTTCCGTTCCAAAGCCTCCAAATTCATGGGATCCAACATCGGAAAGCTTCGGACCGTCAAGGTGTTCGTTCAACTCACAATTCCCACTGCCTGATGATACGGCCCTCGTAGACCTGCATGGTTTTGCGGGCGAGGGCCAAATTCCCCTCCTTCGTGATCGTCAGGCCGTGATCGAGGGCTCGATCGCCAAAGAAGGGCGCTAGACTGAGCACGTCGCCGGAGGAGCCAAACGGAGCATTACACAGAGGAGGGAGGATCCTCCGAGGATTGGCTCGGAGCGCCGAAAAGCCAGGCGTCGATGCTGTAGCGGCCCGGGCCCGTCAGCAGGAGCCCAATGAACACGGTG
>CAYULG010000356.1:0-2520 GCA_964445365.1 uncultured Salinivenus sp. | reverse complement strand
TCGGTCGGTCCCTGGACGCCGAAGATGAGGGTCTGGGGGTCGGAGGAGTCGTCGAGTCGTCGAAGCGTGAGAGGGCCGCCGTATCGCTTGGGGCACACCTCGTCGAACGCCTGTTCGAGACTCTGCGCGAGTACGTCCGTGATCTTGTGGAACGAGTCGGTGGACATGGCGCTGGCACCTCTGGACTGGTTTTGCGGAACGGGGGAGAGCCGTGCGCCCGATGACGGGCAAACGGTCGGTCGGGGACAGGTAGACGCCCTCAATGTTACAAAATAGTTGGAGATGAGGGAGAGATGCCAGTCCACACCGCTTGGGGAGGGAGAGGCCAAAGGATGAAAGGGGTGTGGGGAATTTCCCCGTCTCAGGGGGCAGGGGAGCGCGTGGCGCCGGTCCACTGCACGTCCACGAAGACCGGCAGGTGGTCCGAGAGGCTGCGGGCCTCCTTCAGCGAGGAAAAGCGGCCCGTGAAGTCAAGCACGCCCCCATGCGCGGGCCGCAGTGGGCCGCGCTCGACGAAGATGTTGTCGTACTCGCTGGCAAGGTGGCCATTGGGCCCGGGATCGCGTGTTCGACCGAGACTGGTGGGCTGGTCGTCGAGCACGGCCCGATAGTCGAGGCCGCGCAGATCGTCGAAGGCCGCGTCGTCCTCGTCGAGGTTGAAGTCACCGAGCAGGACGACGTGGTCCGCTTCGTACTCGCGGTGGAGCCGGTCGAGCAGGGCCACCTCGCGAGCTGGATTCTTGGAGCTGGGGACGGCGTGGAGGCTTGCTACTAGGAGGCGCTGCCCCGTTTTCCGGTGTTCGAATCGGGCCAGGTACGGTTCCCGGTCGATGGGCTCGGCGAGCGAGGGCTCAAGCCAGGCCTGTCCCACGAGCCTCACGCGCGATGGCTTCCAGAGAAACGAATAGCGCTCCGAGCCGTCACCGGTCGTGCGGTCGCTGAGGCGGTAGTCCCATTCGAAGCCCGTGCGATCGAGGGCCGCGTCGAGCTTGGCTATGGCCTGCGCGCCCGGGGGAGAAGTCACCACCTCCTGCACGGCCACCAGGTCGACGTCGCGCAGCGTCTCGGCGGCAATCTCGATCTCCTCGTCGTCCTTCGTGCGGCCCCAGTTGTAGAGATTCCAGCTGACCAGGCGCACGTGCGGCCCCTCTACCGTGCCCTCGGCACGGGAGGGGAGCGGATCGGGATCCGAGGTGGAAAACTCGACGGAGGGAAGGTCGCTGGGCAGAAGCCCATCCGGCACGTCGACCGCCTCGGTCACCTCCCGCTGGACCGTGCCCGGGTCGAAGCCGGGGACATCAAGGGTCGTGAAAGACTCGATCCCCGCCAGGACGGCGACGAGGACGGCGAGAACGGCGAGGCGGCGGAGCGTTTTTTCCATCGAGGGGGAGGCAGGAAACAGGATCGGCACGTTGGGTCCCCAAGGTACGGTACTGCCCGTCCAACGTCGAAGGGAGGCGTCGCGATTTGGCCGCCGTTCTCATTCCTCACAGGGAGTTTGCCCGGGCTACCGGCGGGGACGATCCAGATGACGTAGACCGGACTCGGCACGTAGCCGAAGAGGGGGAGCAGCACGTTGAGCCAGAACTGCGCGCCGATGCTTTCCTGCAAAAAGATGCCGAGCGGCGGCAGGAGGACGGATAGCAGGACGCGCAGGATGTCGGCGGTGGAGACGGAGCTCATGGTCGGGGGGCGATCGTGAGGGAACGGTCGCTTTTCACTCCCCACATCGGGACGGAGGGGCGTTACAGAACGAATCCCGAGAGCCTGGATTTAGCGCAAGGGACGGGAGCGACCCTCCACGCCTCTCGTCCGATTTGGCCGAGCCAATTGTCGGGGCGGCCGCGCCGCCGGCTTGTGTCTACCACAGCAGGGCGACCAGTGCGGCGAGGACGGCCCCCGGCACGAGCAGGAGGCTGAGGCCCGCCGCCAGGACGGCGAGCAGGAGGAAGCCGGGCGTGAGGAACCGGAGGATCGCGCCGTAGCGCAGCAGGAGGGCACGGTTCTCGGAAAGCACCGTGCGCAGCGCCCAGATCTGCCGGACGAGGGCCCACAGGCGCCCGAGGAGGCTGTCGGGGGCGTCGGTCGTGGTGGCGCGCACGGCCTCGGCCGATTGGTCAACCGTCTCGGCGGTCCGTTCCGACAGGCGATCCGGCAGGGCGATCAGGTCGTGCAGGCCCTGGACGAGGAGGCCGAGCACGACGGCGGGGGCGAGAAGGAGGAGCAGGGTGACCCCGGCACCCACGAGCGGAAGGGCGTGCAGGGCGGGCGGCCACCAGAGGAGTGCCCAGAGCACGAGGCCGGCCCCACCCGCGGCCCCCGCCAGCACGGCGACTCCCGTTCGGAGGCGACGGGCCAGGGTCGCGCCGATGCGGGCCGTGCGGGCGAGGCGGCCGTCTGGGGCGGTGTCGGACGGAGCGGTCGAGGAGTCGGAATCGTTCACAGTTGCAGGTGGGGGCGACGGGGAAAGAAGAGGTGCACGAGCGCGTGGAGCTCAAGGCCGAACGGAATGTACCC
Source organism: uncultured Salinivenus sp. (assembly GCA_964445365.1). Classification (GTDB taxonomy): domain Bacteria; phylum Bacteroidota; class Rhodothermia; order Rhodothermales; family Salinibacteraceae; genus Salinibacter. Next base: position 3 of record CAYULG010000356.1, on the reverse strand, counting down.
GAA
>CAYULG010000355.1:0-2521 GCA_964445365.1 uncultured Salinivenus sp. | reverse complement strand
AGGTCGAGGAGGGGCGGTTCCAGGCGCTCGATCCAGTCCTTCTTTACGTAGAGGAAGCCGGTCCCGCGCGGCCCGCGCAGGTACTTCCGCCCGGTGGCCGAGAGCATCGTACAGCCCAGCTCGTCGACCGGCAGGGGCATCTGCCCGGCCGACTGGCAGGCGTCCAGCAGGAAGGGCACCCCCGCCTCCTGCGCCACCGCGCCCACCTCGGCGGCCGGGTTGACGAGCCCCCCGTTCGTCGGCACGTGTGTCAGCGCGATGAGCGCCACGTCCCCGTCCATCATGGACCGCAGCGCATCGACGTCGATTGCCCCGTACTCGGTGCTGGGTACCACCTCGACCGCCGCCCCCGTCCGCTCGGCCACCTGCAGGCAGGCGATGTGGTTGCTCGCGTAGGCGGCCCGCGAGGTGAGGATGCGGTCGCCCGGCTCGAAGGGCATCGCGTAGAAGGCCATGTCCCACGCCCGGGTCGCGTTCTCCAGGAGCGCCACCTCCTCGGCGTCGCAGCCCAGCATGCGGGCAATTGCGTCGTACGTGTGCTCCAACCGGGGCTCGGCCTCTGCCTCGGCCTCGTAGCCCCCAATGGCGGCCTCCCGCTCCAGGTGCCCAACCTGGGCGTCGAGGACCGGCTGCGGGGGGAGGGCCGACCCGGCGTTGTTGAAGTGGAGCACGTTGGCGGTGCCGGGCGTCTCGGCCCGGACGTGGTCGAGGTCGATGGCCATCTGATGGCGAGCAGTGATGAGGGCATCTAGAATCGTAACGCTCAACGGCTGGTCCGTCTGCCCGTTCGGCCGGGAAGAGGACCGACGTCGGACCGCCGTCCCCGGCACCGGGAACGAGGCCATCTCGGATGGTCGTACGCGAGTCCGCTGAAAGGAGCTGCCGCCCGCAGAAGAACACAGGGATGATTGCTATCAAGAGGTAATCGTTTGTTCCAATCTTTACCTATCAGAAACATTATCTGGAGATAATGTGGATGTTTTGGGAAATGCACGGATCGTCGTGGTAATTCTCACCGTTTCCCCGCACGTTGCACTCTCCATACTTTTTCCGAACAACCTCCCGTACGTCCATGGCGACGGCAACCAATCTCGGCTTTCCCCGCATCGGCGCGCACCGTGAACTGAAGCGCGCGGTCGAAGGCTACTGGAAAGGCGACCTCACGAAAGATGAACTGCGCGACTCGGCCCGGGCGCTCCGCGAATCGCACTGGGCGGAACAGCAGGACCTCGGGCTCGATGTCGTGCCCTCCAATGACTTCTCTTATTACGACCAGGTTCTTGACGCCTGCGCGATGGTCGGCGCCGTACCGGAGCGTTTTCCCGAAAGCCTTCGGGACGGCGACACGGTTGATCTCGACACCTACTTCGCGATGGCTCGTGGCCTGCAGGAGAAGGATCTGGAGGGCGAAGGGTCCGGCGTCCAGGCGATGGAAATGACCAAGTGGTTCGATACGAACTACCACTACATCGTCCCGGAGTTTTCGCGCGATACGACCTTTTCGCTCTCTTCCACGAAGCCGATCGACGAGTACGAAGAAGCCAAGGCGCACGGCGTGGAGACACGACCGGTCCTCATCGGGCCGGTCTCGTTCCTGCTGCTGGGGAAGACACAGGAGGACGACCTCGATGCGCTCGACCTGCTCGACGACCTCCTACCGGTCTACGCCGAGGTGCTGCAGGAGCTCGCCGACGCCGGCGCCGAGGCCGTGCAGCTCGACGAGCCCAATCTCGTCCTCGACCTGAGCGACGAGGAGCGGGCGGCCTTTGGGCAGGCGTACGAGGCCCTGGCGGATGCTGCCGACCTCGACCTGCACGTGGCCACCTACTTCGGCGGCCTCGAGGACAACCTGCCGACGGCCCTCGACCTCCCGGTCGATGCCCTGCACCTCGATCTCGTTCGGGGCGAGGGGCAACTGGCAGACGCCCTCGACCACGGCGTCCCCGACGACCTGTCGCTCTCGCTCGGCCTTATCGACGGTCGCAACGTATGGCGGGCCGACCTCGACCGTCTGCTCGACACGCTGAAGACGGCCGTCGACGCCCTCGGCTCCGACCGCGTGATGGTAGGCCCCTCCTGCTCGCTCCTCCACGTCCCGGTCGACCTCGACACCGAGCCGGCCCTCGACGACGACACGAAGCTGTGGCTCGCCTTCGCAAAGCAGAAGATCGAAGAGATCGTCGCCCTCGCCGAGCGCGTGGACGGCAACGAAGACGGCACCGAGGCGCTCTTTGCGAAGAGTCGGAAGGCCCGCGAGGCGCGTGCCGAGTCGGACCGGATCAACGATCCCTCCGTGCAGGCCCGCGCGGCCGGTATCGATGCCTCCATGACGGAGCGCGACTCTCCGCACGCAAGTCGCAGCCCCCTGCAGCGCGAGGCCCTCGACCTCCCGACCCTCCCAACCACCACGATCGGCTCGTTCCCGCAGACCGACGACGTGCGCCGCATGCGCGCCAAGTACAAGAAGGAGGAGATCTCCCGAGACGAGTACGAGGACTTCATCGAAGAGCAGATCGCCGAG
>CAYULG010000354.1:0-2537 GCA_964445365.1 uncultured Salinivenus sp. | reverse complement strand
GCACGGGATTCATGGGGGTGATCCTCGTCGTGGAGTATCTCTAATGTTCGCTTCTAATTCCCAACCGTCAGGGTCAACATGAACTTGCCTCTTAGAGGTGCCGCTACGTGTCTCACGCTGGGCCTCATCGTGGCGCTGTGTCCACCCACCTCGGCGCTCGCCCAGGCACCAACGGCTGGGGACCGCGACATCGCTCGGTCCTGGACAGGGACCGTCCAGACCGCTGAGCTACAGTAACGCGTCGTCTTTCGTGTCAAGCAGGCCGACGAGGGAGGGCTCACGGCCCGGCTGGATATGCCCGCTCGCACGATCACGGGCGTCCCGGTCGCGGTGTCTACCGACGGGGACAGCATCTCAGTCGGCGGGCGGCGGCTCCCTCATGAGTATCGCGGCCGGCTCGCAGACACCGGGCACCGGATCGAGGGACGGATGAGTCCAGGGCCGCTATTCAACGGCGGACCGCTTACGCTCACCCCCCTCTCCGGGCCCGTCCGGGAGGCCCGGCTGGAGGACCCGTTTGCCGAACCATTCCTCGGCATTGCGCTGGGCGGCGCGCTGCGAAAAGATCTCTTTCCGATTCGCTCCACCGGCGCCTCGACGACCCCGATCGTGGCGGCCGCAGACACGTTGCTTGCCTCGTTGTCCCAAGAGCAGAGATCCCGAGCGACCTTTCCCGTCGAGTCGGACGAGTGGCGGCACTGGACCAACTCGCCGTATCTCGACCGCCGGGGCGTGTCGCTCCGCGACATGACGGAGCGGCAACGAGAGGCCACGCGCCGTCTCCTTCGGACGACCCTCAGCGCAAAGGGCTACAGCTCGCCCGCGACATCATGCGCGTGGAGGAGTACCTGGCCCGCCTGACCGGCGATCGGGAGCGCTTCGGCGGTCAGAACTACCACATCACACTCATGGGCGAGCCCTCCGCCACCGAGCCCTGGAGCTGGCAAATCGATGGGCATCATCTGGTCGTCAACGCCTTTGTCCTCGGGGATCAGGTGGTAATGACGCCTCGGTTTTTCGGCACCGAGCCGGCTGTGATCGACAGTGGGCGGTACGCGGGGACAGAAGTGCTTCAGACGGAGCAGGATCAGGGCCTCGCGTTCCTGCACTCGCTTCGGACGCCGCAGCGCCGGCAGGCGCAGGTCGACTCGTCGAAGTCCGGTGATGAGATCCGCTCGGTCCCGTACCAAGACAACCTGCAGCTCGACAACGTGGGCCTCCGAGCTACTGAGCTCGACCCGGAGCAACAGAGTCGCCTGCTCGACCTCATCGGCCTGTACGTCGACCACATGCGGGAGGGCCACGCGGAGGTCCGCATGGAGCAAGTCCGGCGGCACCTGGACGACACGTACTTCGCCTGGGTCGGGGCTGTCGGGCCGGAGGGCGTCTACTACTACCGGATTCAGAGTCCGGTCCTGCTTATCGAGTTTGACCACGCCGTGCGCCGGTCGATCCCCGGCCCGCCGGGCCCCACGCGGGACCACGTCCATACCGTCGTCCGCACCCCGAACGGCGGCGACTACGGCAAGAGCCTTCTGCAAAAGCATTACGAGGCCCACGAGGACAATCCTGACCACCAGCACCGCAGATAACCACTCAATCGAGCCCTGATTGCCCAATGTCTGATACTACAGGCACGTCCTCCGCCGTGCAGCCGCCCGGCGCGAGCCGGTCGCTCACCGGTACTTCTGTCTTCAGCGTCTACGTGTGGCTGGCCCTCCTGATGATTGGGATGGTGATTGTGGGGTTCTGGGAGAACTACTTCGGCCCACTCGTCAGCGGCACGCTCGATGCGCACTGGACGATCCACGTCCATACGGCCGTGTTTTCGGCGTGGATGCTTCTCTTTTTGGGACAGGCGGTGCTCGCCAGCCGGGACCGCGTGCAGCGTCACCAGACCGTCGGAAAAACGGTCGGCATTTTGTGGGGCGGGCTACTGGCGGTGGTAGGCTTCTTCTTGGCATTCGCCATCCTGGTCCCCGGTGTTGGAACGGACAACGAGGCGGGGAGCTACGCGCCAACCCTGCTGAGCCACCTGGGGTCGCTGTTCGCATTCGTGGTGTTTTTTGCCGGGGGCATGCTGTACCGGAAACGTCCCGCGATCCACAAGCGCCTCATGGTGCTAGCGACGGTTGCACTGGTGGGAGCGCCGATCGCGCGACTCGTTCCCTTCTTTTCGTCGTACGTCAACGGCTTGACGGTCTTCGTGATGTTGACCACGATCCGACTTTCGCCTGCATTCGCTGCGATGGGCTATGACCGCTGGACCCGAGGCAAGGTTCACCCGGTCTACTGGATGGGGCTTGGCTTGATGGCCCTGGTGATGTCGCGCTTTTTCTGGGCGGAGACGGAGGCGTGGCTGGCGGTGGGCAACTGGCTCATTGAGGTGATGCAGCCGGTCGTGAACGCGGTATTGTGAGACGGTCCGCTGGACGCTCACGCTTCTGGACGAACGGCAACCGTGTCTCCCTCTCGATATTCGCTCACAACGGCAGAAAACGAACTCGATTGTGCCAGTCCTCCGCCTCGGTGGCGCG
>CAYULG010000353.1:0-2538 GCA_964445365.1 uncultured Salinivenus sp. | reverse complement strand
TCAATGAACGTGCCGGGCAGCAGCAGGCTGCCGTTGTGGTTCGTCTCCAGGGTGGTGTCCTGGGCGGGGTTCACGAGGGCGGTCACGGACTGCGGGTGCTGGGCCTGGGCGGGGAGGGCCCCGGCCAGGAGCAGTCCCCCGAGGAGGACGAGAAACGCCGAGGCCCGGCGAATGGACGGGTGCAGGGACGGCGTCGATGAGAAGCGTAGCGAAGCGAAAATACGTCGAAGCATGGCAAACACAGGATTGAGTGTGCGAGGAACGAAGAAGTCGTCGTCGGCCCCACCCGGCGCAGGGCCGGAGTGGATGAAGTGGATTTAGAGAGAGCGTTCGTGACGATGGACGTCGACGGCTACGGGATGCGGTACTTCTGCACCAGTCGTTCTTCGGTGAGAATGTAGACGGCCTGCCCATCGTCGGTGGCGACGTAGCCGCGCCGCAGGTTGCCCGAGACCAGCCCGCCGGCGTCTTTGACCGTGACGGTGCCGGTGAGCGTCTGCCGCGGCACGTTCACCACGTAGAGCGTCTGTTCGGTCTGGGCGAACAGGTGGTCGCCCTTCTGACTGAAGGTGATAAGTTCGTCGTCAAACGAAATCGGCTCGGCGGTCGTCGAGAGGTCCCCCGCGGCGCGAAACTCGACGCCCTCCTCGCGGAGGACGAGCAGCGTGCCGGGCCCGGCCTCGGTAAGCCACGCGGAGGCGCCCTCCATCTTTACCGACGCGTGTTGTGTTACCTCGCCCGAGGCCACGTCGAGCGCCACCACGGAGGTATCGTTCAGGGTGTAGGCCCGACCGCCGTCCGTCACCAAGTTGATTGTCGGGAGCGGCGCCTGGTCGAGGGCCTTCAGCCGAATGGCGTGGACGCCCGACGGCGTGTAGGGCATCCGGCGGTTCCACGCAATCGACCCGTCGGCGGGATTCCAGGCCACCACGCGCTGGTACGAGTCGCCGGTGAGGGCGCCGGGACGGCCCCGCGTGACGCGGCCGATGACGTGGCCGTCGGCAAACGTGAGATCCCGCACGTCCCGCATGGTCTCCACAGGATCGGAGGTCCAGGCCTGCGTGCCCGAAGGGAGCGCGTACTTGTGAAGACCGAGGTCCGGGTCGCCCACCGTCTGCCGGTCAAGCACCGCCGGGGCGTAGACCTGGTCGTTCTGCAGTACGGGCGAGGAGGTGAGGGGCGCCGAGAACCGGGTGCCGCGGTACTCGGCGGTGAGGGCGAGGGTGGAGAGCTGTCCCATCTGCCAGCCGGGGTCCGCCTTCAGCGTCTGCGTGCCGTCGTCGAGCCGGTAGGCCATGAGTTCGCCCTGCGTGCTGGTGAGGAGGAGTTGCCCGTCCTTCACCGTCAGGTCGCGGAGGGCGCGGGCACCGTGGTCGCTGCGCCAGGCCACCTCCCCGCTTTCTGGATCGAGGCGCAGCACCTGCTCGCTGCCGGTGATCACGTCCAGCAGCGACGCGTTGCCCACCGCGAGGATCAGGTCGCCGGAGGGGAGGCGCTGTGTGCCCAGCAGCCGACTCCCCAGCACGTCGGAAATCGACCACGCGGCCTCGCCGGTCGCCAGGTCGATCCGGTGCAGCTGGGTCACCGTCTTCAGCAGGATGGCGTTCTCGCCCGGCACCCGGGCCACCAGATTCTCGACGTAGCGGCTCCGGGTCAGCTCCGAATTTACTTTCGAGGCGGTCACGCCGGACGCCAGTCCGGCCTGCTGCGCAATCTCGGTGGCGACCTCCGTGCCGGCGGCCCGGTATTTCTCCAGGCTCCACTTGTAGCCGGTCTGCTCCCACTGCTTCTGCCCGTTCTCCAGGTCGATGGCGCGGATGACATCGTCGGTGGCGCTGTAGTCGAAGGCCAGAGCGAGGCCCGGGTCCGAGAGCATCACATAGTCGAGCTGGTTGGCGCTCATCTGCGAGGCAGACGGGGCAGAGGCCATCTGGTCGGCCGCCTGTTTCGCCCGGTCGACAAGGCCGGAGAGGCCGCCGCTGTCCCCGCCGCGAAGCGCGCCGCCCTGACCGTCGAAGAGAGTCGTCTTCTTGTTGCGGCCCACGAGTAGATGCCCGCGCTGCGGGTCCACGGCCACCGTGCGGGCCTTGTCGCCCACCTCGGTTTCCCATTGCTTTGTGAGAGTGGTATTCATCGACGACCCGCAGCCCGTCAGGGCCAGTGCGGCTCCGGCGAGGAGAGCAGACTGGAAGAGGGCGGCGAGGGAATGCGACGAATGGATGGGCAGGGAGGAGGTCGAGAAGAATGACATGGCGTCAGGAGGGTGCATGAGGAGGCGAGTGTCGGTGTAGAGGGGGTGTAGAGAGGGGCCCCATTAGTGCACGATCGTCAGCTTCTGCGTGCGGGTCTGTCCGCCGGCGGTGAGGCGGAGGAAGTAGACGCCGCTCGACAGACCGGAGAGGTCCACGGTTCGCTCGTGGCGACCTGCCTGTGTGGCGCGGACGAGGGTCTCCACCCGTCGGCCCAGCACGTCGTAGAGGCGGAGGGTCACAGGCTGCTCCTGGGGAATCGCGTAGCGGACCGTCGTGGCGCCGCGGG
>CAYULG010000352.1:0-2545 GCA_964445365.1 uncultured Salinivenus sp. | reverse complement strand
ATCATGGAGTCGATGCACCCGCACCCCACCCTCTCGGAGGCGGTGATGGAGGCGACCCGGTCCGCCTACGGCCAGCCGATCAACATCTAATACGAACTCCGCATGCTCCGTTCGGGTTTGGAAGGCTAGAAGAATGGATGTGTGGACGTACAGGACCTCCATACGTCCTCACATCCAAACCCGAATCCTGCAAACGGATTCGGTAAACCTCCGGCCCCCATTGCGCTTTGACGGATTCGGCACCGTTCCCATTGCAGGGAGCGGTGCCATTTTTATCAAAGAGGGGGACTCCCCCTTTGTCCAGAACTCGATCGGCAAAGGAAAGTAAGGAAATCCGATTTCGCGAGGAGCCATTCTCCCAAAAACTCTCTGACACCATGACGAAACGGGCTCGAAACCGGTGGATCGGGGCGGGACTGCTCCTCTTATCGACTGGACGTTTCGTCGTCGACATCGGGCTCTCCGGATGGGCCCAGAAGGTCTTTGACTTCGGGGGCGGGGCGGTAACTGGCGCCTCGTTCGTCCTGCTCTTAACCGGCCGTTCCCTTTTCTTGTCCAGAGAAGAGCTGTCTACCCAATCCGCTAGGCGATGAGCACGTCCTCCCACTCTTCTCCTTCCAGATCCCGTTTCCCTCCCGGGGACACGTCGAGGGTGCGGGTCTCCTTTACGTCGTTGTCTTCATCCACCAGCACGACGCGTGGGTGGTGCTCCTGCGCCTCGCTGGGGGTGAGGTCGGCGTACGAGATGACAATCACCTGGTCGCCCGGGGCGGCGAGCCGGGCCGCCGGGCCGTTGAGGCAAACCGTGCGCTCGCCCGCCTCGCCCGGGATGGTGTACGTTTCAAGGCGCTCGCCATTGTTGACGTTGACGACCTGCACCTTCTCGTAGGGCAGGATGCCGGCGGTGTCGAGCAATTCCTTGTCGACGGTAATCGAGCCCTCGTAGTAGAGGTCGGCCTCGGTGACGTGGAGGCGGTGAAGCTTGGCCTTGAGCATCGTTAGGTTCATCTCGACGCCGACGGGGGGGTTCGTTCAAAGAGCGAACGCAGAGAATCAGGGTCCCGATACAATTAGGTGTCCGGAACCTGAACAAAGTCGTTGTCGATGAGGCGGGTGTCGCCAAAGTACACGGCGACGGCGACCAGGGTCTCCTGACCGGGGACGAGGTGCTCGACGGGTTGCAGTGTGTTCCCATCCACAACCTCGGCGTACTCCACCTCGCCGTCCGGGGCCTGCGCGAGCGCCTCATCCATCGCACCAACAACCGCTTCCGGGTCCTGTTCCCCCCCTTCAATCGCGTCCCGCGCCGCCGTTACGGCCTCGTGCAGAACGGGCGCCTGCTCCCGCTCCCGCTCGCTGAGGTAGGCGTTGCGCGAGGACACGGCCAGGCCGTCGGACTCCCGGACGGTAGGCACGCCCACAATCTCCACGTCCAAGAGCAAGTCCTCCACCAGGCGCTGGAGGATGACGTACTGCTGGGCGTCTTTCTTGCCGAAGACCGCCACGTCCGGTTTGCAGGCGTGGAAGAGCTTGGTCACGACCGTCGTGACGCCCCGGAAGTGGCCCTCGCGGTACGCCCCACAGAGGTGCTCGTCGAGCCGCTCGACCTCCACCCAGGCCAGCGGCCCCGGCAGGGCTGGGTCGTTTACGTAAGGGTACATCTCCTCGGTGGACGGGGCAAAGAGGGCGTCCACGTCCAGCGCCTCCAGCTTCTCCTGATCTCCCCCCAAGTCGCGCGGGTATTCGTCGTAGTCCTCGTCCGGGCCGAACTGCGTCGGGTTGACGAAGACCGACACCGTGACGTGATCGGCCGCCTCGATCGCGCGCCGGACGAGGGCGAGGTGCGCCTCGTGCAGGGCACCGAGCGTGGGCACGAGCGCCAGGGTCTGCCCTTCAGCTCGGGCCGCGTCCGCGTGATCCTGCATGGCGTCGACCGTGCGAAGGAGCTCCATACGGAGGTAGTATTGTGACGAAAGGGGGGCGAGAGGAGGCGCGAGAATGACGCCGGTTCTCTACGAAAGGAGCGCGATGAGGTTCGTACTCGCACTAGGCCGAGCGTTACTGCCGCCCTCGGCCCCACTTGCCCCCCCGTGGTGTGAATGCCCGATTGCTTCGGCGATCAGCATTGACGTTTGGACGCGCAAGGCCGATTTTACCGAGCCCTACTGACGCCCACTTTCTCGAACGACTCCTCCTTTTCTCCCCATGGCTACGGATTTCCGCACCGAACGCGACTCCCTCGGCGAGGTCCAGGTGCCCGCCGACGCCCTCTACGGCGCCCAGACCCAGCGCGCCAAAGACAACTTCCCCGTCAGTGACCTCCGCTTTGCCCGCCGCTTCATCGAGGCCCTCGGCCACGTGAAGCAGGCCGCCGCGAAGGCCAACCGCGACCTCGACCTGCTCGACGCCGAGACCGCCAACGTGATCGTCGAGGCGGCACAGGAGGTGATCGACGGCACGCACGACGATCAGTTCGTGCTCGACATCTTTCAGACCGGGAGCGGCACCTCCACGAACATGAACGCCAACGAGGTCATCGGCAACC
>CAYULG010000351.1:0-2552 GCA_964445365.1 uncultured Salinivenus sp. | reverse complement strand
CGGCGCTGTGCCACGCCATCCGGATGAACAGCGGCCCGTAGTGCCCGTAGTCGGCCGGCCACCACTCCTTCGAGGTCGTCATCACCTCTTTGATGTCGGCCTTCAGGGCCTCGTAATCGATCTCCTGAAAGGCCTCTGCGTAGTCGAAATCCCCGTTCCAGGGACCGACATCCTGCGCATTTTGGTCGAGAATCTCGATGTCCAGGCTGCTGGGCCACCACTGGCGGCTGGTCTCACGCGTGCTCTTCCGCTGCTTTTCCACGCCGTTTTGCGACCCGTTGTGCATCACCGGACATCCGTTCGTATCGCTCGTGCTTTCTTCTGCGTGCTCTTTTGACATAGACAGAACCGAAGACGTAACTGAAAGAGAAAACGCGACAGCTTTTAAGGTAGAAGCTCTGGATTGATAATCCAAATCGATCATCTCTATATTCTCGATAGCTTCGTCCTATCATAGAGTCTGTCGCCTCCGCCGATGACGCTCGCACAGATGGAATACCTCGATGCTCTCGACACGCACCGACACTTCGGGGACGCAGCCGCCGCGTGCGACATCGCCCAGCCCACTCTCAGCGGGCAACTGCGGCGGCTGGAGGACGAGTTGGACGTACAGCTCATCGACCGGAGCCATCAGCCGGTGGTACCCACAGCGACGGGCGAACGCGTCATCAAGCAGGCCCGGGAGGTACTGGCGGCCCGCGACCGCCTCCAGTCCGTTGCCGCTGAGGCGCAGGACCGCGTGACCGGGACCCTGCGGCTGGGCCTCCTGCCCACACTGTCGCCTTACCTTCTCCCCCTCCTCCTGCCGTCCATGGAGGAGGCCTATCCCGAGGCCACGCTGGAGCTCCGGGAGTGGCCCACGGCCCAACTTCTGGAGGCCCTCCACTCCGACACGCTGGACGCCGCCCTCATCGCGACCGACGAAGCAGATCCGTCTCTGCACGAGCGGCCCCTATTCACAGAGCCGTTTGTCGGCTACGTGGCCCCCTCGCACCGGCTCGCCGACCGCGAGACACTCGTCCCCTCCGACCTCTCGATCGACGATCTGTGGCTGCTGAGCGAGGGGCACTGCTTTCGCGATCAGGTGCTGAACGTGTGTGGGACCACACCGACCGCCACACTGGGGACTGCCCAGTTCGAAAGCGGCTCCCTCGAAACCCTCGTTCGCCTGGTTCGGCACAGCGGCGGGATGACGCTCCTGCCCGCCATGGCCACCCACCACATGCCGGCGGACGAGAAGCGGACGTTCGTCATCCCCTTCGCCAACCCGTCGCCCACAAGCGACAAACACACGAGCGACACGCCCAGGCGCGACACCCCCTCTCGCACCGTCCGGCTCGTCGGCCGGCGGCGACACAAGCGCTCCCTCCTCAAAGCCTTTGTGGACATCCTTCAGCAGACCCTGCCGGACACCACTGCTCCCCCAAAACGAGCGTTATGAGGATTCAGGAAGGGAGTGCCGGAAAGAACGCCCCTTCTTCAATCCTCCACTTTTCCATATTCACCTTTTTCCTCCCCCACCGACGACCGTCGTTCGCCAGAATCCGCCTCCTCGACCGGCGCCGGCCCGACTGCCTCGTCGACGACGTAGGAATCCGTGTCTTCCATCCGTGGCTGAATGATCATCTCCCCCAGAAGCCCCGTCGTAAACATCTGTGCGCCGAACACAATGAGCAGAAGACCCAAGAGCAGCAGGGGCCGATCCCCGAGCGCACGCCCGAACACGAGCTTCTCGATCGACAACCAGAGATTGATGGCGAAGCCTGACCCAAAGGTGATCGTCCCGAGCGTCCCGAAGAAGTGCATCGGACGCACCGCAAATCGGGTCAGGAAGACGACGGTGACGAGGTCGAGAAATCCCTTCACGAAGCGGTCCACGCCAAACTTCGTGGTGCCGTACTTGCGCGGATGATGCTGCACCGGCTTCTCGGCCACGCGGTCGTAGCCGGCCCACTTTGCCAGCAGCGGGACGTAGCGGTGTAACTCGCCGTATACGCTAACATTCTCCACAACCTCGGGTCGGTACACCTTGAGGCCGCAGTTGAAGTCGTGCAGGGGCAGCCCCGAGATCAGGCGGGTCACCCAGTTGAAGAAGCGACTGGGGATGGTTTTCGTGATCGGATCCTTCCGGTTCTTTTTCCACCCGCTCACGAGGTCGTAGTCCCCCGCTTTCAACTTGTCGACGAGTGCCGGAAGTTCTTTGGGGTCGTCCTGCAGATCCGCGTCCATCGTCGCAACGTACCGGCCCTGCGCCTGCTCGAAGCCCACGGACAGGGCCGCCGACTTTCCGTGGTTGCGTTGGAACCGAAGGCCCGCAAAGCGTGGGTCTTCCTCGTGGAGGGCCCTCACCACGTCCCAGGTGCCGTCGCGCGACCCGTCATCGACGATCCACGCCCGAAACGACAGCCCGGCATCGGTACAGGCCGTACGGAGGCGGTCGGCCAACTCGGGCAGGGACTCGGCCTCCTCGTACGCCGGGATGACGATCGAGAGGGTCGGCCGCTCGCCGTCAGGATGTGATGCGGATAGGGACGCGTGCTCCACAAATCGAG
>CAYULG010000350.1:648-2553 GCA_964445365.1 uncultured Salinivenus sp. | reverse complement strand
CGTGATCGCGAGCCTGACGCCGGAGGATTCGGGCCGGTTCCTGAGCCACGACGGGGAGGAGTTGCCGTGGTGAGCCCCGGTCCGGGCTCGCAGTCCGCCGCCCGAAGAGGGGATCAGCCCGGACACTGAGCGGTTGAGAATACACCCCGAGCGGGCATGGCAGCCCTTCGCCAACCGGAATGAGTATTGGAACCTACGGGAGGGCTGCGAGTCCACGGAATTCCTGATTCAGAAAGAGATACAGAAATGACATCACGACATCGAGACGGCGTTCGTGCGGACAAGACGGGGGGCGAAATCGGCCTTGCGACTCCGTGTCGCACACGGGGTTATGAAGGGTACGGATAGCACCCCTCCTTCCAGTATCCGCCGTCTAGCGCGGCACGTCGGAGGGAGGGGTTTTTCGGATGGACGACCCTTCCTTGCTTTCTCCCCCACCCCACCCGAGCCGCCAACACAGGCAATCCGTCCTCCCCACCCTGAAGATCCCTGAACGCCGAACACCTGAACACCAAACACACGAGCACCAAAACACCCAGCACACGAGCACCAAACCGAACGCTACGCAAGGAGCCGATCGTAGGCCACCTTGATGCACCGGTTGCGCACGTAGGGCAGGCCCGCCTCCGCTGCCAGCTCTTCCGCCTCGGAGCTCGACACCCCCCGTTGCGTCCAGATCACAGGACGGATTTCCGTCTCCTTCATGCGCTCGATGGCCGTCCGCACCATGTCCGCCGTGTGCTGTGGGGCGCGGAAGATGTCGACAACGTCGATCTCGATGCCGGCCGGCACGCTGGGCAGGTCCGGGTAGCACGGCTCGCCCAGCACCTCGTCGTAGTTGGGGTTCACCGGCACGATGCGGTAGCCGCGGTTCTGCATGTAGCGGGCAATCTTGTGGCTCGTCCGCGTCGGCGTGGCCGAGCAGCCGACGACGGCGATCGTCTCGGCGTCCTGCAGGACGGGGGGAAGGTCGGGCGTTTCAACGTCGGGCATAATCTGTGGTCGCGTTTAGAATGAAATGGGACAGGCTCGTTGAGGCCCATGCGCCTCCTCTCCCCGTCGCCCCGTCTGGTGCACTGAGAACAAGAAAGAGCACCGGTGTCCCTCTGGTCCGACGACGGTCGGAACCGCCCGACGGCGACGGCGGACAGAAAACGATTGAATTCCGGCGAGGGGCGTGGCAAGTGACAGGGCTGGTCGGTACTCTTTCTTTGCCTACGAGGATCCTCCCCCTCCATCCGTCGCGTACAACAACGTTTTCGTTACGCGACCCCGAACGTTGAACGCTCAACCCGCCGAGCCGACATGTCTTACCCATTCCCCGAGATCGAACCCAAGTGGCAAGAGCACTGGGAGGAGAACCAGACCTTCCGCACGCCGGATGAGATTCCGGAGGACGAGGACAAGGTCTACGTTCTCGACATGTTTCCCTATCCCAGCGGCTCCGGTCTCCACGTGGGGCATCCGGAGGGGTACACCGCCACCGACATCGTGGCCCGCTACAAGCGCATGCAGGGCGTCAACGTACTGCACCCGATGGGGTGGGACGCCTTCGGCCTACCCGCCGAGCAGTACGCCCTGAAGACGAACACCCATCCCCGCGACACCACCGAAGAGAACATCGCGCAGTTCAAGCGCCAGCTCAAGCGCTTGGGCTTCTCGTATGACTGGCAGCGCGAGATTAACACCACCGATCCCGACTACTACAAGTGGACGCAGTGGATCTTTTTGAAACTCTATGAGAAGGGCCTGGCCTATCAGGAGGAGGAGCCGGTGTGGTGGTGCGAGGAGCTGGGCACCGTGCTGGCCAACGAGGAGGTCATCAACGGCAAGAGCGAGCGCGGCGGCTACCCCTGCGAGCGCGTACCGATGCGGCAATGGGTCCTCAAGATTACCGAGTACGCC
>CAYULG010000350.1:0-638 GCA_964445365.1 uncultured Salinivenus sp. | reverse complement strand
GCAGCGCAACTGGATCGGCCGGTCGGAGGGCGCAAACGTGTACTTCGACCTCGCGGACGTGGACGACGAGTTGGAGGTCTATACTACGCGTCCGGATACCCTGTTTGGCGCCACCTATATGGTCCTGGCCCCCGAGCACGACCTCGTCGACGACATTACGACCGACGAGCACCGGGCCGAGGTGGAAAGCTACGTGAACGAGGCCCTCCAGAAAAGCGAGCGCCAGCGCAAGGCCCAGGAAGGCGAGAAAACGGGCGTCTTCACTGGCGGTTACGCCGTCAACCCGGTCAACGGCGAGGAAATTCCGGTTTGGGTGGCCGACTACGTGCTGGTCTCCTACGGCACCGGCGCCATCATGGCCGTGCCCGCCCACGACGACCGGGACTACGCCTTCGCCGAAACGTTTGACCTGCCCATCCGGGAGGTCGTGGAGGGGGGCGATGTGGAGGAAGAAGCCTACGCCGAAGACGGTCCTCACGTCAACTCCGCCAATGAGGACGTGAGCCTCAACGGCCTGCACAACGACGAGGCCACGAAGGCCATCGTCGAGTGGCTGGAGGAGGAGGGCAAGGGCGAGCAGACCGTCAACTACCAGCTGCAGGACTGGCTCTTCAGCCGCCAGCGCTACTGGGGCGAGC
>CAYULG010000349.1:0-2553 GCA_964445365.1 uncultured Salinivenus sp. | reverse complement strand
CTGGAGTTCGAACAGGTGCGGTCGGAGCGCAACCAGGCCAAGGCCGCCCTGCAGCAGGCCAAGAAGCGCCTGTCCAATACCATCGTGGAGGCTCCCTTCCCCGGCACCGTCGAGGAACGGTTCGCGGAGGCGGGGGAGCAGGTGTCGCCGGGTATGCCGGTGGCCCGGATCGTCAATACGCGGCGGGTGCGGGTCACCGCCGGGGTGCCGGAGCGCTACACCAACGACATCCGGGAGGGCACCCCGCTTCAGATCAACGCGAGCCGGTACAACATTCCCCCCCGCACCGTCGAGGTCACGTTTGCCGGCAACACCATCGACCCCGATAGCCGCACCTTCACCATCGAGGCGACGGTCCCCAACGAGGACGGCACGCTCAAGCCCGAAATGAGCGTGAAGCTGCGCGTGACCCGGACCGTCATCGACAATGCCATCGTGCTTCCGCGTTCGGCGGTGGTCCGGGACGAGGCCGGCACGCACGTTTACGTGGTCGACCGCTCCGACACGACCGCCGTGGCTCGCACCCGGGACGTCGCCCTCGGGCCGGAGACGGGCAATCAGATCGTGGTTGAGTCCGGGCTCGACGCCGGCGACGAGATCGTCACCGTGGGGCAAAATGATGTGTCGCCGGGCACCGCGGTCGAGATCACCGACCGGCGGACCCAATCGGCGGATGACGCCTCTCCCGAGACGGAGAACCAGCTTCCCACGCCCCCCACCGAATAGTGGGCTGGGAAGACCGCCTCTCTCGTAGCCCCAACATCGTCCTGTACGAACGCTCCCTTCCGCGATGAAAATTACCGACACGTCCATTACGTACCGCACGGCGATCGCCGTACTCACCCTGATCCTGGCGATCGGCGGGCTCGTGAGCTACCTTACGATTCCGAAGGAGTCGCAGCCCTCGATCGAGTTTCCTCAGATCGTGGTCACGTCGATCTATCCCGGCGCCAGTCCCGGGGATGTGGAGTCGACGGTCACGCAGGTGGTCGAGCAGGAAATCAGCTCGATCAACGACATCGATGAGATGCGGTCCACTTCCTCGGAGGGCGTCTCGACGGTCGTCGTCGAGTTTACGCCGGACGTAGAGACGGACAAAGCCTACCAGGAGGTCAATCAGGCCGTGGATCGGGCCCAGCCGGACCTCCCCGACGCGGTGGAGGATCCGCTCATCAACGAGATTAATACGGACGACTTTCCGATCATGACCGTCAACCTGGCCGCGGACTACTCGCTGGCCCGGTTGAAGGACGTGGGGGACAACCTGCAGGACGATCTCGAAGGCATTCCGAGTGTCCTCGAAGCCAATTTGCTCGGTGGACTCACCCGCGAGGTCCAGGTAAATGCCGACCTGGCGGCGCTGAAGAGCCACAGTGTGAGCTTCAACGACCTCATCAACACAATCCAGAGCGAGAACACGAATATTCCCGGGGGGTCGATCGACATTGATCGTCTCAACTACCTGGTACGGGTGGACGGGCAGTTCGACGATCCGGCCAATCAGATCGAGAACCTGGTGGTGAAGACGACGGAAGATGGCCGCAACGTGTACGTGCGCGACGTGGCGGACGCCGTTTTCGACTTTAAGGACCGGTCGAGCTACTCGCGCCTCCGGATCTTTAAGCGGGAGAACGAGGAGGGCGAACTGGTGACCGTCCCCGAATCGGACCGCCGCACCGCCCAGGTGATCACCCTCAACATCACGAAACGGCCCGGAGCAAACATCCTGGAGACGGCCGACAGGGTCAGAACGACCCTCAGCGATTTTGACTTTCCGAGTGGAACCGAGGTGCTCATCACCGGCGACCAGAGCGAAAACGTGGAGTCGCTGGTCACGGACCTGGAGAACAACATCATCAGCGGGCTCATCTTCGTCATCGCGGTGCTGCTGTTCTTCCTGGGCGTGCGCAACGCGACGCTCGTGGGCATCGCCATTCCCCTGTCGATGTTCACCACGTTCCTCGTCTTTCAGGGGCTCGGATACACCCTCAACTTCATCATCCTCTTCTCCCTCATCATCGCGTTGGGGATGCTGGTGGACAACGCCGTGGTGGTCATCGAGAACATCTACCGCTTCCGGGAGGAGGGCTATTCGCGTTGGGAGGCCGCGCGCCTCGGCACGGCGGAGGTGGGCGCTCCCGTGGTGGCCGCCACCGCCACTACCCTCTCGGCCTTCGCGCCGATGCTGCTGTGGCCCGGCATCATCGGCGAGTTTATGAGCTACCTGCCCCTGACCCTCATCATCACCCTGGCAAGCTCGTTGTTCGTGGCGCTCGTCATTAATCCAGTGATCACGGGCTTCTTCGTGCGGGTGAAAGGGAACGAGGACGAGTCGTCGGGCGGCTGGCGCCAGTGGCCCGCCGTGGCCCGTTACGGGAGCGCCGCCCTCATCCTTCTGCTCGGCGTCACGCTGGGCCTGGCCAACTGGAAAACGCTGGTGGTAATCGGCGTAGCCGTTCCCACCCTGTACCTGTTGCACGTCTACGTCATGAAGCCCCTCGGGGACCGCTTCGTGGAGTCGGGCCTGCCCAGCCTCGTGTCCTGGTACCGGGG
>CAYULG010000348.1:0-2556 GCA_964445365.1 uncultured Salinivenus sp. | reverse complement strand
CCCCATCCCGGTTTGGCGTCTCCTTCACGCAGTACGCCTGTCCCTCCATGCAAACCATCTGGCTCGCCCGCCACGCCAACCGACAGGACTTTGCGGACCCCGACTGGGCCGAGACGGCCGACCGCCCGCACGACCCGGCCCTGTCCCCGGACGGCGTGGAGCAGGCGCGGAAACTGGGGCGGCGGATCGGGACGCTCGACGTGGACCGCATCGTCTCCTCCCCGTTCCTGCGTGCCGTCGAGACCGCCCGACCGGCGGCCGAGGCCCTCGATCTGCCAGTTCACCTGGAGCCGGGCCTGGGCGAGTGGCAAAATCCCGACTGGTTCGACACGAAGGCCGAGACGCTCGCCCCGTCGACCCTCGCCGAGCGATACGGCCCCGTCGAGACGGGCCACGAGCCGTGCCGCACGCCCACCCATCCCGAATCGCGGCACGAGTCGCTGGGCCGCATCGGGGCCAGCGGTCAGTGCCTGGCGGAGCGCTTCGACACAGAGACCCTGCTGCTCGTGGGCCACGGCATGACGGTGCTGGGCGTGCTGCACGGCCTCATCGGCCAGGACGTGCCCGACCCGGGCTGTCCCCTCGCCAGCCTCACCCGCGTGGTGCGTCGGGACGAAACGTGGCACATCCGGACCCGGAATGACACGAGCCACCTCGAAAACGGCGCCCGGGCCACCGACCGTCTGGCGTAACCGATACGATCACACCACTGAGAGCAGCCCCGGCGCAGTGCATCAGTTCCGCATGGTCTCGTAAGGAAGAGGAGCGGGGAGGGATGGTCGATCCGCACCTACGTCCATCCTTCCCCTCTTCAGACCCGAATCCCCCAAACGGATTCGCGCCTACACCTCGATCAATTCGCCCCAGTCGGGCCGGCGGACGTCGATTTCCGGGTGCTGCGCGTCAATATGGTCCTGCATCCAGGCCTGGGCCTCCGGCTCGCCGTGTACCAGCAGCACGGTCTCCGGCGCCAGGTCGTCGACGATCGTCAACAGGTCGCGGCGGTGGCTGTGACCGGAAAACCGAAACCGCTCGACCGTGCAGTAGACGGGCTGCGGACCGTGTCCCTCCGCCAGCATGACAGGTGCGCCCGGTCCCTCCTCCGCCGCGTCCTGGAGGCGCCGCGCCGGCGTCCCCTCCACGGCATGCCCCACGATGAGCACCGCGTCGCGCTCGTTCTCCACGATCCGGCGCGCGAGGACATTCGAGAGCGTAGGTTCGAACATCATGCCGCTGCTCACCACCATGATGCCGGGCCCCTCCAGCATCTCCGTCTTTTCGTCGCTGTCGTAGGGCACCCGCTCCTGATCCACGTCGTAGACCTTGAAATCCTCGTCCAGCCGGGGCGTCGTTTCGCGAGTGTCGTCGTAGAGGCCGGCGATGGCCCGCATGGACCCTGCCGTGTAGATGGGCACATCCCGCGGAATGGTGCCCTCGTCCTTCAGGCGCTGGAGCATGGACAGCATCTCCTGGGCCCGTCCCATCACGAACACCGGAATGAGAGCCGTGCCTCCCCGCTCGATCACCTGGCCGAGGGTGTCCCGAAACTTCTCCACCTCTTCGGGCCGGCTGGTCTGCTCAGACTCCTCGTCGGCCCCCAGCGTGGTTTCGAGCACGAGCACGTCGGTCGTCGACGGGTACTCGCCCCCGGGAATGATGGACTGGGGCTGCATGTTCGTATCGCTGGTGTAAAAGAGCCGCCGCTTCTCTCCATTTTCCTCGAACCGAAGCTCCGTTCCCACCGACCCGAGAATGTGCCCCGCCGAGTAGAAGCATCCCGTGACCGAGCCCCCTTCCATTCCCGTCAGGTCAAAGTCTGCCTCCAATTCGTGGCTGAGGTAGACGTGACTCAGAAAGTCGAGATCATCCTCCCGGAAGAGCGGCTCGTGCTGGGTTTCGTTCTGGTCGTACCGCTTCTTCTGGAGGCGCGCCGACGCGGGCAGCAGGAAGTCAAGCAACTGCTTTGTGGCGTCGGTCATGTGCGCCATCACGTGCGGAAACTCCTCCACCAGCACCGGAAGGCTGCCCATGTGGTCGTGATGGGCATGCGTGATGAGGGCGTGATCGACGTAGCTCTGGGCCCGGTCGCGGACCCAGTCGAACCGGGGCAACGAGTCGGGCCCGTCGCGGCTTGGATCGGTGCCAGAATCGAGAACGATCCCGGTCCCCTCGATGTCGAGAAAGTGACAGCTCGCGCCGATGTCCTCCGTGTCTCCGAGGGCGAGAAATTTCATAAGCAGCGATACAGACGGAAGAATCGAATGTGACGACACGGGGTCTCGTCCCTCCCCCGCATCGGAAAAAGAAAATTCCGCCCCCGAGAAACGCGGCCGACACTACGCCATGCCGGCTTCGGCCTTTCGGGCCTCCTTGTACTCCTCCCAGTCGTCGAGGAAGCGCTCCAGCCCGCGATCGGTGAGCGGATGATCCAGGAGGTCGATGAGCGTCTCGAACGGCATCGTGGCCACATCGGCCCCGGCCAGCGCCGCGCGCTTGACGTGGGTGGGATGCCGGATCGAGGCCGCTAGGATGTCGGTCTCGAAGTCGTAGTTGTCG
>CAYULG010000347.1:0-2565 GCA_964445365.1 uncultured Salinivenus sp. | reverse complement strand
AGTACTCGGCGTCGCCCACCATCCGCTTGCGCAGGCAGTAGCGGCAGTAGATGGCACACTCGGCGGTGACGCAAAAGGCAACGCGGTCCTCGTAGTTGTGGATCAGGTTTTTGACCGGGGAGTGTCCGGTTTCATCCAGCGGATCGATCTCGTCCACGATGTCGTCCCCGAACTCGTCCAGGCTCGGGACGACCTGCCGACGCACCGGGCACGAGGGGTCGGTCGGGTCCATCAGGGCCGCATAGTACGGCGTGATGTTCCACCGGAACGCGTCGCCCGCCCGGTCGATGGCCGCCAGCTCGTCGTCGGTCGGGTCGATCCATTCGCGGAGGGCCTCGGCGTCGTGGATGCGGTTTTGCATCTGCCAGCGCCAGTCGGTCCACTTCGGATGATTGGGGCCTGGACGCGATTCAGATGGGGCCATGGCAGAAGTGCTGTCGGTGCAAACTGAAGCTGAACTGCGGGTTGGCAGGGGCCGGTCGACCGCAACCCGTCGGAGGGATCGCTCGTCGGGAGGAGGGGGACGGTGACAGTCGCCCTCCACAATAATATCTGCGTTCGTCCTACGGGGCCATTGGCCAATCGTTGCTCAAACGCCCGAGCCGCACAGCTTTTGCCCTCCGCGCTTGGCGGCCGAGTGCAAAGAGGCACGCCGAGCGTTCACATCCGGTCGAGCCGCCGCAGTCCGCGCTCGAACACCTCGGCCAGGTAGTCGACGTAGTCGCGCCCCATCAGTTCGGCGACGATGGCAAACGTGTCATCGGGGGCGAATGTAGGGAGCGGATTGATCTCCAAAAACCAGGGCTGCCCGTCGGCGTCCACGCGGAAGTCGGCCCGGGCGAAATCGCGGCAGTCGAGCCGATCGAAGACGCGAAGCGTAAGCGATTGCAGGCGGTCTTCGAGGTCGGGCGTGAGGGTGCCGGGCAGTTCGTAGTCCCAGTCCCGATTGGCCGTGGGGGCGCCGCGGTGCTCCAGGGCGTGCAGGCCGAGGCCCGTCGTGGGCTCCACCCCGCGCTGGAGCACTGGTAGGGCCTCGGGCGGGTCGTGCCCCACCACCGCGACCGTAAACTCGCCGCCTCCCGCCACGAACCCTTCTACGACGGCGTCCTGGTCGTAGGTGGTCGTGACCCGATCTACCTCGCGCCGGAGGGCCGCCGTGTCGTCGACCTTGCTTTGGGGGGTGATGCCCTTCGAGGTGCCCTCGTGGCGCGGTTTCACGAAGAGGGGAAAGGGGGGAAGGTCCTCAGGGGCCACGTCCGCGGCGCCGCTGCAGACACGATGGGACGGGGTGGGCACGTCGGCGGCCGCGACGAGATCTTTCGTCCAGGCCTTGTCCAGCGTCACGGAGAGCGTGAGGGCATCGGAGCCCAGGCAGGGCACGCCCGCCATCTCCAGCAGGATGGGCGCGTAGGCCTCGCGGTTTCGGCTGTGGGCGGCCTCGGCGATGTTGAGGGCGGCGTCGAGGTTCAGCCCAGCGTCGAGGTCCTCGCGGAGATCGAAAGATGTACCCACCCGCACTGGTTTGTGCCCGAGGTGCTCTACCGCTGCCGCCAGGGTGTCGACCGTCTCCTCCGGCTCATACTCGGCGTCAGCGTCCGGCGGCGCGTCGTCGGGCCACGGGTACGCGTCGAAGGTATCGTAGATGAGTCCGATGCGCATGAGGATATTCGTAGTTCGTATTGCGTATTGCGTATCTGGAATTGCGGCCTATTTACGCAATACGCACTACGCAATACACAGGAAAGAGAAGTTTCCAACATCTTACGGCGTCGGGCGTTCGCCCCGCACCAATCCTTTGCAGGACCAGTCTCAGAATCAATGACCCAAAAAGCACTCATTGTCCGTACCGGACCCGACGGCCACGAGGGGCTTAAGGAATTGAATCTCGAACTGGAGCGCGGATGGCGGGTGGCCTCGGTCCGTCCCATGGGAGGAGCCGGAGACGCCGGAGATGCCCCGTGCCATGCTGCCCTCGTAGTGCTGGAGCGGCGAGACAATGGGGCGTCTGTGGCCGTGGAGGCCCTGGAGCGCGCTGAAAAGGAGGCCTCGTCGGTCGTCGAAGAGGTGATGCGGGACGTGGGCAGAGTCGTCGAAGGCAACGGCGCCGGGCCCCCGGACGAACCCGCCCCGTAACGTCAGTTGGCGTCCGTGGCTGTCGATGCCTTAATTGGGGGCTGCAGTTTGATCCGAATAACCCGAGTTCTCATATGTCCGACCCCTCCGAGCCCGATTCCGCGATGACCGACGTTCAAGAATCGGGATCCGTTGCGTCTGCGTCCCCCGACGAGCCCGACGATCGCACTCCGTGGTGGCGTCGATGGGTGGTTGCAGCTCTGGTCCTAGGCGGACTCGGCCTGGCCGTGTATTTCGCCGGGGACATTCCGAAAACCGAGGGGCACTACGGATTCTGGTCGGTCCTGCCGCCGCTGATCGCCATCGTGCTGGCCTTCTGGCTGCAGGAGGTGGTGAGCGCCCTCTTCATCGGTATTGCGGCGGGGGGCATCATTGCCGGGCAGGTGAACATTATCGATGCGTTTCTGCTTCCGGCCATCGGCACGGAGGACT
>CAYULG010000346.1:0-2567 GCA_964445365.1 uncultured Salinivenus sp. | reverse complement strand
CCTCCCGGACACGATGCAGACCGAGGCGGGACGCGCAGAGGCCGAGCGCCGAGCCGCGTTCATGCGCACGTACCTCGACCGCCTCGCGGATGAAATTGATGCCGGCGACGACGTTCGCTGAGCGACTGAGGGACGACGCCCCGTTCCGGGGAACCCAAACGAGCCGACGAGGGTCTCCGTATGCATCTTCGACACGGGTGCCGGTCGCCCGGCGGCTGTTGACTCTGCCCCTTTCCTCTTCGCCCCTCCCTGAATGCCTGCGCCTCCCCGCCCCATGACCGCAGACACGGACCGACAAGCCCAGGTCGTCAACGCCGTTGAGGACTGCCTCCGCGACACGGCCGCCCCCTTCCTGGAGGGCCCCCTCTTGGACGCAGCCGTCCAGATCTGGCACGACTTCGCCGACGAAACGGACGTCAGTCGCACGCAGAAGCCCGAGACGTGGGCCGCCGCGCTGCTGTACGTCATCGACCAGATGCAGCTGGGCAACAACGTCAGCCAGGGGGACGTGGCGGACTGGTTCGACGTGTCCGATATCACCGTGAGCAAGAAGTACCGCGAGATCGCCGACGCTCTAGACCTGACGACGGCCGACCCGCGCTATCTCTCCCAGGCCCTCCGCCGCCGGATCGAACGCGATCTCGGTCACCTTCCGGAGGGCGAGCCCCTGACCGAGGTGGCCGGACAGTCCCACTGGCACCTGCCGTTCGGCTTTCGGGACGACGATGCCTACCAGGACGCCCAAGAACTGGTGTACGACGGCTGGGACGCCCTGTCACAGGGAGAAGTGGCGTTTGCCGCCGAGTGTTTCGAGGAGGCGCTCGGGATCGACGACATGCTGGCAGACGCCTACAACGGCCTTGCCGCCGTGGCCCTCGACCGCGGCGACCTGACGGCCGCCGAAGAACACTACGACACGGCATACGAGCTCGCCCGGGACACGCTGGGCACCGAAGCCCCGAACGCCTTCTACTGGTGGGAGGAAATCGACACGCGACCTTACATGCGGGCCCGCGAGGGCCTAGCCCGGCTCTATCGCGAAACGGGTCGCTACGAGGAAGCGGCGGCCGAGTACGAAGTCCTGCTCCGCCTCAATCCCGGCGACAACCAGGGCGCCCGCTTTGAAATCGGCCCGCTCTACCAGCTGGCGGGGGCCCTCGACGCGGCCCTGGCGGCCTACAACCAGTACGCAGAACAGTACCCTGACGACTGGGGCGAACCGCACCATCGGTTCTGCTGGGGCCTCGCCCTCTTCCGCGACGACCAGCCGAAAGCCGCCCTCCGGCGCTGGCGAGAAGCCATCTTCCAGAATGTGTATGTGGCCCCGCTCCTCCTCGACGAGCCCCCGCCCGATACCGACGTCTGGCACGGCATCGACAGTGGCGAGCCCTTCTACGCCGAGGACTACCTCGACCGCTACGGCGCGCTCTGGGACGAAGAGGCCCGCGCCGCACTCGCCGTGCTCTGGCAGGCCGATCCCCTCCAGGCGGATCTCGACGACTGGCTCGACCTGGGCCGCCGCCTCAATGACCTCGCCGAAACCGTCCGGGGTGGGGACGAGGACGCCCAGCGCCAGTGGCGGCAGATCGTCCGCGAGCAGCAGTCCATCGAAAACACGTCGCTCAGCACTTCCGACCTGCGCCGCCTCCTGAAGCGGATGCCGTAAGGAAACGGCCTTCGAACCTGGCGGCGCTCGCCCACGTTCGTTTGTCGAGCCCGTGATCGTTGATTCTACCGAACGGCCGCCATGCCCCCCGCCACTGCCCAGCGCCGCCTGTCCGTCGAGGAGTACCTGGAGGCCGACGCCGAACTTAACGAGGGCCGATACGAATATCTGGACGGCCGCGTGTGGCTCCTCGCCGGCGCGACACCCGACCACAATCTCGTGAAGGACAACATCCAGGGCGAGCTCTATTCCGAACTTCGCCCTCAGGGTTGTCGGAGCTTCACCTCCGACCAGCGCGTCAAGGTCAGCGAGACGAGATACGTCTACCCCGACGTGGTTGTCCTCTGCGGAGAGCCCGAGTACACAGATGAATCGCCCCCGTCGCTCGTGAATCCGGAGCTCCTGGTGGAAGTCACGTCCGAGTCTACGTCCGATCGCGATCATCAGGACAAGCTCGAAGCGTACCTGAATCTCGACAGCCTCCAGGAGTACTGGATTGCGTCTCCATCAGCGCCCATCCTTACGCAGTACGTGCGGCGGGGCGACGAGTGGATCGTCCGTTCGGTCAAGGGCCGGGAGGCCGCCCTCCACTGTGAGTTCCTGGACCTAGACCTCTCCCTCGACGCCGTCTATTCACTCGTCGAGACCGAAAGCCAGAACCCTGAGTCCGAGTCCTCCGCGAGCAACACGTAACCGCCTGCTCCCAACTCCCCCTTTTCCCACTTCTCCCCTTTCAACCTTCCCACCTTCAACTTTCAACCCCAACCCGGAAACCCACGCTTCCCTCCGTCGGTTCGACGAACCACTGTTCCTCTCTGCCATAACCGCTCGCTCACCTGATGGAACTCGAAAACAGCGTTGCCGACAGTGAGATCGAAGTCTTTAACCTGGCCGACCTCTG
>CAYULG010000345.1:0-2591 GCA_964445365.1 uncultured Salinivenus sp. | reverse complement strand
CCATCCGGAAGCCCGGGGCCTGGCTCTATGCCGCTATCACCGAGGGGTACGCCCTGCCCGATTCTGCCTCTGAAGGAGAAAGTCCTACGGGTCCCGGCAGGCTCCCGCCCCTGGAGCACAAGGAAACCGTTTCGGAAGCGAAAAAGGACCGCTACGTTGCCCAAGGGGTCGGCGAGGCACGATTCCATCGGTGTCCCGCCGGACCTCAGCAACCGGAGGAACGCCGGTTCATGTACTTCGACCCGGAGGTCGGCGGGCCGAGCCGCCGACAGGGCGCCGGAGACCAGCTGACCCACGCGTGATTTCTCATGAGAAGCGGGCTACCGGGCCACGGTTAGTTGCCGCGTTTTCGTCTGCCCACCCGCCCGGAGCCGAAGGAAGTACGTCCCGCTCGGGAGCTCGCTCACGTCAATGGTCTTCTCGTACCGGCCTCCTTTCTGGCCGTCGGCGATCGTGCGCACCCGCCGCCCGAGCGCGTCGTAGAGCCGGACGCTCACCTCCCAGGTCTTCGGCACGGCGTACTGAACGGCGGCGCGCGTCCGGGCCGGATTCGGATGAGGGTTCAACAGTCGAATGTCCGCCGGGCCCCGCTCGACAACGACCCTCTTCGAATAGCTAGCCGTTCCATCCGTGTCGATCTGCCTGAGCCGGTAGACGAGCTGGTCTGCCTCGTAAGGCAGTTCCTCATCGGTGAACCGGTACGACGCCCGTTCCGTCGCACTTCCCTTTCCCTCGACCTGCCCGACGGTTTGCCAAGAGCCCTTGCCGGAGGAGTTTTCGCCGGAGGCGTCTCGGCCGGAGACGTTTCCGCTCTTCCGCTGCACATGAAACCCTGCGTTCTCTCGTTCACTGGCCGTCGTCCAGGCGATTCGGACGGCGTCCTCGCCAGTCTGCCTCGCTTCGAGGGCCACCAGTTCCACCGGGAGCGGGTTTCCCGAGCTGTTGCTCGCAAATGCAAACTCGCTGAAGCTATCGGTCTGGACCACAAGCTCCCCCGCCCCGGCGTCGAACGAGGTCGAAAGCCGGTCGAATGGGCCCCGTCCCGTTTGCGGGCGCTCGTACGCCACCACATCTTCCGGGGCTGAGATGCCTCCGAGCGACCCCACGTCGAACCGTACCTCCGTACCGCTTCCGATGCTCAGCCCGGGTCCAGTCTCCATCACAAATCGGTAGCCGCCGAGGTTCTGTTCGGAAATGTTCACCGGACGGTCGGGGCCGGTCTCGTACTTTCGAACCGAGGCGGTGCCTGACCCCTCGATTCCGGCAAAGTCAACCGTTACACCGGTTTCCCCGAAGTCTACAGGCCCGTCCCCACTTACGGCAGTTGCCTGCGAGGCAGCCGGCGTGCGGAGCAGGATCTCGCCCTGCTCCGGGCGAAGTTCGATAGAATCTCCGCCGGAATCGTTAGCCCGGGCCTCCGCGAGGGCAAACGAAACCGAAGTTCCTTCTGGCGCGCCTCCTCCCGCCCGAAACTGCACCCGGGCCACCACCCCACTGCCATCTACGCCTCCAGCGCCGGACTTGCGGCTGACCCCAATGCCGATCTCCCCCGTGGAGGGATCATCGTTTGACGTGTACACGACGTCGTCTCCCAGAAGCGGACCCGCCTCGTCGCCTACGACGGAGACGCGCTCCCTGTCGTATTCAAGCGTGAAGCTCGTTCCGAAGAGGCCTGAGACTGAATATGCCTCGCTTCCGACCCTTATGCCGACCTCAAACTCCTCTCCTGGTGTCTGGGGAGAGGTCACCTGCGGACGGAGAGGGGGAACCGAGCTGATCGTTACAGAGCGGTCCTGTGGGCTGAGAGCAATGGGGGTTCCGTCGGGGTCGTTGGCCTCGACCTCACCGAGAGAAAAGCCTAGCTCCGTGCCGCCGGCCACGCCACTTTCGGCTACAAATTTCACGCGGGCCACAACGCCAGTCCCGC
Source organism: uncultured Salinivenus sp. (assembly GCA_964445365.1). GTDB lineage: Bacteria > Bacteroidota > Rhodothermia > Rhodothermales > Salinibacteraceae > Salinibacter. The sequence goes on along the minus strand of CAYULG010000345.1, from coordinate 664 downwards.
TGACTCCCCCGGCGCCAGACTTGCGGCTGATCCCAATGCCGATCTCCCCGTCGTTGTTGGAGGTGTAGACCACATCGTCCCCAAAAAACACCCCGGCCTCGTCGTTCATGACGCTTAGGCGGGAGGCGTCGTACTCCAGCGTAAAGCTCATCCCGAAGAGATCCTCCACCGGCTGCTCATCACTTCCAACCTGCACGCGTACCCAGAACGCCTCCCCGGGAGGGCGCGGAGAGACGGCCGTCGGCCTTACCGGCGGGGCAAGGCCCTCTGCCATCGGCGTGGCGCTTGCCTGCCCGGACGGGCGGCTCTCAGTTCCCCCCTCTCCGACGGCCGTCACGCGAAAGAAGTATTCCGTGCCGTTCTCTACTCCCCGGTCGGTGTAAGAGGTGCTGCCGACAGGAGACTCATTTACCTTCTCGGCGGCGGAGAGCTCGTCGAATGAGGAAGTCCCCCGATAAACGTTGTATCCGTCTGGGGTTTCGCTCCCCCCGGCAGTCCAGCTAAGCTGGACCTCCCCGTCGCCACCTGTCGCCGAGAGGCCGGTCGGCGACGCCGGGCAATACCACCTCTCGCGCGTTCGGCGAGCACCGCTCGCCCCGCCCCCGCGGCCCGAACACAAAGCCATATCGGCCCGACCGCCGACGGGCCGGTATGGCAGAGGTCG
>CAYULG010000344.1:0-2593 GCA_964445365.1 uncultured Salinivenus sp. | reverse complement strand
CGTCGTTCTCGAACGCCTCCACGACAATCTTCACGGCCTCGGCCACGTGATCCAGTTCGCGCCGCACCGCGATGGGGACCTGATGGTCTTCGGTGTTGATGACGCGCAGGATCTCCGCCACCGACGCGGTGTCGATGTGGGTGGAGTGGGGGTTGCGCTGCTCGGTAGCCAGGGACTGCAGTTGCTCGAAAAGGGCGGGATGCTCGGACATGCGAACAAGGACGATGACGGAGGCCGGCGCATCCCCAACAAACGAGAAGCCAGTGCGGGCGTCAAGCTCTTGCAGAGAGCGGGACTGCTCTCCCCGCCGGGCGTCACGAAGCCTGTGGTTGCCGCACCGAGAGCACGTTGCGGGACCAGAGCCACCAGCCGAGGACCAGGACGGAAATCAGTCCGCCGAGGGCGATGGCCCACCACGCCCGGACTGAAAGGAACGGTCCGTCGAGGGGGAGCGGCGCCGGTGATCCATATAGCACCGGAGGGGCCCAGAAGAAGGGACTGGCCTTCTGAGGATTCGCCTCCAGAAAGTCCAGCTGAGCCTGTCGAAGAGCAACGTCCTTCGGGTGACCGTCTTGCAGGTGCGCGTAGAAGGCGTCCATGAGGTCCACACTGACCCGATCGGCCACGGGCCAGAGCGTGGACACCGTCGACTGGGCCCCCATCGCCCGAAAGGCATACTGCAGGCCCTCCATGCCCTCGCCGCCGCGGAGTGTCCCGCTGGCCGTACTGCAGCCACTGAGGACCACCATCGGAAGACGGGTCCGTTGCCCTTGAAGCTCGTGGAGAAAGAGCACGCCGTCGGAGGCCCCGGACACGGCGCTGGCGGAATCGGGGCGGACGCCGGCATCCCGGGCGTTGCCCGGGGCGGGACGCAGAAAGATGGCGTTTCGGAGGGGAGAGGAGGCGTTGACGACGGTGTGGGACGCCACGTGAAGCACGCCCGCCGTGCGGGCCGATCGGCAGAAGTCGGGCTCGGACACCTGCTCGTCGAGGGACACGTGGGCGTCGGGGACGGTGGACTTCAGGGCCCGCAGTTCTTGCTCGACCCCGGGCAGGGAGGGGAGGGCCAGCGACGAGCCGGAGACGGCTTCCGGGAGGGCCGTGCGCAGGGGCGGAGGCACGGATTGGAGCGTGTCGAAGTGGGAGACGCCGTACGCAGCCACCTCCGGTTCGAACCGGGACCACTCGGCACTTCGGCGGGCCGTGTCGGTCACGAGGGAGGAGGCCAGCTCCAGTGACGTTGGGCGCTCGTGGAGCACGTACCGGGCCTCGGATGGGCTGTAGCGCCCGCCGGGCATCGAGGAGACGAGCATAGAAAATGGAGCGTTGAAGAGCGGCCCATCGGGGATCACCGTGAGGGGGCGATTGTCCGGCAGGTGGTCCGCGACCGGGGCATAGACCAGGTCATAGAGGCGGTGCAGGGGGCGAAGGTCAAAGTGCATGGCATTGGCCCGGTCCGGTTGGTCGCGAGAGCCAAACAGGGGCGAGATGGCCTCCACGTGCGACCGAACGGTGTCCTGGGTGAGGCCGGGCAGCGGAACGGTGCGGAGCGAATCGTCGGTGAGGACGAATGCCACCGAACGCGGGGACCGATCGTAGACCGGCCAGGGATCGTCGAGAAAGTACGAGACGAGCGCCCGGTCTTTACGGCCAAGGGTTTCGGCGATGGCAGCGAGGGAGGGGCGGTCGGGATCTGAGTCGAGCCGCAGAAGCTGTTGGCGGGCCGCCATCAAGAAGGCTTCTTGCGTGTGCAGTTCGGCCCGGCCACTGTCGGAGAGAGCGGCTTCTCCCAGCCGGTTTCGCACGTCGGTAAGTGCGCCCGAGAGGCTGTCGAGCCGGGCCCGGTCTTTGGGGGGGAGCTGAGTGGATACTCGGGCCTGGGTGCGCAGGTCCTGGAGATGGCGGGCACGAGAGCGGTCGAGGGCGACAAGGGCCTCGCGCGGCCGTCGCTGTGCGAGAAGGACCCGAACGAGCCCTCGGTGCACGTCCCGCCACTGGGCGAAGGCGGTCATCGACCACTGGGAGGCCGTAAGCGACTCGCGATAGCGTTCGACCACGTCTGTGGCCTCCCGGTAAAAGGCTTCTGCCTCGGCCCAGTGCTCTCGAAGTTCGTGGAGACGGCCCAGGTCCCGCAACGCACGGCGCTGGTATTCGAGGTTTCTGAGCTCCTCGGCCCGAGAGAGGGCCTCCTTCAACATCGAGTCGGCTTGCGCCCACCGTTCAGTTTGCGTATGGAGCGCACCGAGCTTCAGTAGAGCAAGGGTCTGTAGACGAGCGTTGTCCTGAGACCGGGCATACTGACGAACCGTTCTGTTTAATCGGTAGGCCGCCTCGAACATGCCCAGGTACCCGAGGCTCTCGGAGAGAGGGATTGCCATACGGGCGTGGGGCTCGGAGGTGGACGAGATGAGAGAGCGGCCCCGTCGGGCAAGATCGGCAGCACGTCGCAAGGAGTCCCGCTCAAAGCGTGTGTTTAGCGTTTGTTCGAGGAGAAAATCGGCCTGCGCGTGGCGCAACCGGGCCTGGAGTTGGGAGTCGAAAGAGAGGGTGTCGGGCTGCGTCCGGAGATGACGCTCGGCCCGTTGAAAGTAGT
>CAYULG010000343.1:0-2601 GCA_964445365.1 uncultured Salinivenus sp. | reverse complement strand
CGCCGACTGCCGTCGGCCGTTCGATGTGAAACGTCCCCCTCGCCTCCGGCGTTCGGCCTAACTGATATGCCCAAACCCAAGACTGCCTCTCATACCGTCGGCACCGCCGAGGACCGCGTGGACCTGAAGACGATGGACCGTGCGGCGCTGGAAGAGTTTGTCGTCGAGCACGGCGCCCCCCGCTACCGCGGCGATCAGCTGTTCAACTGGATCTATGGCAAGGGCGTGTCCGACTTCGAGCACATGTCCAACCTCCCAGAGCGAATGCGGCGGGGGCTCCAGCGCGACGCCACGGTCGAGGACATCGAGATCGTTGATCAGAAGCAGGCGGCCGACCAGACGGTGAAGGCCCTCTTCCAGCTTCCGTCGGGGCGGGAGGCAGAGACGGTGCTCATCCCCGCCCTCGACGAGCAAGGCGAGGCGCAGCGCCTCACGGTCTGCGTGTCGAGCCAGGTCGGCTGCGCGATGGGGTGTGAGTTCTGCGCGACCGGCCTCATGGGCTTTCGCGAAAACCTGACGCCCGGCGCCATCTTCGACCAGGTGTGGCACATAAACGAAGTGGCCGAGGAGCGCTTCGGACGGCCCGTGACGAACGTCGTGTTCATGGGTATGGGCGAGCCCCTGCTCAACTACGACGCCGTTCTCGATAGCATCGACATCCTTACCGACGAGGACAGCCTCAACCTCTCGGCGCAGAAGATTACCGTCTCCACGGTGGGCCTGGCGCGCCGGATCGCGGATCTAGCCGACGACGGGGTTCGGTCGAACCTGGCAGTGTCGTTGCACGCGCCGGACAACGAGACGCGCAGCAGCATCATGCCGGTGAACGAGGCCGAGAAGACAAGCCTCCCGGCGCTGAAAGAGGCCATTCAGTACTACGCCGAGAAGACGGGGCGCCGGCTCACCTACGAGTACTGTCTCTTTAAAGGGGTCAACGACAGCGAGGCGGACGCCCGCAACCTCGCCGAGATCACGCGCTGGGCGCCGAGCAAGGTCAACCTCTTGATGTACAATCCGGTCGAGGGCCTCAACTTTGAGCGCACGTCCGAGGAGCAGCTCGACCGCTTCGTACAGGTCCTCGTGCAGGAAGGGGTCACCGTCACGGTGCGCCGGAGCCGGGGGCAGGACATCGACGCCGCCTGCGGCCAGCTGGCCAACGAGAACGATTGAGTCGATGCTCGATCCCCCCTTACGTTCCAGCAGCGGGAAGCCGCCACGTGTCCGCAATGATGCCGCGGTACTCCCGAATGAGGGCCTGGATGCTGCGCGACCCGACGCCGGGAATGGACACGGAGCGAGGATACCCCAGTGCTTTCAACTCCGTCCCGAAGGCGATCTCTTGCAGGATCGCCGCCATGATATCGGCCTCTACCTCTCGGGCCCGCCGACCCTTGCCGATGCTTCCGGCGATTCCCCAAGCCGGACGGGGATCAGTGGCGTTGAGATGGGGGGCGAGGAAGTGGGCCACCTCATGGGCCAGGGTGTGCGTGTACCGGGGCGCAGGGTACTTGTAGCTTTCCGCCGCGGCGTCCGTCCGCCCGTAGAGATACGGGGCCGTTCGAGACAGGCTGTCGGGGGCCCGGAACCGATCGGTGCTCAGCGAAATCACTGTTCCGCCGATGGGCGAGTACACCCCGTAGTGGACCGAGTCGGTTCGGACGCGGATCGTGTCGGGAAGGGGAAGCATCTTTTCCGACAGCCGGCGCAGCAGGGCCGCCTCCGCTGGGGAGAGGGTCCCTGTCTGTTCCTCAACGTGCACCCCGGCTACCACCCGCACGTTCGGACAGCATTTCTGCGTTATCGCCGTCGACGAGGACGCGAGAAGAGGACAGAAAAAGAGAACAAGGACGAGTGTAGCGAGCCGTCGAGCGGGGGAGAAGGGGATCATATCAGAACGAACGTAAAAGACATCCCGCGTGTGGAGACGCAACTGGCGCGAGAGGGAAAGCAACGGATGCGACCTGCGCGAGAGGGTGTTTTCTGAGCATTAGACGATAGTTGAAACATGTACGAAAACGGGCAGGATCCGATGGGAAGTGTAACCAACGAACAAAAGTCTCAGCCGCGGCAGCGGAGAACGACCGGTGCGGCGCCGGTTGGACCGCGGCACAGGCGTCGGATCTTTGTCCCCGCCGCGCCGATCAAAGAAAGCTAGTGGCGTTTTCGCTCCGTGTTTATGAGAGATCGGATCGCAAAAATGCACCACCGCTAGGAGGCGCTCAACACTCACAACCTGGTTCCATGCGCATTCCCTTTTCCGATTCGTCCCCCGCTTCGCGACTCGTTCAGGGACTCCTCGGCTTCCTTGGCTTCTACGCGGCGGTGCGCTTCCTCCCGCGCCTGTTGAAGAGCATGACCCGCCGTTTTCTCTTCGGTCTCATCGGCGAAATTCTGCTAGTAGCCGTCGGCCTCTTTCTCACTCGCCGTGCCACCGACGGCCCGTCACAAAATGGCATTCCTTCTGCCGAAGAGGCGGCCCGGAGAGACTGAAGTGCATAGGTTCGCCGGGCCGTCCTCAGGGCGTAGCGACTCATCTCTGGGCGCGCAAGAGAGAAGGGCCGCACGTTTAGATACTTGCTCTCTTCCGTACGATCTGTGGCT
>CAYULG010000342.1:0-2605 GCA_964445365.1 uncultured Salinivenus sp. | reverse complement strand
AGAACTGGACGATGCAGGCGCAGATTGGATGGAGCACTGTGCTTCTGGGATGCGCACTTGTTTTGGGCTCAGCTCTTTTAGGCCCAGCTCTTTTAGGCCCAGCCGACGCTCGGGCGCAAGACGATCCCCAGCCCCGAGACGACGACCGACAGGTGCGTCTCGAAGAGCTAGCACAAGACTTAGCGGCTGAGTCGGAGCGCCGGCGACAAAAGGTGCGGGCATTCGCCAGGCGAACAGGCGCTCCTCTTCGCATAGAGCTGGGGGAGGGGCGCGTCGCGGTGCTGCAGGACGTCCGGGATGGACAGCCGGTCTACGTCGGCAACGCTAATCTCGGCGGGGCGGAGACCTCCTCGGTAGACGACGTGTGGCCGAGGGGTGACCTGGGGCTTTCTCTGACCGGGCAGACCGAGACTCTCGGGATTTGGGAGCCTGGGGGTGTGGTTCGGGCCTCCCACCGAGAGTTTGGGGGACGGGTTGACGTCCGAGACGAGGGGGAGCCGACCGACCACGCTACCCACGTGGCGGGCACGATGGCCGCGGCTGGGGTCCAGGAAGAAGCCAAGGGCATGGCCTTCGAGGGAAGAGTTCGTTCCTACGATACCAGAGACGCCGGGAGCGAACTGGCATCCGCATCGGCCGAGGGCCTCAGGGTTTCGAACCACTCCTGGGGATTTATCAAAGGATGGAGATACGACCAGGAAGAGCAGATGTGGCGGTGGTTCGGAGACCCATCCGTCAGCGAGACGGAGGATTACCGCTTCGGGTTCTACGGAGCCCGGGCTCAGGCTATAGACCAAATTGCTTACAACGCCCCCCGCCACGTTATCGTCAAGTCCGCCGGGAACGATCGAAACGACGTTCCACCGAGCCAACCGGCCGAGCATCTGGTTTGGGACCCGGATGAGGAACAGTGGGTGACCTCCGAGAAGGTGCGGGACCCGGACGGTGGGAAGAACGGGCACCAGTCCCTCGGCGACATCTCATCTGCCAAGAACATCATCGCGGTAGGTGCGGTCGAGGGCACCGGGGGCGAATACAATTCTCCGCAGGACGTTACCATGTCGTCTTTCAGCAGCTGGGGCCCGACCGACGATGGGCGAATCAGGCCCGATCTTGTAGCGAAAGGGGTCGACGTCTACTCTGCGCTCGCCGGGTCCGACGACGACTACGGCACCTTCAGCGGCACGTCGATGTCTTCCCCGATCGTCAGCGGATCAGTTGCACTGCTGCAGGAGCACTTCCGTCGTCTCCGGGGTGGGCGCTCTCCCCGGGCCTCGACGGTGAAGGCCCTGCTTGCCCAGACGGCCAATGAAGCCGGCCCTCCAGGCCCCGACTATGCGTTCGGATGGGGACTGATGGACGTCGCCTCCGCCGCCGGGCTGGTAACTACCGACACCGAGGGAGCGGGCACCTACCTCCGTGAAGCCGCGCTTCGGGAAGGGGAGGTCTTCGAACACGACGTGTTGAGCGTCGGGGAGGATACGCTCGTGGCGACGATTGCCTGGACGGACCCGGCAGGCGTCCCGCCCGATCAAACGTTGAACCCGGACAAGCGAATGCTCGTCAACGACCTCGACGTGAGGATCGAAGGGCCAGGCGGAACTGAGTACCAACCGTATGTTCTGGACGCCTCTTCCCCCGAGACGCCGGCCACCACCGGCGACAACGACCGCGACAACATCGAGCAGGTCTTCATTGAGGACCCGGCGGACGGGACACACGTGGTGCGCGTCTCTCACGAAGGGGAGCTTGAGCAGGGACCACAGCCGTTTTCACTGGTTACGACCCCTCTTCCACTGGTGAAGGCGCCGCTTGGCCTCCAGGCCGACCCGAGCGTTTCTCCCGACGCTCCGACCACGCCGGTATCGCTTCGCTGGCAGACGACGGTGGAGCAAAATGGGGAGGGCTTCGTCGTTGAGCGGCGCCTCGGGTCCCTTGCGCCAGGGGCGAAACAGCCAGAGGCGCAACAGACGGGCGAGGCGTGGACACAGGTTGACTTCGTTCCGTCGAAGGCCACCGGCGAGATCTCAACTGACACGCTCCGCTACCAGTTTGAGGGGGAGGTCCCTACTGCTGGCCAGTACGCCTACCGGCTGCGCTACGTCACGGAAAACGGCCCAGAAAACGGGAGGCGCGTCGGAGTCGCTACGACCGTTGACGTGCCGATCGAAGGCCAATTCTCGCTTGATGGCCCCCAGCCCAATCCGTCCCGGGGCAACCCTCAGGTAGAGGTGGTCGTCAAGGAGAGCCAGCGGGTCGAAGCGGTGCTTTACGACGCGCTCGGCCGCCGGATACGAACGGTTCTCGACGAGCGGTTGAGAGGAAAGACCCCACGCTTGATTCGCCCGGAGGGCCGGGAGCTGGCGAGCGGAACGTACTTCCTGCAAGTTCGGGGCGAGGACTTTACGGAGACTCGGAAGCTGGTCGTTGTGCGGTAGTTTACAAGTACCCCCCGAGGTGCACCCGTGTGAAAAGTTGGACTGGGGGGGCGGTGAAGCATCTTCGGACAGGACATCACCGAGCAAATCAGCCGGGAGAAAAGGCTTCGGTCGGCGAAGGAGGAGGCCGAGGAAGCCGCTCGCCTCAAGTCGTCGATGCTGGCGAA
>CAYULG010000341.1:0-2619 GCA_964445365.1 uncultured Salinivenus sp. | reverse complement strand
CGTGAGGTCGGCCGCGTGCACGTCTACCGCGCCGTCCCGCGAGGTGGCGAGAACACTGAGCGTCTCGAAACGTCCCGCCGCCGATCGTGAATTGGAGACCCACCCGACGGCGTCGTCGCCGAGCGCGGCGATCGCCACGTCCGTTCCCTCGCCCCCAACCGACACCGGTTGCACGTCCTGGGGCTGTTCGGCCCGGCGCGTCACGACCCGTTGCGTCCCGTCGAAGGGCACTTCGAGCGTGACGCGTGCTTGGCTCGTGTCGCCCGGCGCGTCGGCCAGGACATAGGGCACCTGCGTGGTCCCGGCAAAGCCCGCCCCCGGCTGGATGCGCAGGCGCGTCGAGTCGACCGTTTCGATTTGTGCCACCGAATCAGGGACCGGCCCGGCGGACCGAATCCGGAGCTCGCCCTGTGAGCCGTCGGGGTCGCGGTCGTTGGCCACCACGTCCACGACGACCGGGTCCGCGACCGTAACGGCGCGGTCCGGGGTTGCAACGGGCGGCTCGTTGCTCAGGGCCCACCATCCGACGAGGAGAAGAAGAACCAATGCGCTCGCTCCGGCCCCGGCGTACTGAAGCGTGGTCGTCGAAACCATGGCTCCCCGGTCCGCCTCCTCCGACCGATCGAGCGAGATGCGAAGCGTATGGTGGGCTCCCGCCCCGGCGGCGACGTCCTGCTCCCAGCGGGCCGCCCCATCGGTCGCTTCGGCTCGCACCCGATGGCGGCCGGGCGACAGCGATACGGGCTGGTCATCGCCGGCCTCGATCCGGGCCCGTCGGTCGCCGTCCACGAGGAGCCGCGTCGGTCGGTCGGTCCGTACGCGCAGGGTGGCAACGTCCGCCTCGTCGCCGGCTCCGGTCGGTTCTGGTGGCGGCCCGGCCTTTTCGGTCGGGGCTTCGTCGGAGGCCGGGACGGCCCCGCCGCTCGGCGGCTCGGCGACCGGCTCCTCCTCTTTCGCGGCAGGCGTCTCGGGTTCGGGAGCGTCCGGGGTGTCCACCGTCGTCTCCTCGGCTACCCCGTCCCCGTCCGGCTGCTCGTCGTCGGTTCCTTCGTCATCGGCCTCGGCCGTCTCGTCGGGCGCGTCGGCGTCATCGGGGGCGACCGTCGTACCGGGCTGCTCGGGGGCGGCCGTCTCGGCGCTGCTCTCTTCCGTGAAGTCGATCTCGACGGTCGTCGGTTCCTTTTCCGAGGCCGATACCACGTCCTGCCACATGAGTGCCTCGATGGACATCTGACTGCCCTCCTCGACCTCCGGATCGGCCTCGGAGGCGGTCACCGTCGCGTTCCCGCTGCTCGCCCGATCGGTGCGCACGGCCCGCATCCGATGAGAGCCGTCCTCCACGGCGAGGGTGTACGTCTCGCCGGACGGGAGCTCCGTCGAGAGGTTGCCGTCCACGTAGAGGCGGCAGGCGTGGGTGGCGGTCACCTGGAGCTCCGCCGCCGACTCGGTATCGGCGGAGGGGGCCTCCAGGCTTGTCGGTTCACCTACCCAGCCCGGCTCTGCGCCTTCGGGCACGTCGGGGAGTAGCTCCGCAAATTCATCGACGGACTGGGGGCGGTCGTCCGGACGAACGGACAGGCCCTCCAGGATCGCGTCGTTGGTGGCGTCGGAGAGGGAAGGCACGAGCTCGTTGGGGGCGGCCAGTTCATCGTTCAGGATGCGGGCCGCGGCCTCGGGCGGCTTGTATCCGCTGAGCGACCGGTAAAAGGTGGCCGAGCAGGCGTAAATGTCGGTCCATGGTCCTTGGTCGCCGTGGCTGTGGTACTGCTCGTGGGGGGCGTACCCGCGCTTGAGCACCACCGACATGCTTTGGGTTTGCTCTCCCACCGCGGTCCGCGCCGCCCCGAAGTCGAGCAGGACGACCGTCCCGTCGTCGGCCAGATACACGTTGTTTGGGTCGATGTCGCGGTGCAGGACGTCCTCCTCGTGCACCGCGCGCAGCCCGTCGAGCACCTGGTCCATGATGAGGAGTGCTTCCTCCTCCGGGATGAAGCCGTTCTGGGCCTCCAGGTATTCGGCCAGCGTCCGGCCCTGGTAGAAGTTCATTACGAGGTAGGCGGTGCCGTTCTCCTCGAAGAACGTGCGCACCCGAACGATATTCGGGTGACGCTCGAACTTGGCGAGGGTGCGTGCTTCCTTGAGAAAGCGTTCGAGGCCGTACTCGAAGCCCTTCTCTTCTTCCCCCGAGGACGAAAGGGGTTGCACCGTATTGCTGCCGGTCTTCCGCACGGCGATGTCGTTGGGCAGGTACTCCTTCACCGCCACCACCATCTCCAGGACCTCGTCGAAGGCGAGATAGGTGATGCCAAAGCCCCCAACCCCCAGTACCCGACCAATCCGAAACGTGTCGTTGAGAAGGACCTCCTGGTCGAGCGCGAGGGGGCTGCGGTTGGAGAGGTCCTCGTCGAAGATGTCGTCGCGCTCCATGGTGTCGAGGTGTGGTTGCCCGAGTGGATCGAAGAGACGTGCTTCGGCTTCAGAACGACAGCCCGCTTGGTGTGCCGCCCCGATCGACGGGTGGGAAGATCGGTCCGGTGGGTTACGAGATTCCGTCGTGCCCATAAAAAAACGCCGGGCGCCCCGAAAGGGCAACCCGGCGTCGATTGCTCGTTGACCCCC
>CAYULG010000340.1:0-2621 GCA_964445365.1 uncultured Salinivenus sp. | reverse complement strand
ATGAGGCCCTCGCCCTTCAAAATAGCCCACGTCTGACCGGACGTATGAGCGAGTACGTCCAGCACGCGGGGGGAGCCGATCGAGTCGGGGAGGGACACCTGTCGGATTGAGTGGCCGTCGTACACCGCCAGTCCCCCGGCGGTCCCAATCCAAAGGCGTCCGTCCGGTCCCTGGTCGAGCGAGACGATGGTTTCGTGGGGGAGCCCATCCTGAATGGTGAAGTGGCGGTAGGGCACGGTGTCAGCCGCTGCGCCCGTAGGCCCACACATCAGCAGGCCGAAAAGAGAGACCACGAGACACCGGACAACCGAACGGGTGCTATCCGGATCCATATCGATGTGATGAAGTTGCCGATCGGATATGACAGGATCCCGGATGCTCGGAGAAGAGCGAGGGAGCCGAGAAATCGGCCAGGAAGTGCAGATCGTCCGAAGAAAAATTACCTCTACTTCACGAGAAGGGTTCCAAATGGTTCAGTAGAAAGAGTCCACATTTGGACGAGTACGTGGGCAAAACCCATCTCCATCTTAGAGGTAGGGGGTAGGAGATACTGTTAGACCAGTCTCCTCATGCTTGATGCCCGGCCTTTTCGACGAACAGACGGGGCAAGCGCGAGAAGAGCGAGCCCCGCTTGCCGGCCGCATCCCGAGGGCCGTCGGGACACTCGACAAGTTCGTAGGGCAAGAGCACTTCATTGGGGAGGGCCAGCGGCTCCACGCCGGTGCTGATGAAAGTTCCTAGTGCGAAAAGGCCCCCGTCGTAATTCACCTCCAGGGTTGTGTCCTCGTCGGCGTTCACGATGGAGGCCACGGCCGTCGGGTGCTGGGCTTGCGCTTGCGTTCCGATCCTGAGGACCAGAACGAGCGGGAGGAGAAGTTGAATCGTGCGGTGAAGTTGGGTTACGGCGCTGTTTATTGGAAGAGTAAGTAGGGGTCGGGTAGAAAATGTGCGTGTGGAGTGGCATCCACGCGGATTGAGGGAGGATGTCTGCTACCGTACGAACGCGGGTCTTCCTACGGCGTCGGCGAGGATAGGGGCACGAAGGTGTCGATGTCCTCGGCGGTGAAGGACCCGGTTAGGGTCACGGGCTCCTGGGTCACTCCCGTGCTGGTGAACGTCAATTTCGTCCCGCTCGCGTCGATGCTCCCGCTGACCGTCTCGTCGCTGGACTCGGAAAGGCTGATCGTGCCCGCATCGATGACGTAGAAGGGAGCGTCCGAGGCATCTCGTTCGGTCCAGAGCACCGCGCCGAACTGGGCATCGGTGGGCTCGCTGTTGAAGGCGTAGTCGCCGGTCCCGGGCCGGGATGAGCTCCGGGCAACCCACCCGAACAGGCCCTTTGTGGCGTCCGCTTCCGAGAACGAGTCCTCGTTGTTTAGATAGATGGCAAACGCCTCCTCGCCACTCTCCGGATTTTCGGTGTCCACAAAGAAGGAAAAGCCGCTCACCTCCTCCTGCTGCTCGACAGCGGCGCTGCCGGACGAGCTGGGCTCGATGGTGAACGAGAACTGATTGTCGACGTCGGACTCGCCCCCGTTGCCGCCGGAGTCGCAGGCCGAGAGGCCGACGGTGAGGGGAAGAAGGACGAGAAGAAGTGTGCTGATTGATTGTCGCATGACGCTAAGGGGATGATTGAGCGAGAGAAAACGAAGCGATGAAGGAAAGGAACGGGGTACACTGGGGAGGCCCCCACGTGAGGAGACCCGGCGCGGGGGCGGGCCGGTCGTTCAGTACGAGTCGAGTTGCGTGGTGGCGTCGGTGCCGGAGTCGAGCAGCGAGCTGGTGTATCGGTTGTCGTTCCGCGAGGCCCGGTAGCGGACCACGTGGCCGGGCACCTCTTCGCTCAGGAACCAGATGATGTCGCTCCCGCTCGCAGCGCCGGTGTACTCCACGCGGCGCGCGGTGAAGGTCCCGGCGCGCGTCTTAATCTGCTCAGTGCCCACGGTGGCGCCCTCCACACTCTCTTCCGTCAGACGCTGGGGCGGACGGTAGACGGTTTCTTCGGTGACCGGCACCTCTCCAACTTCACCCTCCGGGTCCTGGGAGCGGAGCCGGACGACCTCCTCCTGCTCGGGATCGAGGAGGGCCTCGTAGATCCAGGTCTCCCCGTCCTGCACGCCCCGCACCCGCCACCACTCATTGCCGTCGTCGGTCGTGGTGAGGAAGGCCCGTTCGAGACTGTCGATCGCCGTTTCCCCCTCGGCAGTTTGGATCCGATAGGTGGCCCACTCGCCGGGCTCGTACTGGGCTTCGGCGGGCCACTGCCCCCCGGCCGAGAAGGCGTACGAGAACATGATCTGAGCCTGTTGCACCATGACCTGGTCGTAGCGGGCCGAGCCGGGCGGGGGCAGGTCGGCGGCGCGCACGATCTCGGCGCCGAGGGCCTTGCCGACCTGCTCGCCGGCGGCCGAGGTGGCGGAGCTAACGCCTTCCTGAACCACCGTGGAGCAGCCGCCCAGACCGAAGCCGGCCAGGAGAGCGAGGCCGATCGCGGTCGAAACGGCTCGGACGCTGGGCGGGCATAGTGAACGGCCCGTGGAAGACGAATTGGGTTCATCGACGAGAGAGAAACGCATGGGAGAGGAGGGTAGTCAGAGGTTAGGTCGACGAAAGAAGCAGGA
>CAYULG010000339.1:0-2641 GCA_964445365.1 uncultured Salinivenus sp. | reverse complement strand
TCGGAGAAGAAGTACTTGAGCTCGTAGACGCCCCACTCGGTCTGCACGTACTTGCCGTTCACCACGCGGCTGACGGTGGAGATGTCCATCTCGATGATCTCGGCCACGTCCTTTAGGATCATCGGCTTGAGGTGTCCCTCCCCGTACTTGAAGAAGTCTTTCTGCAACTGCACGATTGCGTCCATCACCAGTGACATCGTGTGCCGGCGCTGATTGATGGAGTTGATGAACCAGCGCGCCGAATCAAACTTTGATTTGAGAAACTGACGGGTTTCTTCGTCGACTTCTGCTTTTTTCTTGTTGTCGTCGGACTTCTTCTCCGCCTTCAGCTTCTCCAGCATCTTGCGATACTGTTTCGATACGTGGAGGTCGGGGGCGTTTCGGCCGTTAAGAGTAATGACAAACTCTCCATCCACGTACCGCACCGTGAAGTCGGGCGTGATGTAGTTGGTCTCCTCCGAAAACTCTCCTTCTCCCGGCTTCGGATCGAGCCGCATCCGGATCAGATCGAAGGCTGTCTTCAACTCGTGGTCGGTGACGTCGAGGCGGTTCTCGAGCTTGTCGAAGTGCTTCATCGTGAAGGCCTCGTACTCCTCATTCAGCATCTCGATGGCAATCTCACGGCCCTCCACGTCGTCGTCCATGCGGTGGAGCTGCAGCAGCAGGCACTCCTGCAGGTCGCGGGCGGCGATGCCCGCCGGATCCAGTGACTGTACCTGCCGCAGAACGGCTTCCACGTCCTCTTCTGATACTTCAACACCCTGATTGAACAAAATGTCGTCAATGATGGAGTCGATCTCCCGGCGCAGATATCCATCCACGTCGATCGAACCGATAATCTGATCGGCGATGAGTTGCTCCGTCTCACCCAGGTTGAGGAAGGAAATCTGGTCCTGCAGTTGCTCGGCCAGGGTCTGTTCGGCCGGCATGGCCCGGTCCCGGTCCTCCTCGTCTGCGTTGTACCCGGGACTATTATACCCGTACATGTCGTCGGTATTGTTGAGGAGATCCTCCACGTCGAACTCCTCGTCGTCCTCGTCGGTCTCGAGCTCGTTCTCCATCTCGTCGGCGGTGGCGTCGATCTCGTCCTCCTCCCGCTGCTCTTCTTCGTCGAGTCCCTCCTCCAGCAGCGGATTTTCCTCGAGCTCCTCCTTGATGCGCTGGTCCAGATCCAGCGTGTTGAGCTGCAACAGCTTGATGTACTGGATCTGCTGGGGTGAGAGCTTCTGCTTAAGCTCCTGTTCTTGCTTAAGTTCGAGCATGCGACGAGGGGTATTTTGCAAACATGATCAGACGGTGAGGAAAGGGCCCCTTACCGATAAGGAGTAAGTCGGTGCACGGGACAAGTAACAAGCCCTGGCGGAGAAACGATACCTCAAAAAGCAAAATTCATTCCGTAAAGCATTTTCTGTTATGAGACGAACAGTGGAAAGTTTGTTCGAATCGACGAAATTCAATCGTGGGGCTCGTTCCGGGCGAAGAAGCAGATCCCACACATAGGCTCCACACATGAAACCCTCGTCCGCCTGTTGGCTTGAATCAACAGTCTTTCGCATCGTCTTCCTCACGACTGTTGTGCCCCTATGAGCGACGCCCGCTCCGATGCCCTCAACCCCGAGGCCAGCCGCTCCGAAACTGACGTCGAAAAGCTGCTGCGCCCGCAGTCGCTCGACGAGTTCATTGGGCAGGAGAAGATCAAAGAGAACCTGAACATCTTCATGACGGCGGCACTGCAGCGCGGGGAGACGCTCGACCACGTCCTGCTTTCCGGGCCGCCCGGGCTCGGCAAAACGACCCTGGCCATGATCATCGCCAACGAGATGGAGGCCCGCATTCGCACCTCCAGCGGGCCGGTGCTCGAGCAGCCGGCCGACATTGCCGGCGTGCTCACGAACCTGGAGGAGGGCGACCTGCTCTTTATCGACGAAATTCACCGGCTCAGCCCGGTGGTCGAGGAGTACCTCTACTCGGCGATGGAGGACTACCGCATCGACATCGTGATCGACCAGGGGCCCAACGCGCGCACCGTCCAGATCGACCTGCCCGCCTTCACGATGGTCGGGGCCACGACCCGCAAGGGCCTGCTCACCGCCCCGCTCCGCGCCCGCTTCGGCATCGACTTCCGCTACGACTACTACTCGGCGGAGGTGCTACAGCAAATTACGCAGCGCTCGGCCCGGATCCTGGACGTGGACGCGACCGAGGAGGGCGCCTACGAGATTGCCCGCCGCAGCCGGGGGACCCCCCGCGTGGCCAACCGTCTGCTGCGCCGCACCCGTGACTTCGCGGAGGTGGAGGGGGACGGCGAAATCACGCAGGAAATTGCCGACCGGGCCCTCAACGCCCTCGACGTGGACGAGGCCGGGCTCGACGACATGGACACGCGCATCCTCCTCACGCTTATCGACAACTTCGACGGCGGCCCCACCGGCCTCAAGAACCTCGCGGTGTCGGTGGGCGAAGAGTCCGGCACCATCGAGGAGGTCTACGAACCCTACCTCATCCAAGAAGGCTTCATGGAGCGCACGCCCCGCGGCCGCGTGGCGCTGCAGCGGGCCTACGACCACTTCGACCGTACGTCGCCCCGCTCCGAAGCCGATCTCTTCGACCAGGACGGCTCCCGCTCCTCCGCCAGCAGCGA
>CAYULG010000338.1:0-2645 GCA_964445365.1 uncultured Salinivenus sp. | reverse complement strand
CAGTTGCGCCGAACGGAAGCCTCTCTTACATTATTCGGATGATCGTCCCCACGCATTTCTGATCGACGTACGCCCCGAACCCTGATGGATCAGGAGCTTCGCCTTCGCAACCATGCCAGCGTCATCGACCCGGCTACGGACTTTGCGTACAAGTGGGGCCTCAATGTGGGGCTGTCGGAGGCGAAGGCGCGTCGGCTGGCCCTGGCCGTCGATGAGATCGTGACCGACGTGGTCAAGTTTGCGTACCCAGGGGAGGAAGAGACCTTCCAGATCGCCTTCCGCCACGACCTCACCACGGCGGAGGTCATCATCCGGGAGCAGGGCGTCCCGTTCGATCCGTCCGAGGTTTCGTACGACCGGGAGCGGGCCGTGGAGCAGGGCGACTTCGACGGGGCCGGCTACGCGGTCATCCAGCGTTGCGTCGACGAGATTCAGTTTCTGAACAGGGGGGGCGAGGGCAAGGAGTTTCGGCTCGTGCAGCACGTGGAGGCCCGCCACATCGTGGACCTGGAGCCGGCGGAGGTGGTGCAGGACACCGAGGTGCCCGGCGACGACGTGTCCTACAATTTCGTCGACGTGCAGCCCGCGGACGCCCGCGACATTGCAAAGCTCATCTACCGCACGTACGGAGACACCTACTCCAAGGAAGAGCTGTACTACCCCCACGCCATCGAGCAGGCCCTGCGCAACGACGAGAAGTTCGGCGTCATGGTGCGCACCGAGCACGGGGAGGCCGTGGGCTACTTTGCCGTGCTCCGCACCGACGATTCCGACATTGGCGAGGTGGGAGAGGCGGTCGTGGACGTCCACCACCGCCGCCGCGGCCTCATGACGCGCATGCTGAAGGGGCTCATCCAGCGCGCGGAGCAGGAAGGGCTGCTGGGCGTCTTCGGGGAGGCGGTAACGGCCCACGAGATCAGCCAGCGGGCCAACGCCCGGTTCGACTTCGTGTCCTCGGCCCTCTGCCTGGCGTATCATCCCATCGAGCGCTTCACGGGGCTCATTGATGAGTACCCGCAGCCCATCTCCAACCTCATCGACTTCAAGCCGCTGGTGCCCTACGACACGGTGACCCCGCACCTCCCGGACGCGTACGCGGATGTGCTCCGGGTTGTCTACGACGACTTGGGGGCCGTCGTCATTGAACCGGACCCCCCCTCGGAGCCGATGCCGGACGAGGCCACCATCGACGCCCGCATCGAGTACGAGTTCAAGCATGCTGTGCTCGTGGTGGAGGAGGCGGGGATGGACGTGGTTCGTCGGGTCGAGCAGACCATCGAGGACCTGACCGGGGCGGAGTGGCTGGCGATGTTCGTGGACTTGCCGCTCCAAAATCCCCACACGCCGGCCATGACGGAGCGACTGCGGGACGCGGGCTTCATCTTTTCGGGCCTCGCGCCCCGATTTCACCGGGAACTCGATCACCTCCGCCTTCAGCGCCCGCTGGTGGCCCTCGACCCCGACGCGATCGTCGTCTACTCCGACCTCGCACAGACGCTGAAGGATCGCGTCGTCGCGGAGCTTCAGCAGGAGAAGATGGCCCTTGCGTAATCCCTGCCCGATTCCGTTTTCCCATTTTCCTCGGTTGCCATGATGGATTACGAGCGCGACGGCGACACCGTTACGGTCCACTTCCGCCGCGACTTCAATCTGCTGACCGCCCGGCACCTGTGTCAGGTCGCACAGGGAGCGCGCCGCGTTCACGTCGACCTGTCCGACGCCCGGATCGTGGACACGGAGGCCCTCACGGCCCTCTGGGAACTGCAGGACGCCGGGGTTGACGTTACCCTCTACGACCCGCCGGACCTCTTCCACGAGATGATCGACACCCTGGACCTGGAAGAGGTCTTCGAGGTCGCCCCCTCCTCCTGATTGGGGCAGGGGGCCGGAGGGCGGCGTCGAGCGAGGCCGACACGCGGCCCTCGTCCCTGGCGACTCGATCGCGTCGGGAGATGCCGGACACCCACGTCGGGGAATGCCCCCTCGCGAAAGACGGCCGCGCCCTTTATTCTCTCTTCACGTGAAGCAGACACGAAGCACTCTTTTCCTCGCGTCGTCTCTCGGGGTCACCATGGATCAAACACTGCAGCTGCCCAACCACGTCAACGTCATCGGGCCCACGACGGACTACGCCTACAAGTGGGGCCTGAACGCCGGACTCTCCGACGACAAAGCGCTCCGGTTGGCGCTGGCCGTCGACGAGCTCGTGACTGACGTCGTGCGGTTCGCCTTTCCCGGGGAGGAGGGGACGTTCGAGGTCACGTTTCGCTCGGATCTCTCCCAGGCAGAGGTCATCATCCACGAGAAAGGGGAGCCCTTTGACCCGTCGCGGTACACGTACGACGTGGAGCGGGCGGTGGAGGCGGATAACTTCGACGGGGCCGGGTTTGCCCTGGTCCAGCACTGTGTCGACGACTTTGCCTTCCTGAATCGGGGCCGGAAGGGGAAGGAGTTTCGACTCGTGCAGCACATCGACTCCGAACACGTCGCCGAGCTTCATCCCACCGAGCAGCCCGATCCGGACGCCGATAAGGAGGATGTCGAGTATACCCTCTCGGCCGTCCGGCCCGCGGACGCCGAGGACATTGCCAAGCTCATCTATCGCACCTACGGCTACACCTACGCCAAGGAAGACCTCTACTACC
>CAYULG010000337.1:0-2676 GCA_964445365.1 uncultured Salinivenus sp. | reverse complement strand
CTCATCGGGGAGAGCGATCCGATGGAGGAGGTATTCGACCTCATCCGCAAGGTGGCCGGCACGGACGCCAACGTGCTCATCCTCGGCGAAAACGGCACGGGCAAGGAGCTGGTGGCCCGCGCCGTGCACTCTCGCTCCGCCCGCTCGGACGAATCGTTCGTGACGGCGGACCTTGGGGCGCTCAGTCAGTCCCTCTTCGAGAGCGAGCTGTTCGGGCACGTGGAGGGCGCGTTTACCGGGGCCGAGGAGGACCGCGCCGGGCGATTTGAGACGGCCGACGAGGGCACGCTCTTCCTGGACGAGATCGGCAACATCCCGATGGCGCTTCAGAAGAAGCTGCTCACGGTGCTCCAGCGCCGGGAGGTGACGCGCGTCGGGGACGTGGAGGCACGGCCCATCGACATTCGGCTGGTGTGCGCCACAAATCAGCCCATCTACGACATGATGGACGACGGCGACTTCCGGCAGGACCTCCTCTTCCGCGTCAATACGGTCGAGATCGAACTGCCGCCCCTCCGCGAGCGGGGCGACGACGTGCTCCTCCTCGCCCGGCACTTTCTGTCGGAGTACGCTCAGAAGTACGACGCCGCCACCGAGGGCTTCTCCGACGAGGCCCGGGCTGCGCTCTGCCAGTACCACTGGCCGGGCAACGTGCGCGAGCTGAAGCACACCGTCGAGCGGGCCGTCATCCTCAGCGACGACGCCCACATCGCGCCCGACGACCTGCGGTTTTCGGCTCCTTCCCCTGACTCGTCTGGGTCCGACACAGACGCGTCCCTCGACACGCTCGACCTGAACGACCTGGAGCAGCAGGCCGTCCGGCAGGCGCTCAGCAAGCACGGCGGCAACGTGAGCCAGGCCGCCGACGAGCTCGGCATCTCCCGCCGCGCCCTCTATCGCCGCATCGAGAAGTACGGACTTTGAGAATGGGGGAGTGGGGGAAAGGGCGAGTGGGAGAATGGGAGAGGTACGGAAACTCAATTGAGTCCAACCAGCAAGTCTGTAACGATGGCGATTGAGCGAGTAGAGGACCTTGAGGTGTATCGGACGGCTTTCAAGGCAGCGATGGAGGTCTTCGAGCGATCAAAGGAATGGCCGAATGTGGAGCGGTACGCGTTGACCGATCAGATTCGGCGATCCTCACGAGCAGTCTGCGCAAATCTGTCCGAGGCGTGGCGCAAACGGCGATATCCGAAGCACTTCGTCAGCAAGCTCTCTGATGCAGATGCAGAAGCGTCCGAAACTCGCACGTGGCTTCGGTTCGCTCTGTCCTGCGAGTATCTCGACGAGGAGTCGTTCGAGAAATTGGATGCGGAGTACGACCGAATCTGTGGTGGACTTGTCCGCATGATGAGCACCCCAGAGAAGTGGTGTGGCCCTGCCGACACCGCTCAAGAACCTTCCGTCTCGTACGACACCGAGTGATACCTGTCCCCCCACTCTCCCTTTCCCCCACTCTCCCTCTCCCAAAATGCACAAACGCTTCCGCATACAGGTGGCATTCCGCGTGGGGCTCCTCGCGGCGCTGGCCGGAGCGGCGGTTTACCTCGTTCTGGCACACCGCCTGTACCTTCCGGCGGCGCTGGCAGGGGGCGCGGCCGTGTGGACGGCCGTCTCACTCGTCCGCTACACCGAAAAGATGACGCGCGACCTCACGCGCTTCCTCGAATCGGTGCGGTACGCCGACTTTACCCGGCGCTTTACGAGCGATGCGCGCGGTCCCCTGTTCGAGGATCTGCGGGACGCCTTCGAGGAGGTCACATCGGAGTTTCGACGGCTGCGGGCCGAGAAGGAACGGCAGGTGCGCTATCTCGAACAGGTGGTGCAGCACCTCGGGGTGGCCCTCATCACGTACCAGGACGACGGGGAGGTGGAGCTCATGAACACGGCCGCCCGCCGCCTCCTCCGGACCGGCCCCATTCGTCACGTCGAGGCCCTCGACCGCGTGAGCCACGACCTCACGGAGGCGCTCCGCACGCTCGACTCCGGTGAGCAAGACATGGTCCGGGTCGAGGAAGAGGACCGCACCCTGCAGTTGGCCGTGCGCGTGAGCCGCTTTCAGCTGCAGGGCGAGCCCCACGCCCTCGCCTCCATCCAGGACCTGCGCAACGAGCTGGAAGAGAAGGAGATGGAGGCCTGGCAGCAGCTCACGAGCGTCCTCACCCACGAGATCATGAACTCCGTCGCCCCGATCTCGTCGCTGGCCTCCACCGCCCACCGCCGCCTGCAGACCGACGACGAGAACGGCGCCGTCTCCGCCGACGAGGCCGCCGACGTGCAGGAAGCCGTCGATACCATCGAGCGGCGGAGCGAGAGCCTCATCAACTTCGTCGACGCCTACCGCAGCTTCACCGACATCCCGTCGCCCGAGTTCGAAGTGATCGAGGCGCAGGCGCTGCTCGACAACACCCACCGTCTGCTCCGCGCGCAGATCGAAGAGGAGACCCTCTCGGTCACCGTCTCCGTCGACCCGCCCGACCTGACGCTCACCGC
Source organism: uncultured Salinivenus sp. (assembly GCA_964445365.1). Lineage (GTDB taxonomy): Bacteria > Bacteroidota > Rhodothermia > Rhodothermales > Salinibacteraceae > Salinibacter. Next base: position 183 of record CAYULG010000337.1, on the reverse strand, counting down.
CGACCCGGACCTGATCGACCAGGTGCTCGTCAACCTCGCGCTCAACGCCGTGCAGGCCGTCGAGGATCAGGCGGAGGGGCGCATCGAGCTCCGTGCCTACGTCGACCGGCGAAGCCGCCCCGTCATTCAAATCGAGGACAACGGACCCGGTATTCCGGCGGACGTACAGGAAAAAATCTTCGT
>CAYULG010000336.1:0-2680 GCA_964445365.1 uncultured Salinivenus sp. | reverse complement strand
TGCTCGCCACGATCACCACGCCCGACAATCACGGGCGCCTCGACACCCTCCGCCGCGCGAACCTCCAGCGGGCCGGCATGGTTGAGGGCCCGCCGCAGGCCGACGCGGCGGTCGTGTGGCTCAGCTACAACGTCCACGGCGACGAGTCCGTCTCCAGCGAGGCCGCCCTGAAGACGCTCCACGCCCTCGCCGACACGAGCAACGCCCGCACGCAGGGCTGGCTGGACGACACGGTCGTGCTCCTCGATCCGGCCCTCAATCCCGACGGCCGCACGCGCTACGTGCAGTGGTTTCGCGAGACGGTCGGGGCCTCGGTGAACCCCGACCGGTCGGCACGTGAGCATCATCCGCCCTGGGCCCCCGGCCGCACGAATCACTACTATTTCGACCTCAACCGCGATTGGGCCTGGGCCGTCCAGAAAGAGACGCGGCAGCGCCTGGCCGCCTACCACCGCTGGATGCCGAACGTGCACGTGGACTACCACGAGATGGGCCCCGACGACCACTACTACTTTGCCCCGGCGGCCCGGCCCTTCCACGAAAACCTGACCGACTGGCAGCGCGACTTCCAGTCCACGATTGGGCGCAACAACGCGTCGTCCTTCGACGATAACGGCTGGCTCTACTTTACCCGCGAGGTGTTCGACCTCTTCTATCCCGGCTACGGCGACACGTGGCCCCTCTTTAACGGCGCCATCGGCATGACCTACGAGCAGGCGGGGGGCGGCGTGGCCGGACGTGCGATCGCCACCTCGGATGGGGATACCCTTACCCTGGCCGAGCGCATCGAGCACCACCACGTCAGCGGCCTCTCGACCGTGGAGGCGACGGCGGAGAATCACCAGACGGTGGTCGAAGAGTTTGCGGCGTACTACCGGTCGGCGCAGGAGAATCCGCAGGGAGACTACCGGAGCTACGTTGTACGGCGCGAGGGGCAGGGGGAGCGCGTGGAGGCCCTGGCCGAGCTGCTGGATCATCAGCGCATCGAGTACGGGTACGCCACTGAGCCCGGCCGAGCGATGGGGCGGGGCTTCCGAAACGGAGGGACGCGGGAGGTGCGGGTTCGCCGCGGGGACCTCGTCGTGGACGCCGCCCAGCCGAAGGCGCGACTCGTGAAGACGCTTTTCGAGCCCGAGACCACGATTCCCGACTCGCTTATGTACGACCTCACGGCCTGGGGGCTGCCGTACGCCTACGGCGGCGACGCCTACGCCCTCACGGAGCGGGCCGGCGTCGACACGACGGGTGCGCCGCCGACACAGTCCGACCTCACCGGCAACACGGACCAACCCTACGCCTACGTCACGCCCTGGCGAAGCCGGGCCGACGCTCGCTTCGCGGCGGCCCTGCTGCAGGAAGGCGTCCGCTTTCGGTTTGCGACGAAGGAGTTTAGCGTGAACGACCGGACCTACGACCCCGGCACGCTCCTCATCACCCGTGCCGGCAACACGAATCGGCTCGACGGCTTCGACGACACCGTGCGACGCGTGGCGGGGAGACACGATCAGCCCCTGCACGCCCTGCGGTCGGGACTCACCGACCAAGGCCCCGACCTCGGCTCCGGCACGGTCGGCTTCGTGGAGGGACCCACCGTGGCGGTCCTCTCCGGCCCCCCGATGACGGCCAACCGAGTGGGAGAAGTGTGGCACTTCTTCGACCAGCAAATCGAGTATCCGGCCACGCTCCTGCCCGCGAAAGACGTGGAGGCGTCGATGCTTGACGACGTGGACGTGCTCGTGCTGCCGGACGGCGACTACGATGCCTGGCTCACGGACGAGCGGGCCGAACTCGTCACGCGGTGGGTGCGGCAGGGGGGGCGCCTGATTGCGCTCGGCGACGGGACCGGCGCGCTGGCCGGGCAGTCGGCCTATCAGCTTGCGCAGAAGGAACGGCAGACCTCGGCCGATACGGCGTCGGACGCGCCGTCGTCCCCTCAGCCGTACGGCGCCCAGCAGCGAACGGCGCTCTCGCGGTCCGCCCCTGGCAGCATCCACCGTGTTCGCCTCGACACCACACATCCATTGGGCTTCGGCCTCCAGTCGCCGTACTTCACCCTCAAGCAGAACACCGAGGCCTACGCGTACCTGGGAGGCGGAGGGACAGTCGGGGCGCTCGACGATCCCGCGCCCGTCAGCGGCTTCATGGGCCACCAGGCACAACAGAAGGTCGACGACACACTAATCTTCGGTGTGCAGCGGTTGGGGGACGGGCACGTGGTCTACCTCGTGGACAATCCCCTTTTCCGCGGGTTCTGGTACAGCGGGCACGTCCTCTTCAGCAACGCCGTCTTCTTCGTCGGGAACGGTTGAAGGTAGAAGGTTGGAAAGTTGAACGTGTCTGTGTCGGAGGCACGTGCTATTCTCGTTTCTTGTGCCAGAACCCTTTCTGTTGGCACATCGCGCCAACCTTCAACCTTCCAACCTTCACCCTTACAGCACCTCTTGGAGAAAGCGACCGGTGTGACTGTCTGAACACGCTGCCACCTCTTCGGGCGTGCCGGACACCACAACCTCGCCGCCCTCATCCCCACCCTCCGGCCCAAGGTCGACCACGTAGTCGGCGTACTTGACCACGTCGAGGTTGTGCTCGATGATGAGCACCGAGTGCCCGTCGTCCACAAGCCGGTCGAAGGCGTTGAGCAGCTGCTTGATGTCGTCGAAGTGGAGGCCGGTCGTCGGCT
>CAYULG010000335.1:0-2729 GCA_964445365.1 uncultured Salinivenus sp. | reverse complement strand
CGAACCAGTGACGGGTCCGTCGCCGATCGTACGCGAACGAGCCCGCCCGTCACGCCGGCCCCGGAGGCGAGGCCCCGTTGGGCGCTCCCCCGTGCGTCCCCTTACTACGTCGGAACCGGCGGGCCTAACGTTGGTCCACCAACGCCGAGCATTCCGATCAATGACTGCCTACGCCGCAAGAAAAAAAAACACACCACACGTTAATCGCACCGACAGCTGTCGTGTGCCCATCCAGCTGCAGGGGTGGCCTCTGCTATCGTCTGATAGGCTCCAAGTCAAGCTTGGAGCGACGGGGTGCCGGGTAGCGGTCTGGATTGCCAAAACTCGTGCGGTGCACGGGCTTACGTTGAGCGTCCTATGTCGCATACGTCCCGTCGGCGGCGGCCTCCACGTGCCCGAGGGGACCACACTCCCCGGTGCCGCCAGCAAATCTCATCCTTCCGATCATCCACGGACCGCCTCCGAGGCGTACGTCCGGCACGCCTCCTCGTACAGGTCGTCCCACGTGGGGTTGTGGTCACGGATCAATTCCAGCTTCCAGTTTCGGCGCCACGCTTTCAGTTGCTTCTCGCGGTGGATGGCGGCCTCGATGTCGTCGAATCGTTCGAGATGAACCAATCGGGTGATGTCGTACTCGTCCACAAACGCGGAGCCCTCTCCCGTGCGGTGCTGATGGATGCGACGAACGATATCACTCGTCACGCCGACGTAGAGTGTCCCGTTCGGCTTGCTGGCCAGGATGTACACGAAGCCGCCGTTGGACATGGATCGGAGGTGCAATGACGATTGAATCCGTTCGTCTCATTGACACATCCACTGCGGTCGGCATAACACCCTTCCGCTTGAAACGTCGAAACGATTGATGGATGCTTGTATCGGCAGAAAGAAGCATCCCGTTCGTCGCACCAAACTTGATTTGGTGCCTATCCACCCGAACGAGGAGACCTCCCCCTCCCACTGGATGGGCTCCAAGTCAAGCTTGGAGCGACGGTGTGCTGAATGGCAAACTGGAATGGCAGTCTTCCTGCGTCGCATGGGCTTACGTTGAATCGGGCTTACGTCGCATAGACCCCGTCGTCGGTCCCCTCCACGTGCCCGAGGACACCACACTCTCCAGCGCCTCCAGCGTCTCCAGGAGGGCCTGCACGTCGGCCCGGCGGGCGCATGCCGAAGGCCTTCGGCACACTTCCTCACTCCTGTCGATCTAGATCGACTCGTTCGATCGGGGCGGAGGTAGCGGGCGGAGCCCTCCTCTTCCTCGGCCTGCCGCTCGGCATTCAGTCCGCGAGCTTCTACAGGAGATCTTCTTAGGGCAGATCCGGCGTCCAGGTCGTCGTGGAGGGTCCAGACGCTCCACCGAGCGATCGTTCAGACTTGAGGATCTCGGTCGTAACTGGAGAGATCCTCGTCGAGAGCCCAAATGAATACCCGGCGAGAGGGATGGCGCTGGCACTCATCGTGGAATGCTTCGACAATGGACATGTCCCCGAAGCCAACTTCCTGTTCGGCATAATCGGGAAACTGTGCCAGCCATTTTCGGAGTTCATCTTCTTCGTTTATATCCGTTGGCGTAAATGGATTTTCGCCCTGAAGCGCCAAATCGACCTGTTCAACGAAGCGCTCGGCAGCGTTCCGTCGTTGCCGACCGTCTCCATTCTGTGCGATGTGGTTTCCCGTTTCATAAATCGTCGCGAGCGGAAGCAACAGTGTCGCTCCCTCGTCAATCAACGCTTCGAGACGATCGAGCACCTGATCTCGGTTCTGGCAAAGATTCGGGACTTCGAGGATGTTGCAGAACACAGAGGTGTCAATGATGCAAATAATCATCGGCGACGGCAATGTTGTGCGAGCAAACGTGCACGAACAGTGCCCATGTGGCTCTTACTTCATCGATTCGAGCCAGGCCTTGTCCTTCTTCCGCTGTTCCTCCGGGTCCGACTGGTCATGCAGGTACTGTTTGATGATTCCTCGCGTCATTAGGCGGCCGAGGGGACCCCGAGCCACGAGGTCCGGGTACTTACGAAGGTCCTCTAGCCGAACGAGGCGGCTGTCCCCTTCTTCGGGATCGCGGTAGCAACACACGACGTGGGGAACTGACGCATCGGGGAGTGAATCGAGAAGGGCAGGGTTATGGCTCGTGAGGACCACGCGGAGATTCCGTTCCTGGGCGATACGCTGGATGTTTTCGAGAAGCATCCCAGCCCGGCTCGGGTGAACCCCGTTGTCAATCTCCTCGATAGCAATCAGAGATCCTTCAGGGGCCGAGAGCACAGCCGCTCCGACGGCCAGCACGCGAAGAGTTCCATCTGAGAGAATAGGGGCATCCCAAGCTTTCTCTCGTCCTCCGAAGGATTCAGTCAGTTCAACCATCACCTCGCTTCGGGGGGTTTCGATGAAGCTGATATTTTGAAAATCCTGCTCGGGAAGGGCCTCGATAAAATCCAAAATTTCCTCCTTCCGGGTTGCATTCTGACAGAGATTGTAGAGGACCCCCGACAGATTTCGCCCATCCCCCACCAGTTCCGTCTCATTTGCGAAGCTATACTCTCGCATGCGACGCGGCTCGGGATCGAGGAAAAGAATCTCCCCGAGCGCACGTCGAAATCGATCGGTAATGTCAGGAATTTTTTCCTGTGCTTCCTCCGTCCCAAACCGTGACGGAGTGTCGAGCTGAGTGAGAATTGCTCGTTGGTTTGAACAGGCAATCTGTGGGTTTCGTCCTCCTCGTG
>CAYULG010000334.1:0-2742 GCA_964445365.1 uncultured Salinivenus sp. | reverse complement strand
CATTGCACATTCTCGTGCCCTCGTGTTTGATCGGGCATCGGCAATCGTACGGTGAAGCAGCTCCCCACGTCCTTCTTAGTATTTACCCTGATTGAGCCGCTCATCTGCTCGACCGCCCGCTTGGCAACGGAAAGCCCCAGTCCTGTTCCTTCGTGCTTTCGGTCTACGCCCTCCGACTCCTGCCGAAAGGGCTCAAAGAGGGTCTCTACCTGCGACGGCTCCATTCCACTTCCTTCATCTTCTACCTCAAGAATGGCTTCTCCTTCCCGGTGCTGGGTCCGGACGACAACCTCTCCTCTGTCTGTGTACTTGACGGCGTTGGAGACGAGATTTTGCAGGATGATCGACACTCCCCGTTCGTCGGCGAGGGCCTGAACGGGTGTTCCGTTTGCCTCAATCCGGAGACGCACTTGACTCTCTTCAGCTTGGGACTGAAACTCCTCTACAATATCTCTGGCGCGGGCAGAGAGGTTTATCGGGGAGGTCTCGAAGTCAGCCCGGCCCGCCTCCAGTTCCGAAAGGTTCAACACCCCGTCGAGGGTGTTAAGCAGGCGCTTCCCGCTTTTTTCGATGAGCGTCGCGAAGCGAGATTCGGGCTCCCCGTCTTCGACTCCCTCTCCGATTGCCTGAGCAAATCCGAGAATCGAGGTCAGCGGAGTGCGAATTTCATGACTCATGTTTGCGAGCATCGCAGACTTTGCGCGGCTGGCGGACTCCGCCTCAGCGCGAGCGTCCTCAGCCTCTTTTCTTGCCACCCGTAGCCGCTCTTCTCGCTGCTTGAGTTCGGTAATGTCTCGGGCTTCTGGAATTAGAAGCGTCACCTCCCCTTTATCGTCCGTGACGGGACGGATCGAGAAGTCGGCGATCTTTGTGTCGTCGCTTCCCTGAACGGGCCGCTCGTACCGGACGAACTCGCCGGCGGCCGCACGCTGGACGGCTTCTTCCAACTTCTCCTTCGACTCCCGCCCGGTCTGTGCCCAATGCGTCTCCCAGAGCTTTTTCCCAACGACTTCTTCCCGCGTCAGATTTCCGAACCGGAGGGCCGTATCGTTGGCCTCAATCATGGTGCCGTCCGGTCTCATCAAACCCGTGAACTGATAGGTTTGGTTGAATACGGCCTCAAGACGTCGCTCCTGCTTCTTCCGGTCAGTAATGTCGATGTACACGGCATAGATCTCGGGTGGGCCGTTCTGGGGATGCCTGCAGGCCGCCTGGAGTTGAAAATCACGGGGACCGTGGTTTGTCATGCGCCGTACTTCCGTCTGCACCAATCCTTCGTCCAGCACGCGATAATCAAGCCCACGGGCCCGGTCTTCTTCTTCCTCCGGCACAACCAGGTCGTTTATGGTCGTTCCCTCGACATTTTCCGTGGTCAACCCGAAGGTATTTTCGAACGTCGTATTCGCATCCGAGATGCGTACCCCGTCGTCGGTAGCCACGCAACGAACGACAGGTGTGGGAAGCGCCTCGAACAGCGTCACGAGTCGGTCTCGCTCCTCCTTGAGTTCCTGCTCGGCCTTTCTCCGCTCGGTGATATCGAGGAGTACTCCGTTGAACACAACTTCGTCTCCTCTCCGCTCCGGGGTGGAGGTTCCATGAACCCAGATGCGTTCTCCGTCTGGGCGCTTGAAGGGGGTCTCAAACTCCCAGCTGGTTTCCTCCTCGACCGATTGCTCGATCGAGGACTCAATTTCGGGCAGAACGTCCTCGGGAATGCCCGCCAGGCACTGGTCGTGAAAGGTGTCGGGGGTTGCCTTGATTCCCAGAACCTCTTCGGCGTGGTCACTGACGAAGTGGTGCCCAACGCTTCCATCGTCGCGAGCATAAAACTGGAAGACCACACCGGGAAGGGTGTTGGCAAGTCCCCTGAGCTGAGACTCCTGCTCACTGATCGTCTTCTGAATTTGGAGCCATCCTTTTGCCAGGACGCCCTCTGCGATTGCGACGGTGCTCAGGCTTGCAAGTAAGACGGGGAGGCTTGCATCTGGCGACGGGCTCATCACCGCTCCCCCCATAACCACCAAGAGGCCGTACCCCAGGAACCACAGAACAGTCCAGATCGAGCGCGCCCCAAACCCAACGAACGTGCTGAGAACGGCGTACACCAACAGCATACCGATTGCGTAGTCGACCGAGAAGTCGTTCAAGGCCGTGAGAGCAGCAAACCACCCTGTGAGGGCGTACAGCAGCACACGCATGCAAACCACGTACGCCTCAAGAACGAAGCGGAAGACGTAGGATGCACCGAAGAGGAACGCGAAAAGTCCAGCCAGCCCGATCCGGGCCCAGAGAGGGTCGATCGCCCCCGGATTGGAGAGGGCGTACAGAGGGCCAAACGCCAGCACGAGACACGCGCCGGCAAGAGTCGCCAGACGGTGGATCTGCACCTGGAATCGGGCTTTCCGGGAACGCCCGTTGAACTGCGGTTCCAGAGCGGAGAGAAGCCTGAAAACGGATTGGGGCATGTTACCTACTCAGGGGGCAATCCTACGTGCAGTGCGGGTCCGCAACCACCTTTTCCCTGAAGCTGAAAATTGAGCTCAACGACCTGTTATCCGTCGGCGGTGTGTTGAGGAGCCCCAATTATTCGCCGACGATCCGCCTCCACCGAATTCGGACTGCGACCAGGGGGACCACGATTCACCTGGCGAAACGAAGATTCGGAAGGGACTGGGATATGTTGTCGACCACTGGACGGGAGATTTAAAGGAGCTGCCCCAAAGTGCTTCGAGTCGGAAGAAT
>CAYULG010000333.1:0-2743 GCA_964445365.1 uncultured Salinivenus sp. | reverse complement strand
CGCCTCACCCTCGTCACGGTGGGCAACGACCGCATCGTGGCCCAGATCACCCGCCAGCTCGACAACCTCGTCAACACCTACGACGTCACGGACCTGACCGACGCAGAGCACGTCGAGCGCGAGCTGTGCCTGCTGAAGGTGCGGTACACCGATGCGACCCGCTCCGAGGTGCTGGACATCAAAGACATCTTCCGCGGCCGCGTGGTCAACGTGACGCCGGAAACGATGATTTTGGAGGTCACCGGCCCCACGAAGAAGATTACCGCTTTCATCGGCATGATGGAGGAGCACGGCATCGAAGAGGTGGCCCGCAGCGGCCAGGTGGCCATGCACCGAAACCTGGAGTACGAGGCCCCCAACCCCCTCGCCTCCGCCGACACTGCGTCTCCCGAAAACGGCTCGTCTCCGAGTACCGACTAATCTCCTTCCCGAACGCCCAACCCTCAACACTCCAATCCTCTAACGCTCAACCCACTATGGACGTCCACTACGAAGCCGACCCCTCCCTCATCCAGGACAAACAGGTGGCCGTCATCGGCTACGGCAGCCAAGGCCACGCCCACGCGCTGAATCTGCACGACAGCGGCGTCGAGGTGGTCGTAGGCCTGCGCCCCGGCTCCTCCTCTCGCGAAAAGGCCGAGCAGCAGGGCCTCACGGTAATGGACGTGGACGCGGCCGCCGCGTGGGGCGATGTGGTGATGCTGCTCATCCCCGACCAGCACCAGAAGGACGTGTACGAGGAGAAAATCGCCGAACACATGACCCCCGGCACGGCCCTCGGCTTCGGGCACGGCTTCAACGTGCACTACGACCGCATCGAGCCCCCCGAGGGCGTGGACGTGTTCATGGTGGCGCCGAAGTCACCGGGCCACCTCGTCCGCCGCACCTACACGGACGGGAGTGGCGTGCCCTGCCTCGTGGCGGTGGCGCAGGACGCCTCCGGCGGCGCGATGGACTTTGCAATTAGCTATGCCGACGCCATCGGCGGGACGCACGCCGGCGTCATCGAAACAACCTTTAAAGACGAGACCGAAACCGACCTCTTCGGCGAGCAGGCCGTGCTCTGCGGCGGCTCGCAGGCCCTCATCCAGGCCAGCTTTGAAACGCTGGTCGACGCCGGCTATCCGCCCGAACTCGCCTACTTCGAGTGTCTGCACGAGCTGAAGCTTATCGTGGACCTCTACTACGAGGGCGGGCTGGAGTACATGAACCATTCGGTCAGCGACACGGCCGAGTACGGCAACCACACGCGTGGCCCCCGCGTCATCGACGACACGGTGCGCGAGGAGATGCAGGACATTCTGGACGAGATCCAATCCGGTGCGTTTGCTGACGAGTGGATCGAGGAGTACGAGAAGGGCGCGCCGCGTCTTCAGGAAGAGCGCGACGCCCTGGAGGAACACCCGATCGAACAGGTCGGCACGAAGCTGCGCGGCATGATGCCGTGGCTGGAGGGCGGCGAGCCGTCGGAAAATGGCGAAGCGACAACCGAAGCGGAGGCCGCATCGACGACGGAATCTGCCTGACTTCTGGGTATGGGCGTATGGGGTGTGTGAGTTTGTGCGTGATCAGAAACCTCCCGCACTTCCATACTCCCACCCCCATGCACTGCCAAATGCGCGCATCGCCTTCATTCATTTGCAATCCGAGATGACAGAGACGAAATCGTACAAAATTGCTTGGCTTCCCGGCGACGGCATCGGTCCGGAAGTGACGCGGGAGGCGCTGCGCGTGATGGAGGCGGTCGCGTCGGCCTACGGCTTCGCCCTGGTAGCTGAGGAGCACCGTATCGGTGGGACGGCACTCGACGCCACCGCCACGCCGCTCCCCAACGCCACCCGCACGGCCTGCCAGCAAAGCGATGCCGTCCTGCTCGGCGCGGTGGGCGGCCCGAAGTGGGACGATACGACGGGCGACCAACGTCCGGAGAGCGGCCTTCTCAGCCTGCGCAAGACCCTCGGTGTGTATGCCAACCTGCGCCCCGTCGTCGTGCCCGAGGCGCTGGCGTCCGCCTCCCCTCTCCGGCCCAACCGCGTGGCGGGTACCGACGTACTCTTCGTCCGCGAGCTCACCGGCGGCATCTACTTCGGCGTGCCCGAGGGCGACACCGACGACGGCACCGTCAGCACGATGGTCTACTCGGAGGAGGAGATCGAGCGCATTGCCCACATCGCCTTCCAGCGCGCCCAACGACGGAACGGACACGTAACCTCCGTCGACAAGGCCAACGTGCTGGCGGTCTCGGAGCTGTGGCGAGAGGTCGTGACAGCAGTCAACGAGGAGCACTATCCAGACGTGGAACTGCGTCACCTCTACGTCGACAACGCCGCGATGCAGGTTGTGCGCGACCCGCGCCAATTCGACGTTCTCCTCACCGGCAACCTGTTCGGCGACATCCTCTCAGACCTCGCGGCGGCCCTGCCCGGCTCGCTGGGCCTCCTGCCGTCCGCCAGCGTCGGGGGGGAGGTGGGCCTCTTCGAACCCGTGCACGGCAGCGCCCCCGACATCGCCGGCACCGACCAGGCCAACCCCATCGCCGCCATCCTCAGCGGCGCCCTCCTGCTCGACGAGGTCGGTGAGCCCGAGGCCGCCGACGCCATCCGCTACGGCGTCGACGCGGCCCTCGACGCCGGCTATCGCACCGCCGACCTCGCGGCGGCCGACGAAGACACCGTCTCCAGTTCCACGTTCGGCCGAGAAGTGGCCGACCGCGCCGCCGAACAGGCGCACAATAATACGCAAA
>CAYULG010000332.1:0-2773 GCA_964445365.1 uncultured Salinivenus sp. | reverse complement strand
ACCTGTGCCTGTCGGCGCACCTATGCCCAGCGCTTCGGCTGAAGCTGGTGCTCCTATCGAAGCGTTTGCTCCTGCCGAAGACCACCCGGCCAGAAGCAGGAGCGTAGTCGCGCTGAGCCAGATGGCCTTCCAGCACGGCAAAGACCGGCATCGAGGCGAAGTGCGAAATTTAGCCTGAAGCATGGTTAGGCAACGTTTGTTAGATGTATGATACTGTACGAAGGCAAAGATGCTCTCGTGTCGGGGAGGCTCCTGTGCTGCTTGCGCTTCCACAGGTGGGATGCCCAAGGAGGCTTCCCGGCCACCTAAGTGGGCTATCCAGTGAAGCTATCCAGCGCGGTGCCTACGCCTCCTCGCTATCTTCCCGGCCCGAGGCGTTTTCGATCCGAACGAGCACGTCCCGGAGGTGCCGCTCGGTCATCTCGTCGGGGGGACTTCGAAGTGCTCGCTCTACGTCAGTCTTCAATGCCCGGAGCTCCCCCCGCACCAGCGCGCGAATGTCGGACTGACTGACGTTGACGAAAGAAGGGGTGTCGTCGGTCGTAGCCTCCCCGGCGAGAATTTCACGCATCCGCTCCAGATACCCGCGCTGCAGGTTGCGGCGGTATGGCCCAATGGACTCGCCAGTTTCCAATTCTGTCCATACCCCTTCTCGAAGGTCGGCCAGCATTTCGGTCGGAGCGTAGATGTTGCTGTTGGCATCCGCTGTAGCGGCATCCACCGCAGAAGTCTCGGTCATTCGGGCCAGCCGTTCGGGGCGAAGCAGCATATCGACGATTCCGACCTGCGCCTCACGGACTCGGTTCAGCACGCCGGACGACTCGAATCGCCGGAGCACGTCGGCCTCGACGAGCCAGTCTGGCGCACGCAGGCCTTCCTCGGTCACGAATCGCATCGCAGCTCGTTGCCGATCTGCCGGCACCGGATCATAGACTGGGCCCTCTTGATCGTACGTTTTGAACGTCTCGTGTACGCCGCCGACGTGCCGGGCCGCGTGGCCCAGATACTGCTCCCATTGGCCGACCACCTCGCCGTAAAGTTCTTCCAGTTCGTCGTAGTTGCTCCCCTCTTGTTGGGTCCAGCCAATGAGGTTGGGCACGATCCGCTGGAGGTTCGCCACACCCAGACTCCCGGCTTTTGCGACGTTCCGGCCCAGGTCTTCGCTTTGCGATCGGGGGTCGGTTGGCCGACCTGTCTGTCGGCCGTAAAGATACGTCGGGTCCCCAGCCTTCTCTCTGGTCATCTCGTCAAGGCGCCGAGCGCGGTCCTCCTGCGTCTCGATGCTGGGGAATGCCTGGTAGCCCCATCGAATTGACCACTCGTCGTAGGCGCCAATCCTTGGGGCAAAGTCTTCGACCCCGTCGCCCGGCTGGGCCACGTAATTGAACCGGGCGTAGTCCATAATCGACGGGGTCGTGCCATGCTCACTCGTCCACTCCGGCGACCGGAGCGAGTCGACCGGCACGGCATTGCTGGCGGCCCAGTTGTGCGGCAAGCCGAGCGTGTGGCCCACCTCGTGGGCGGCGACGTACCGAACGCCTCGGCCCATCACGTCGGTGTCGAACCCCTGTCCGCGAACCTCCGGGTTCGCCGCGGCCGTCTGCACGAAATACCAGTCGCGTAGCAGGCTTTGGATGTTGTGGTACATGTAGATGTCGCTCTCGATGATTTCCCCGGAGCGGGGATCGCTCACGCGTGGCCCCACAGCGTTCGGAAGCTTGGAGGCAAACCAGCGCACCGTAGAGTAGCGAACGTCGTCGGCGTCAAACGTCGAATCGGCCTCCGACGGCATTTTCGCCTGGATCGCGTTCTTGAAGCCCGCAGCGCGGAAGGCCTTCTGCCAGTCCTCGATGCCCTGCCGGACGTAGGGCCGCCACTTTTCCGGGGTCGCCGGGTCGATGTAGTAGGTGATCGGATCTTTCGGCTCGACGAGTTCGCCGTCGGCGTAGGCCTCCGGGTCCGACGGCTCCAACCGCCAGCGGGCGATAAAACACTCCTCTGCGGCCTGCTGCTCCTCGGAACTGTAGTCGACGTACTCGACCGAGAAGTACCCGACCCGCTGATCGCAGTGGCGCGGCGTCATCGGCTTCTCGGGAAGCAGTACCATCGAATGGTTCATCTCTACGCTCACGGTGCCGGCGGAGCTGTTGGACGGCGGGTCCTGCGCCTCATAGGTCAGCACTGCCTCCACATCGGTGTTTTTCGGAAAGCTCTCCACGCCGCTAAGATAAGAGCGGCTATCGTCCAGTCGGCGCGCCCCATAAGGCTTTCGGATCTGCCGGGGAAGCCCAAATGCCTCCGTGTCGGTGAACAGAGACTTGGCGCTGATCAGAACGCCGGTGGAGTCTCTACTGGGCGCCTTGATCTCGAAAGACTTGACGATCGGGTCGAAGCTGGAGTTTTGGACCGCCTGGAAGACCGGGTCCTCCTCATTGGCTGATTTTTCGTGACTGGTGGTTCGCAGAAGAAGCTCATCGTCCTGGCGTTCGAAGCGGAGGACCTGCGTGTTGATCTTGAACCCTCCCCCACCGTAGGTGCCCAGGAGTCCCTCCTGCGTCTTCGATACGCGAGAGACCGTCAGGATCTCGCGGCCCACCAGCGAGTCGGGAACTCCGAAGTAGAGCTTATCTTCCGTCCGGTGGGTGGTAATGAGCCCTTCATCAGCCTCTGCGCTTTCAGGGACCACCTCCGAGAAGGGCTTCAGCCCGTTCTCCTTGCCGTTTTCCTGGGCTTGCTCGCCGTTTTGCTGAGCCTGCTGCTGGGTTTTGGTCTC
>CAYULG010000331.1:0-2774 GCA_964445365.1 uncultured Salinivenus sp. | reverse complement strand
TCACCGACCTGATGCAGGACGCCTCGCAGTCGCTCCTGCAGCTGATGGGCGGAAAAGGCTACCAACTCGACCACGTGGCCGGCCGCTCGGTCATCGACAGCCGCCCGTTTCAGATTTTCGAGGGCTCGAACGACATCCTCTACCAGCAGATCTCGGAGGCGGTGCTCAAGTCGATGCGGCAAGCGAAGGAAACCAACCTCTACACGTTCCTCCAGGATCACGACCTCACGTCGCGGGCCGCCGACTACTTCGGCGACACGCTCGACTTCAAGGTCGATCAGTCGCTGCCGCAGCGCAAGCTCGTGGAGCTGGGCCGCGTGCTGGGCCGCGTCGTCACGATGGACATGGTCATTGAACTCGGTGATCGCGGCTTTCGCAGCGACCTGATCTCGAACTGCCTGCAGGTCTTCCAGAAGAACGTAAACGGCCTCGTGACGACCTATCAGCGCAGCCAGTCGACTTCGGTGATCGAAAACTACGCGGAGGGAGGTGCGTGGCTCGATTACGTGAACGCGTAGCAGGGAAACGCGTAGCAGGGACACCATGGAAAACGGCCCCGGTCGTGGACGGAGGCGTACCCGCCTTGACTGGGCCGATCTGCTCAGATCGACGGGCGGAAGGGCAAGAAGAGAAATGAGCGCGTGCCTTCTCACCTTGAGCGGCCGGGAGCGTGAGTCGTGACCGCCCCTGTTCGGGGAGATGTACCCTTTCTGGCGATTCGTTCGTCTTTTGGGTGTACGTTGCCATTTGCCATTGACCTGTTCGCTCGCCCATGTCTGCTGATCCTCCCTCCCGCCCCCTCCGGTCCCGACTTCTGCTTTCACTGCTCGTCCCTCTGTCTGTCCTCCTCACGGGCTGCGGCGGGCCGGACCTGATCGATCGCCTCACGCAGCCGCGATGGGGCTTCTGTGGGACGGTCGTGGTCGTGCTTGACCTCGTGGCCCTCTTCGATGTGCTGGGCGACGAGGCGCGCAGCACCGGCAGCAAAGTGCTATGGGCGCTCCTCATTATCTTCTTCCCCCTCGGCGGCGTGATTCTCTACTTCCTCTTCGGCCGGGAGTAAGTTCGAAGGGACGTAGGGGTTCACCCGTGGACTCCCGATCCGCAAGACGCTGGCGCAGCCGCCGTGCTCAACGTTCGGAAAACATCGGTTCTCCTTCTGCTGGTCCTCCTCCCGGTACTCGCGGGATGCCGGAGTACAGAGCTTCCTTCCGACGCTACGCCCGAGGCGCGGTACCGCGCCGCCATCGAGGATGCCCGCACGGCGGATCCATCGGAGATCGTGACGACGCTCACGCCCATCGTCCCGCACAACGAGAACCTCGTGTGGCGAACGACCGCCGACTCGACGCGCCAGGTACTCGTGGTGACATGGGGCGGCAGCGAGACGCTGCCGGACGCCACGACCGGCGACACGCTCACCGTCGAGACCGACGTGTGGGTGACGGCTGCTCCGATGATCCAGGCGTTTTGCCAATCTCTCGACCGCAGCGGCGATGGGCTTGCCCTTCGCCTCGCCCAGCGCCTCGGCCTTCCGCCGGACGCGGGCTACAGCCAGTTCGTGGAGCTGTGGGTCCGCCCGGCGAATCTCGTGCGCCCCTGCCCTGACCCCGAGGTGAGCGACCGCGAGTGCGAGCTCAGCGCGCCCGTTCCCGCCGACCACGCCCGCGTCAGCGACGAGCACCGCGCGTGGTTCCGCTCGCTGCGGGAGACCTCCTACGGCCCGGACGGCTACCCCTTCACGGGCCTCGGCTACACCTACGACTGGCACCCGGCGACCGACGAGGTGGGGCCCAGCGAGTTCGTGGTGCGCCCCGGTAACACGGCCATCGTGCGGGGTGTTGAGTCAACGGAGGCGTACTGCCGGTCCCAATGACCGCCATCTGTTGCGCCTGCGACGACCTCGCACGTCCGTCGCTCCGTCGGGTGAGCTTTCTGTGAGGGTGGCCCCCAAAGCGAACTCCGGCCGCTGCATCGCTTACCAGGTATGCATGCGCCAACCGAGTGCACTCATGGGACGCCTGGTTGCAGTTCGTCCGTCCCCACTCGCCGCGCGCTCGTCCCCGCCGAACCGACGACCCGACGTTCATACATGATCGACGCCCTCTCCCCGGACGCCCTTCGCACCCGCTTCGACCCATCCCAGCTTCATTTCGACACAACCGCGGACCTGCCCGCCGAGACGCAGGTGGTGGGCCAGGACCGGGCCGTGGAGGCCCTGGAGTTCGGGATGAACATCGAGAGCGACGGGTACAACGTGTTCGCCCTCGGCCCGTCGGGCACCGGCCGGCGCGAGCTCGTGCAGCACTTTCTGGAGGAGCAAGCGGCCGAGGAGGAGACGCCGCCCGACTGGTGCTACGTCAATAATTTCGATGAGGAGCGGGAGCCCACAGTCATTCAAATGCCTGCGGGGCGTGGCTGCGATCTTGCGGCGGATGTGGACGACCTCATTGAGGAGCTAAAAACCGCCCTCCCGGCCGCGTTCGAGAGCGAGGAGTATCAGTCCCGGCGCGAGATGATCCAGGAAGAGGTGCGGGAGGGGCAGGAGGCGGCCCTCGAAGCCCTCCAGGAGCGAGCCCGCGAGGACGACATCGCCCTCATCCGGACGCCGCAGGGCTTTGCCTTTGCCCCCATCCGCGACGGCGAGGTCGTAGCACCGGAAGAGGTCGAGTCGATGCCCGACGAGGAACGGGAAGAGGTCCAGGAGCAGATTGCCGAATACCAGGACGAACTCCAGGACATCCTGCGCAAGGTGCCCGAGCATGAGCGCGAGG
>CAYULG010000330.1:0-2780 GCA_964445365.1 uncultured Salinivenus sp. | reverse complement strand
ACCGGGCGCACAACATCATGGACCGGTTCGGCTACACGGGCAACGCCTGTGTGGCAATGGCCCTGGCCGACGCGGTGGACGAGGACCTGCTTTCGCCGGGCGATCTCGTTATCATGATTGCGTCGGGCGGGGGCGCGGCGCTGGCGGGGATGGCCTTTCGGTGGGGATGACTTGCATTGGTGTTGGAGTGTTCGGGTGCGGCGTGTTGAAGAGTTAGGGAACGAGGGATTTGGGTGTTCGAGTGCTCGAAGGATTTTGGCTCTGTAAATTGCCAATTTTACGAGGGTGCCGATCATGGGTGAGACGGCGATTGCGTGGGGCTTTTTTGTGGTATACCTGGGGGCCATCGGCGTGGCGGCCACTGTCGGCATCCAGAAGGTGACGGGGTTTGCCTCGTTCAGCGTGGGGAGCCGGGAGGTGAGTCCGGTGCTGGTGGGCCTGTCGCTGGCGGCCAATCTCACGAGTGCGGCTACGTTCATCATCAACCCGGGGCTCATCTACCTGTACGGGGTCAGCGGCATGCTGGGCTACGTGATTGCCATGCCGCTGGGTGTTTTCCTGGGGCTCATTGTCTTTTCGAAGGCCTTTCGGCGCGTGGGGGACGAGGTGACGGCCCTCACGGTGCCACAGTGGATTGGGGATCGTTTCGGGGACTACCGGCTCACGGTCTTCTTTGCCGGCGCCAGCCTGCTACAGATCGCATTCCTCGTGCTGATCACGGTGGGTCTCACACGCGTGCTGTCCAACGTGCTCGCCGTGCCGATGTGGGCCTCCATGGCGATAGCATTGGGCATCCCGCTTCTCTACATCGCCATTGGCGGGGCCAGCGCGCACACCCTCACCAACAGCGCCCAGGCGGTGCTGATGCTGGTCGTGGCGCTCATCATGCTGGGGTCCGGCGCCACCTACTTTGCCGACGGCGTCGGCGGCTTCGTGGACCGGCTGGCCAACATCAAGCCGGTACTGGCCGAGCCCACCAATCCAGAGAGTCTGCTCTTCCGGGACTGGTTCGAAGTGGTGGTATGCAACCTGTGCATTGGATTCGCCATCGTAAACCAGCCGCACGTGATGTCAAAGGCGCTCTACCTGAAGAGCAAGAAGGACGTCAACCGGTACCTCGCCACCGGGATCGCTGTGCTGGTGGTCTTCTTCGCCGTGATGCTCGTGGGCCTCTACGCCCGGATCCTGATGCCGGAAGCGGGCCTGGAACCGGACGCGGTGGTGCCCACCTACATCGTCGAGGTCTTCGGCCCGTGGCTGCGCTCGGTGATCCTCATCGGGCTCGTAGCGGCGGGGTTCTCTACGATGGAGGGGTTGATGGTGGCGCTCTCCACCATCTTCACCAACGACATCTACCAGCCCCTGGCCGAGCACCTGGACGTGTTGTCGGCGGAGGAGATTGAGACCCGTGCCGTGCACTACAGCCGGGTCTTCCTGGCCCTTCTCGTGCCCGTCGTGGCGCTGATCTCGTGGGGGCAAATCGTGAACCCCAACCTCTCGGTCGCCATCCTGGGGCAGAACGGCGTCTATGCCCTGTTCTCGGCCACCTTCGTGCCCATTCTGTTTGGCATCTTCTCGGAGCGGGTTACGAAGGAGGCCGTCTTTGCCGCGGCCACAACAGCGCTGGTCGTGCACTTTGGGATGTACTACGGCGAGATCACGATGTACCATAACAACCCGGCGGTCCCGGCGACCTTTGCTTTGGGCTCCAGTGTGCTCGTGGCGCTCGGGGTGATGACGGGGCAGGGGCGCTGGACGGCCGATTTGAGCGTAGAGGCGGAGGAGGCAACCGCCGAGTGATGAAAGCGGAGCGATCTGCGTTTCTTCTAACGGTCGATGCGTACGTCAATCCGAAATCCACATTCCGCACTCCACATTCGCTATGCCCCGAACGGACTGGCTTGACCGAAACGCCCTCTACACCCCCGACGCCCCGGCGCTCGTGTGGGCGCCAACGGGCGAGACGTACACCTACGCCGAGCTCCACCGGGCCGGCGAGCGACTGGCAGTCGGCCTGGCCGACCGGTACGACCTGACGGCGGGCGACCGTGTCGCCGTGCTGGCCGAAAACACGCTGGAGCATGTGCTCCTCTTCTGCGCGGCCCAGAAGGCCGGCTACGTGCTGGTGCCCCTCAACTACCGGCTGGCGGAGCCGGAACTGGCGTACCTCGTGTCCGACAGCGAGCCCCACGTCCTCTTCGCGTCGGCCGACCATGCGGGTACCGCCCGGGCGGTCACGACCGGCGTGGAGGTGGCGTCGCTGGACGCGGTGACGACCCTTATCGAATCGGCATCGGGACACACGAGCGACGATACACCCGCCCTGGACGACCCCCTGATGATCCTCTACACCTCCGGCACCACCGGGAGGCCGAAGGGCACGATCATCCCCCACAAGATGCTGTTCTGGAACTCGGTGAACACGGAACTGCGGCTCGACCTGACGGGCGACGACCGGTCGTTCAACGCCGCCCCCTTCTACCACACCGGCGGCTGGAACGTCCTGCTCACCCCGTTCCTCCACCACGGCGCCACGACCTACCTCTTCCCGTCGTTTGACCCGGGTGGCATCCTCCGCACCTGTGAGGCCGACGATCTCACGATCCTCTGGGGCGTGCCCACGATGCTCAAGATGATGGCCGACCACGAGGCCTTCGATGAGGTGACGCTCGACACCATCCGCTACGCCGTGGTGGGCGGCGAGGCGATGCCCGAGCCCCTCATCCGCACGTGGCAGGACAAGGGCGTGCCCATCCGGCAGGGCTTCGGCATGACGGAGG
>CAYULG010000329.1:0-2787 GCA_964445365.1 uncultured Salinivenus sp. | reverse complement strand
GGTGCCGGTGGCCTCCACCTCGCCCAGCAAGTGCGTGACCTGGGTAAAGACGCCCGCGTCGGCGATGGTCACGCCGGGCCAGATCTGATCGCTCTCGTAGAACGGCGGCACCACCCGGTCCCCGTTCATCACCACCTCGAAGGGCCGTTCGGCGTCGCGGTACGTTCGGTAGCCGTCGGCCCCCACCGTAAGGCGCAGGGTGGACAAGGGAACCAGCTCCGTGGCCAGCCGCCCCCCGACCGTCGTGATGTCGGAGGTGACGGAGATGCGCAGCGGATTGGGCGGCACGCCGGGCATAATTCCGCCCGCCTCGAAGGTCGGTTTCTCCCGGTTATTCATCGTGTGCAGGGTCTGGTACCCGTACACCTTCGCCTGCACGGAGCGCACGAGGCCCTGCCCCGAGGCGTACTCGTAGCCCAGGCGTGCCCGCCCGGACTTGAAGATGTCGGCCTTGAGCAGGCGGCCGGGGTAATTCACGTTGTCCTGCTGCTGGTAGCCGCCCCCGGCCGTCAAGCGCTGGCCGTCGTCGAGCCTGTAGCCGACTTTTGCGCGGAGCTCCCGGTTGAGAAAGTCGGCGGGCACCGTTCGTCCGTTTCCGGACACGTAGTCGTTGCCCTGCCGATAGGACCCGTCGACGCGGTAGGCGACGGCGCCGCGTCGCCCGCTCGCGGTGCCCGCTACGTCGTAGGAGGCAAAGTTGCTGTCGTATCCGCTTTCTACCCGTCCCGTGAGAGACTTGCCACGGGGAACGCTGAAAAGGTCGTTCGTTTCCGCGCGGATGGCGCTGAGCTGCCCGCCGCCCCACGTGAGGGCGTACGGGCCCTTGGCCACCTCGACGCTCTGCAGGGTCGAGGGGCCGGTGTGGCTCAGCGGCGAGTCCATCCGGGCCGGCCCCGCCGGGAAGGTGCGCATGCCGTCGACGTAGACGCCCACCTGCGTCTCGCGCAGGCCGCGCACGACGGGGTCGAGCCCCACGGGGCCGCGCCGCACGACGTCCACGCCGGACATCGTCCGCAGGAGCTCGCCGGAATCGCGGGCGTTGACTTCCTGGATTTCGGCCTTCCGGATGTTCTCGGCGGCCTCGGTGGTTGTAGATCGGGCCGTTACCTCGACGGCGTCGAGGCCGACCGTAGTTGGTGCGAGTGTCAGGACTGCGCGCGTGGTCTCGCCGGCGGATACGTCGACCTTCACCGAGCGGGGCGCGTAGCCGACGAATCGGGCCTGAAGGGTGTACGTGCCGGCTTCGAGTCCGTCAATGGTGAACTGCCCCTGTGGGCCGGTGCTCGCCCCTCGGTCGGTGTTTTTGGCCACCACGTTCACGCCAGGGAGGGGGCGGCCCGTTTCCGCGTTGCTGACGCGGCCGGTCACGGTCCCGGGGGCCTGGGCCCAGGCACGGCCCGGGAGGGTCAGGGGGACGATGAAAAAGACAGCAACGATACAGGTGGTGCGAAACGTCGTCATAACAAACCTCCACAGAATGATCGATCCGTGCGGAGGACCCGGCCGCACGGGGCTACTCAGGCTGAATGGTGGGCCTGCCGGGTCCGGGCAGGCCGTTGGTCAGCCTCGAATCGTGGAGGACGGAAGATGTCATCGCCCCTCCGTTGCGACGATAGGCGGAGACGAGTGAGAGGAAGAGAGTGCGTGTGTAGAGCGGGGGTAGGGATGCTGGCGGACGGGGGAGAAACCCATTTGGACAGGGTGAGATGACGGAATGCCGCCGGGCTTTTCTCTGTACAGCTTTCCAGGGTGGGCTCGTTGGGGGAGGGAGCATCCTGGTCGCACTCACACGGGCCGTCTGGATTCATCGGGCAGACGCCCTCCGGATGGGTGCATTCCTGGTGCGGGGCGCCGTGCTGGAGGTGCTGGACGACCGGCTGGAGGGGCACGGCCTGTAGGCCCAAAGCGACTACCATCAGCATGGAGAAGGCCTTCGTCCAGAACGAACGGTATGTATAGGCGGACGTCAGGCGCACAGGAAGATCGCTCAAACAGCTATAAACCAGTGTGGCTGAGGATGTCTCCGCTCAACTCTCCGTTATCGGTACTCCCGTCAAGCGTGAGGGATCGTATGGGGAAAGGAAAAAATCATGAGAAAGAGAAGAATGGGCCGCCGGTATCTCGGCCCCGTTAGCGGTACGGCCCCTACGATTCCGACCAGGTCGGACTTCCCTTCTCGCCCGGAAGAGAGACCCGGTGGCAGGGCGGACTACGCTGATGGGGCGCCGTTCCGCTGAGCGCTCAGTTGCATGACGAGTCGCCGGGCGCCCGTGGAGAGGTCGTCCTCGGTGATGATGGCGTTCGGGGGCAGGCCCAGATCGTCGAGGCGATGGGTGAGCGTCGGGGTCCTGGAAACGCCGGTAACGACTGCCGACAGTTGTGTCGGGTCAGCGTCCTGTTGCGAGACGAGATCCTGGATCAGATGAAGCATGCGGCCGGGGGCCTCGGCGTCGAGGTGGACGATCACGTCCCGCGCGGCCCCCAGGAGCCCATCCTCGACGGCCGTCTGCAGGTCGGCGGCGCTGCAGGAACGCACGTCGAAGTGGGCCACCACCTTCTCGTCTTGCTCCAGGTAGCGGGCGAGCCCGCCCTGAGCGCGCGGGGACTGCTCGACCACGAGGACGGGGTGGCGCTCCGTGTCGCCGCGAGGCACGGGGGGGACGATCTGCTCCAGGTACTCCTCCACCGCCACGTCGTAGACGAAATCGGCCACCCGCTCGGCGAAGGGGGCGTCGTCCTCGGCGTTCCAGTCGGCCTGGAACGGGTTCATGAGGCAGGTGCGCAGGA
>CAYULG010000328.1:0-2807 GCA_964445365.1 uncultured Salinivenus sp. | reverse complement strand
CAAGTACGTGCAGACCGAGTGGGGCGTCTACGAGCTCAAGTACTTTTTCTCCGAAGGACTGGAGACGGTGGACGGGGAGGAGGTCTCCAATAAGGAGGTGAAGGCCAAGCTTCAGGAAATCGTGAACGACGAGGACAAGACGGACCCCATGTCCGATCAGGAGTTGGCCGACGTTCTAGAGGAGGAGGGGTTCAAGATTGCTCGGCGCACCGTGTCGAAGTATCGCAAGCAACTGGGCATTCCCGTAGCACGCCTCCGGAAAGAAATTGTCATCGACGAGGCGGACGAGACCGAGTCCAGCTAACCCCATTCGTGACGGGAGCCGACAGTCCAGGCGGACAGGACGATACTGATGTTCGCGAAAGATTTCCCCTGCCGTTTGTTCTCGTAGCTCACTGTCCTCAAGGGGTCAGGGACATGACCACGCGGCTCAAACAGGGCGTCGTGGGTCCGAATGCCCTGTGACGGGTACTTGGCCAGGGCCCTGTTCTCGGGCGAGGCGTTAGCGGAAAGCGGTGATCGATAGAGTGAGGCCCACGACGGGCGAGAATGCACCGTTCTCGACGAGGTCGTTCAGGGCGACGCCGGCCATGATCCCCGGTTGCACGAGACGCCAGTTGCCCATGATCGAGAGGACGGCGTGGTGCTGAGAAGATCGATCCGTGAGCGGAGTTCGTCCGGCGAGACTGAAGCCGGTAAGGAGACGGTCCCCTTCCCGCCAAAGCTGCGCTTCGTACAACAGGCGCCAGTCTCGGTCCCGACCGTTGGGATGGGGGCGCGACGCGTAGCTGAGCCCGCTTCGGAAGCGAACGCTGGCGTTTCGTCCAATCGAGAATCGTCTGTTTAGAAGGCCGGAGAGACTAAATTCATCGGGTTGGAAGGCCGGGACGCGACCGATGTCGGCGAACTGTCCCACCCGGGCGGCGGGGTTCGAGGGCGCGGCGGGGATGCGGGCCCCAAGCTCGACCAGGATGGGGAGATTCGTGCCACTGAAGCCGAGTCCGACGTAGGGATTGCCTATGGCGGTGGTGGGCGAGCCCCCGTCCGCCGTCGCGTCGAATCGGGCCAGCGGAAGCTCGCCGTTGAGGGTAATATTCGACGTGACCGAGACCGTTGCGGTCAAAAAGGTCGCACCGGAGAGGATGGACGCGTCCTGCGCATCGGGGGAGATGGCCTCAACGGACAACTGATTGGGTTCGTACGGCTTCGACAAGATCGTCTGTCCTCTGGCGGGGAGGACCAGCAGCCCAATCAGGAGAAAAAAGGAGATCGTGCGCATGGAAGGGGGTGCCCATTGTGAAACGGAATCCGAACCACATCGAATGCTGCTGTCCTCCTCAGGTTCAACGGCGGCGAGCTGTCGTGACTGATTCAGCTGCTGGGGCCGAAGATGGACGTGCTCGGAACATCTGCGGGCTGAAAGGGTAGGGGGGTACCCCATATCCATCCACATTCCTCCAAACTACTCGATTTACCGTCATGAGCACGACGCGTAAGAAGCGTCTCTCCATCGAGGGCATGCATTGCGAGCACTGTGTAGAGGTCGTTCGAGAAGCCCTGGAAGCTGTTCGCGGGGTGTCGGTGGAGCGCGTCGAGGTGGGCACCGCGGACGTCGTCTACGACCCAACCGCCGTGTCCGCCGATCAGCTGGCCACAGTGCTGGAGGATGCCGGGTACGGGCTCGCTTCTTCGTAATCTTTGCACGCCATTTGAGAATTCATGCCAATAAGTGAGGCTGATCAAGACCACATTCGTTCCCGCCTGCACCGCATCGAAGGCCAAATTCGCGGTCTGCAGCGGATGGTGGACGAGGACCGTTATTGCGGGGATATCCTCGACCAGATCCATTCGGTGCAGCAGGCCCTAAAGTCGGTGGGCCGAGAGATTACCCGCAATCACCTGGAGACCTGCGTTACCGACGCGCTCCGGTCCGGGGATGAGGACGTTGCTGAGGAGACCTACGATGAGATTATGGGGCTGCTGAAGAAGGAGTTGTAAGGGGGACGGTGGGAGGGGGGAAGGTTCCGAAGAAAAGCTTGTGTGCCGTTTTGTCCCGCATCAAAACCCCACGACATTAATGAGCGATTCCAAGGAAAAAATAAAGCCGACGCCTCAGGAATCTGCTGTATCGGGCGATGGCGCCCCGTCGGAGGACGAGCGCTGTTCGGTCCCTCCGCCAGACGCAGAAAAGGGTGTGCCCGAGTCCGCGGACGGGGCGGCCCGTGCGGCGCTACCCGTGGAGGGCATGTCGTGTGCCTCCTGTGCCAGTCGCGTGGAGAACGCGCTCGCCGAGGCCGACGGGGTGGCGACAGCCTCCGTCAATTTTGCCACCGAGCGGGCCAACGTGTCGTTCGATCCCTCCCGCGCTGGGGTTCGGGATCTCGTCGGTGCCGTGGAGGGCAGCGGCTACGAGGTGCGCACCACGGAGACGACCCTCACCGTGCAGGGCATGAGTTGCGCGTCATGTGTGTCGCGCGTGGAAGATGCCCTTAAAGACGTGGAGGGTGCGGTCGAGGCGAGCGTCAACCTGGCCACCGACCGCGCCACGGTTCGCTCCGTGCCGGGGACGGCCGAGCCGGCCGATTTTACGACGGCCATTCGTGACGCGGGTTACGACGTGGTGGACACGGAGGGTGCCTCCGACCGCACGGACGTGGAACGGCAAGCCCGCGAAGACGAGCAGCAGTCCATGAAGCGCCGGTTTTTCTGGGCGCTGGCCTTTGCGCTTCCGGTGTTCGTGCTGGAGATGGGGTTCATGCACGTGCCGGCGATGGAGGCCTGGATCACCGAGCAGGTGTCCACGCAGA
>CAYULG010000327.1:0-2818 GCA_964445365.1 uncultured Salinivenus sp. | reverse complement strand
AGTACGTGAACTGGTTCATCGCCTCCTTCTTCATCGTCACCCTCTTCTTCGGCGGCTACCTGGTGCCCTTTCAGCCGCTGCTGCTAGACCTTGTGCCGGCGCTGGACGGCTCCACTCTGCTCGCGGTGCTCCAGTTCCTGAGCTTGATGCTGAAGGTGGCCTTCTTCGCCTTCCTCTTCATCTGGGTGCGATGGACGTTCCCGCGCTTCAAGTACAACCAGCTCATGGACGTCGGCTGGAAGTATCTGCTGCCCATCGCCCTGGCGAACACCATTCTCGTCGCGTTCGGCGTCATGGCCTTTGACCTGGTCGGGCTCTAACGGAACGTTTACCGTAAAACGTTGACCGTTTGTACGTTACGGAAATACAGTTCCGTGGCGGGGACGTACTACTCTTCTTTCGGGGGACGCCGTTGACACTTGGAACCGGTCTTACTGTCCGTTCTGGGCCATCTCGGGGGTGGAAAACAGCGACTGGGTGGACAGGTCCTGCGCCAGCAGGTACGCGCCGTAGTGCCGGCGCGCGGCAATGTGGTCGACGCCCTGGGCGGCAAAGTGCTCGACGACCGCTGTCGCCCGGCTGCCCTCGTCGGACATGGCCCACTGGGCGTGGCGGGCCAGCAGCGCCAGTTCGAAAACGTGGCCGAGCGTGAGGGCGAATCGGCGCGCGCCGGCCTCCATCGCCTCCTGGCCCTCGTCGAGCGCCTCGGCGAGCCACTCCATGGCATTTTGAAACGCGTCCCGGGCCACCGCCAGGGCGTGTACCAGCGCGGGGGACTCCACGGCCTCGGCACAGCGATCCAGCTCGGCCTTCAGGGCTTCGAAGCGGCCCTCGCGGCGAAGCTTCTGAAGGGTCGTGAGGGCCATGACGTTGGTGGTGCCTTCCCAGAGCGGGAGGGCGTAGGCGTCCCGGAGCAGCGACGGAATGCCGGTGTCCTCGACGTACCCGCCGCCCCCGAAGGCCTCCATCACCTCCCCGAGGACGGACGTGGCCTGCTTGGCGGTCGTCAGCTTCGCGATGGGGGCGAGGGCGTAGAGGAGGTGCTGCTCTTGTTCGCTGATGATCCCGGCCTCCTGCTGCCCGATGAGCTCGGCGAGGCGGAATGTGAGGTGAAAGGCCCCCTCGAAGGTGGCCTGCAGGGAGGCCATCGTGTCGTAGTGCAGCGGCTTCTCCAGGATGGGCGTGCCGAAGGCCTCGCGGTTGCGGCTAAAGTCGCGTGCCAGGGCCAGGCCCCGCCGCATCAGGCCCGTGGCCATGACGGCGTTCCACGTTCGGGCGAGGCGCACCATGGGACCGAGGGCCCGCGTCCCGTCGCCCACGTCGGCGACGAGGCGGGCGTGGGCCCCGTCCAGCTCAATCTCGGAGACCGGGAGCTTGCGCGCGCCGAGCTTGTCCTTCACGCGGTTGACCCGGATCCCCTCGTTGGGCGGCTCGTCGGGGCGCTCCCGGATGGGGAGGTGGAAGAGGGTCAGTTCGTCGTCGGCGCCCGGGCGCTCGGCGCGGGCCAGGACGAGGGCCACGTTCGCCGCGGTGGAGGAGGTGAACCACTTGTGGCCGTCGAGCCGCCAGGTGCCGTCCTCGTCCCGTTGGGCGGTGGTCTCGATCCGGCTGAGGTCGGTGCCCCCGGCCTTCTCGGTGCGCCACTGGCCGCTGGTCCAGACCGTGTCGGGGTCGCGGCTCACAAGATGAGGCACCACCTCGCGCTGCAGGTCGTCGGGGCCGAGGTCGATCAGGGTGCGGGCCGCCCCGTCCGTGGTGGCCAGGAGAAAGCCGAGCATGTCGGTGCCGGGGGCCAGGAGGTAGGCCCGGGCGAACTGGTCGATGCGGCTGTACGGGCCGTGCGCCTGCTCGTAGGCCGCGCCGATGACCCCGTACTCGGCGGCCGCCTCAAGGCCCTGCTCCCACACGTCCGTCAGCTCAATGTGGTCGATGCGCTCGCCCCGCGGCCCGAAGCGCGTCAGGCTCGGCTCGTTGGGCCGGTCCTCCAGCTGACGGTCATAGAGCTCCCCACCGGTGAAGGCGCCGAGGGAACGGAGATCGGGCTCGACGTCGGTACGCACGGCCGGCGGCAGCACGCGCTCCAGATAGCGGCGCAGGACGCGGTCGTCGCTGTACTGGTTGTCGAGGTCTGCGATTTTTGCGCGAGAAGAGGCCATGAGCACCAATTCAAAAGAGAAAGGTCATCGCTCGCTCAACCGACACGCAGTGTCCAGTCCCGCGTTCGGTGCTCGTGTAGGGGAGAAGCCTATTCTCGGTGTGGGGACTCTCGGTTCTCGGCCGCAGCGGGTGCATTCCTTTCTCCGTCCGTCGGCTACGCGTCCGAGCGACCGGGCTGCTGCCCCACCCGTTACCGACCTTTCACCGAAAGCTTGAACGGCGCCTTTTTGTTCACGGCGGTGGTTCCTTTACTATAAGAACACACATATCCCCGATGCCGCCCCCGTGCCATGCCTGCTCCGCCCAAGATGCCGACCCTCGCCCCCTCCATCATCGCCGCCGACGCCGGCCAGTACGCCCACCACGCCCGAAAGGCCCTCGAGGCCGGGGCCGAGTGGCTCCACGTGGACGTCATGGACGGCCACTTCGTGCCCAACATCACGATCGGGCCCGACGTGGTGCGCGCCCTCCGGCCCGTGGCCCGCGAGCAGGACGCCCGCCTCGACGTGCACCTCATGATCGAAAACCCCGAGGACTACGTCGATGCCTTCGCCGAGGCCGGGGCCGACCTCCTCACCGTCCACGTGGAGGCATGTCCCCACCTCCACCGCGTGGCCCAGCAGATCTGGGAGGCCGGCTGCGAGGTGGGCGTGGCCCTCAA
>CAYULG010000326.1:0-2832 GCA_964445365.1 uncultured Salinivenus sp. | reverse complement strand
AAATCCGCCCCCAGTGCCGTGTGCGCTGGGGGCGGGTCTGTTGGAGGGGAACCCGGAGGTCCAGGCGCCGTCCGAGGTGGACGCCGAAACGCACCCAGAAGAGACGGCAGTTCCGATTGTCCTTCAATCGCCCGTCCCTCGTACCGGGCGGTTCGCCGAGGCGGTCGCCGCCGTGATCTGCGGGACCGACCGGCGCAAAACAAGCCGTTTACAACGAACAGGCAGTTCAGAGGCAGTTCATCCTCCGTTCTCGTGAACACTTCGCGGAGGGGCCAACACGCCCCCGTTGGTCGCGTCCATTCTTATTCCCCTGCTCGGTCCCTCTTTCCTGACGTTCTCCTCGACGAATGGCCAAAGATCTCGAACGTGACCTGGGTCTTCCGTCCGTCCTGGCCATCAGCATCGGGGCAATGGTGGGCAGCGGCATCTTCATCCTGCCCGCCCTTGCGATGAAAATGGCGGGGCCGTCGGTGGTGCTGGCCTACCTGCTGGCGGGCGTGCTGGTGCTTCCGGCGGCGCTCAGCAAGTCCGAAATGGCGACGGCCATGCCGGAGGCGGGCGGGACGTACGTGTACATTGAGCGGGGCATGGGGCCGCTCCTCGGGAGCATCGCCGGCATCGGGACGTGGTTCTCGCTGTCGTTTAAGGGCGCGCTCGCGCTGGTGGGGGGTGCGCCCTACATCGCGCTTCTGTTCGACCTGTCCCCGCAGGTCCTGGCGCTGGGCATCGCCGTCTTCCTGATTGGCGTCAATCTCGTAGGGGTAAAGCAGACCGGGCGTATCCAGGTTCTTCTCGTCGGGGTGATGCTCGCGGCCATGGTGTGGTTCGTGGTCGGCAGCCTCGGCGACATCGATCCCGTCCGCTTCGGGGGCTTCTTCGAGGGGGGACTGAGCGGCCTCCTGGCCGCGACCGGCTTCGTGTACGTGTCGTACGCCGGCGTCACGAAGGTGGCGAGCGTGGCGGAGGAGATTGAAAACCCGGACCGCAACATCCCGCTCGGCATGCTCGGCTCGCTCGGCCTCACGACGCTCCTGTACGTGCTCGTGGTCACAGTCATCGTGGGCGCCGCCCCGACCACCGAGCTCGCCGGGTCGGTCACCCCGGTGGCCGACGTGGCGGGGAGTACCCTGGTGCAGTGGGGCCTGCTCGTCGTCGTCGTGGCCGCCATCCTCGCCCTTGTGAGCACGGCCAACGCCGGGCTCCTCTCCGCGTCTCGGTATCCGTTTGCCATGAGCCGGGATCAGCTGGTGCCGGCCTTCTTCAAGCACGTAAGCGACCGGTTCGATACCCCCACGCGGGCCATCACGCTCACGGGCGGGCTCATGCTTCTCATGATCGCGTTCGTCCCGATCGACGACATTGCGAAGCTCGGGAGCGCCTTCAAGATTCTCGTCTTCATCCTCGTAAACGTGTCGCTCGTGGCCTTCCGCGAGGGCGACCTCGACGACTACGACCCGGCCTTCCGGGACCCACTGTATCCCTGGACGCAGGCCGTTGGGGTCGTGGGCGGCCTGGCGCTGTTGACGCAAATGGGGACGGTCCCTCTCATCGGGGCCGTGACCATCATCTCCGTCGGCTTTCTGTGGTACCTCGGCTACGTCCGGGTGCAGGTACGCCGCGAAGGGGTGGCCCGCCAGACGATGCGCGAGCGGGTGAGCCGGCGCCTCGTCGAGCGGACCCAGGCCGCCTTTTTTGAAGAGACGAGCGGCACGGACGTCACCGTCGCGCTCAGCGAGAACACCGACCCGGCCCACGAAAATGCCCTGATTCGCCTCGCCGCGGCCGTCGCCCACCGGCAGGCCGGCACCGTGACGGCGGTCCGTTTCGATAAGGTCCCCGACCAACTTCCGCTCGGTTCGGCCGCCGAGATCCAGTCGTCCGACGACCTCGAGTTCGAGACCCGGATGGAGCAGCTGCAGTCGGACCTGGAGGCGCCCCTGGAATTCGGAGAGGTGGTGAGCCACGACCCGCGCCACGCCGTCGTGAACTTTGCCCGCCACCACGAAACCGATCTCCTCCTGATCGAAAGTTCGACGGTGGGTGTCCGCTCCTGGCTGGCCGGGGACGACGTCGAGTGGGTCGCGCGCCACGTGTCTTGTGACCTGCTGCTGGTTGAACCGCCTGCGCTCGACGATCTCCAGCAGCTGGCCCTCATCACGGACAACGGCCCCTTCGATCCCTTGAAGGTTGAGGTCGCCGACGCCCTTGCCCATATGGCCGGTGCGAGCGTGGAGCTCGTCCACGCCATTCCCCCCGACGCAACCGACGAGCACCGCGCGACGCTTCGCGACTACCACGACGACCTCATGGAGCTGTGTTCGTCGAGCGTCACGTCTCGATTCGTCGAGGACGGGACCCCGGACGCCATTGCGCAGTCTCTCGCCCCGGACCAACTCATCATCGTGGGCAGCGACGACTCCTGGTGGAACCGGCTGCTCGATCGCCGTCAGCCGCACCGCATCGTGGAGGCGTTCGATGGGCCGTCCATCGTCGTACGTCCCCATACGGAGCGTGCCCCGGGCCCCGCCCGGCGCCTGCTCGAACGGTTTGCCCTCTGACCGCGGACGCGTCCCCAACCGCCGATGGGAGCGGTTACGGCGGGACGGTCTTCAACGGATGTCGTTAAGTTTTGGCAATCAGAGGAACCTGTCCCCCCGGCCCGAACCTATAGGCACTTCCCTTTTTTCCTCCACCACCGGGATGGTGTCATGGCTTCGGATTCCGCCTCCCTCCAGAAAGACCTCACCCTCTACGACGTCTACGCGATCAGCACGGGGGCGATGTTCAGCTCCGGGTTCTTCCTGCTGCCGGGCATCGCAGCCGCGGAAACGG
>CAYULG010000325.1:0-2834 GCA_964445365.1 uncultured Salinivenus sp. | reverse complement strand
CGGGCCACAGGTGCAGAACCTGCGCTACGACGTACACCGCCACGTTGATCGTGACAATTTTGCGTAGCGCCGACGGCTGGCGGTAGTACCAGGTCTTGAACTGATTCACGTCCGTTGGTTTGACTATTGTCCCCTCAACCGGCGTTCCTTGTCCGATTCAGGGGCTCGAAAAAGACGAATACACACGACCATTGTACCACGCAAACCGTACAAGGTTTACTGCACGGGGCGGCCTCGTGTCCAAAATTCGGAACGGTCACGGACTGCCCGGCACTCGGCCTTCGGCTGACGATTGCTTCTCTCCAATACGCCCAACCCCAGCTCCTCAACGCGCTGCTCCTCAACGCAGACCCCCTCACCATCGCATCGTCCGGTTGGGCTGCACGGGCAGCTTGCCGCGCCAGTACTGGATGAGGACGACGCCCACGACCATGCCGCCTAGATGGGCAAAGTTGGCGACGCCCCCCTGCGTTCCGGTAATCGCTGAATAGAGCTGGAGGAGGCCAATCCCGAGGACGAACCACTTGGCTTTGATCGGAATCGGGGGGAAAATGAGATAGATCACCCGATTGGGGTACTGCATGCCGAAGGCGAGAAGCACGCCGAACACCCCTCCCGAGGCCCCGACAGTCGGGATGGCCGCCTGCACGGGCCCCTGGACCGTATTGAGGGCTTGTCCGTCGGGAACGAACAAAAGATGGACGAGGGCCGCCCCCAGCACGCAGATAAAGTAGAACGATCCGAACCGCTGGGATCCCCACTGGTTTTCAATCTGCACCCCAAACATCCACAGGGCGAACATATTGAAGAGAAGGTGCCATGTATCGCCGTGCAGAAAGCTGTAACTGATTACCTGCCAGGGCCAGAAGCCGGGGGAGGCGCCGACCTGGTTGGTCACCACGAGGGCGCCGCGTTCCGGACCGCCCGGTGGGTAGAGGGCGAGGTGATTCAAGACGGTTGCCAGCGTGGAGGACGACGCAAGCGTCTCGGCCGCCACAAACTGTGCGAGGAAGAACAGGCCGTTGAGGAGCAGAAGGTTCTTAATCACCGGCGGCATGACCGAGAATCGGGTCGGGGGCCGGTAGGACGTCTGGCGAGGCATACGTCGGGAAGTCCAGTCAGGGGCCTTTTGCGGAAAACGTGAGGTCCGCCTCAGAGGGGGAGACATCTCCTACGGGCCGCAGTGGCGATGCGTTCAGGGGGGACCCCCGTGGCGTGCGAAGTCTCGATATGCTCTGCTCATTTCGTTTCCTGCCGTTCGGGTCTGTGATTCTCTTTGTCTCTGACATGCACTTTGGGCGCGGCCCCACTGCGGCCGAGCGGACCAAGGAAGCGGACTTGCTCGACTGCCTTGAGGCGCACGCCGATCGGGTAGAGCACCTTTACCTTGTGGGCGACGTGTTCGACGGATTTATCGAGTACCGACACCTGGTGCCAAAGGGCTTCGTTCGGTTCCAGGCGCTTCTGGCCCGATGGACGGATCGGGGAATCCCCGTCACGTATCTCCTGGGCAACCACGACCCCTGGCACCGCGACTACTTCGAAGACGAACTCGGTGTCCGCCTCGTGCCCGAGGAGCTGGCCGCCACGCACGACGGGGTGCGCCTGCATCTCACGCACGGCGACGGCCAAGCCTCCACCCATGACCTTTACACGTGGCTACGGCCCCTGCTGCGCCACCCCGTCACCGTGTCGCTGTACCGCTCGCTCCTCCCCGCGGACCTCGGTCTCGGCCTGGCCCAGTGGGTGAGCCGGGCGCTCCACGACGAGGCCACGGACCCATCTGTCGTTCAGGCGCTTCGCGGTCGTGCTCGCCAGTGCCTCCACCGCCGAGACATCGACGTAGTGATCATGGGACACAGTCATGAGGCGGCCCTGCACGCCTGGCCCAACGGCGTGTACGTCAACACGGGCAACTGGTACGAACACCGGACCTTTGCCCGTTTGGGGGAGGACGGGGTCCGCCTCTCTCGGTGGAACGGGACGCGTGCCCTCGACATTGAAGCGGCTGAGGTGTAGTCAAATGTACCCTTGCTGCGCGTGACTCGGTCCTCTCACGCACGGCCCGCCTCGCTAATCGACCCCTGATTTTTGCGTCGGACTATGTCTGAGTGGTCGTATTCCGAAGAAGAACTCGACGAGTACTTTAGCGACCCGTCTGTCCGTGAAGAGGCCGTTTCCGGAAACGGAGCACCCGAGGAGGAACCGGACGGCTCCGAAGCGGGGCGCCCTACCAGCGGACTTCGGGGCTTCTTCCACCGCCGCATCGCCAATCCCCGGAAGGCTCAGGCGGCGGTGGCCCTTTCGGTGATTACTGCCGTGCTTTTGATCGGCACCCTCGCGTCTGGGGCGTACATCTGGACCCTGACGGACGACGTTCCCTCCACGGAGCGACTGGAGAACCCGTCCATGCAACTCGCCACCATTGCCTACACCGCCGACGGCAAGGAGCTGGCCCGGTACGCAACCCAGAATCGGTCCTGGGCGCCCTACGACAGCATCTCGCAGCACGTCGTCCACGCGCTCATCGCCACGGAGGACCATCGATTTTACCGGCACTGGGGCGTCGACCCGAAGGGCATCGTGGCCGCCACCGCCGACATTCTGACCGGCGGCTTTCGGGGGGCCTCCACCGTCACCCAGCAGCTTGCCCGCAACCTCTACAACGAAGAGGTGGGCCGGGCGGTTACCATCAAGCGGAAGCTGAAGGAGATGGTGACGGCCGTGGAGCTGGAGCGCCGCTACACGAAGCGGGAAATCCTGGAGATGTACCTGAACACGGTCAGCTTCGGGTACAACGCATTCGGCATTCAGGCGGCGGCCCGGACCTACTT
>CAYULG010000324.1:0-2843 GCA_964445365.1 uncultured Salinivenus sp. | reverse complement strand
GCCGACATCCGTCCCGGGCTTCCGGGCGAGATGCTGGCTTCGCCGAGACCGCCGACGACCGACCACGGTAAACACTGTGAGGAAGCAGTCTCAACCTCCACATATTCTCTTGAAGCCCCATGATGCACGCGCAATCCAGGACGATTTTCCGTAGTGGCCTCTTGCTCCTCGGGGTGGCCCTGCTCGTCGCCGGCTGCGACAACGGCGGGGACCCACCACCGGACCCCGATGCATGGGCGATGGGCAGTTTCGATGGGCGTATCACAAACTACGAGGGGGGCAGCACGTCCGGTGCGATGGCCCGGTCGGGCCAGCAGGCCTCACGGTTCAGAATCAAATCGCGGGTGGCGCCTCCGGACGTCGATGGCGACGGCACACTCGAGCGTGCGACCGGCCTGAGCGTGTCGCCGTCCACCGACCGGCTGTACGTGGGCTACAAGGTTGAGGGCGAGTCTTTCGGGAGCGGCCTCGACATCATCGACGTCGGCGGCGCGTTCGCTGAGGGCGTCGATGCCCTCCGGACCGACTCCTTCGACGTGGAGGGCCTGGCCGTCCGCGACGACGACAGGGCCCTCTTTCTGGGCACGGCCCGTCCCGGCGCCTACGGCGCCACCGCCCGGCTCCACAACCTGAAGCTAGGGCCCGACGGCACGCCCCCGAGCGACGATGCAGCTGGCATTGAGTACGACGAGACAGAGTTGCCCGGCGGACTCGTCAAGAGCGTGGTGGCGGCCCCCAACAGCAGCACCTACGATGCCTTCGCCGTCTCCAACGTCAACAGCGTCCACGGCATCGAAACGAATGGGACCGGCTGGGAGATCGACAACGTGGCGGCCGAAGCGCGGGGAAGCGCGTCGGGCCTTCGGTTCCAGTCCGTGACGGAAACCAGTTCCGGCACCGCCTACGCGCTGAGCGACGGCGGGCACATCTACGAGTTTTCGTCGGGCCTGCCCCAGATCACAGAGTCTTCGCTCGGCACCCCCAGCAATCCTCGCCTGAGCGCTCATTCTGTGGACGTCGACGGGGATGGCACCGCGGACCGCGAATTTCTCTTCGTCGCCCTCAACGAGAAGGGGGTCCGGGTGGTCGCCCCCGGCACCGGCGAGGTCGTCTTCAAGGACACGGACGTCCAGGCCATGAG
The DNA here is from genome assembly GCA_964445365.1 of uncultured Salinivenus sp. Taxonomy (GTDB): domain Bacteria; phylum Bacteroidota; class Rhodothermia; order Rhodothermales; family Salinibacteraceae; genus Salinibacter. The sequence goes on along the minus strand of CAYULG010000324.1, from coordinate 1,702 downwards.
CGTGACGGCCACGGCCAACCTCGTGTACGCGGCCACCGGCGACGGCCTGTCGGTCTACGGGGTGGAGGGCGGCCTCGGCAACACCAACCCCGCCAATGGGCTGGACGGCCCGGTCCGCACCCCCATCCGTGACTTTGCCATCCAGGGCAGCGGCGTTCCGTCCCCTACGAATGCACAGGTGAACCACGTGGCCTACGATGGAAACTACCTCTACATCGCAAAGGGCACCGACGGCGTCTACAAGGTGGAGCCGCAGGACCCGGCCGCCAGTGCCCAGTGGGCGTCGGTCGGGGCCCCCGACGGGCGCATCACGAACTACGAGGGGAGCAGCGCATCCGGCATGGCAACCGCCGCGGCCCCACAGGCCCCGAGCTTCGAGATTAAGTCGCGGGTGGCCCCGCCGGACGTCGATGGCGACGGCACCTCCGAGCGGGCCTCGCACCTGAGCCTGTCGTCGGCCACCAACCGACTGTACGTGGGCTACAAGATTGTGGGCGATCCGTACGGGGGCGGCGTCGACATCCTCAACGTCGGCGGCGCGCTCGCCGACGGCTCCGACGCCCTCCAGACCGACGACCTCGACGTGCAGGAACTGGCGGTCCGCGACGACAACGAAGCGCTCTTCGTGGGCGCGGCCCTTGCCCCCGACAATCTTGGCCCGCCCTCCCAGCTCCACAGCATCAACCTGAATCCCAACTCCGGCAATCCCGTCTCGCCCAACGACATCGAGTACGACGAGGCGCAGTTGCCCGGCGAGCTCGCCAAGAGTGTGGTGACGGGCTTTAGCAGCGGGACCTACGACGCGTTCGCCGCCTCGAACGTCAACAGCCTCCACGGCATCGAAACGACCGGGTCCGGCTGGGAGATCGACGCCGTGACGACCGAGACGCGGGGCAGTTCGTCGAGCCTTCAGTTCCGCTCCGTGGCGGAGACTTCCGCCGGCACCGCCTATGCGCTGAGCGACGGCGGGCACCTCTACGAGTTCTCGTCGGGCCTGCCCCAGGTTACGAGTTCCTCGCTTGGCGCCCTGAATAGCGACGCCAGCATTGCCCGCCTGAGCGCCCATTCCGTCGACGTCACCGGGGACGGCAACGCAGACAGCGAGTTCCTCTTCGTCTCCCTGAACGAGAACGGCTTCCGCGTGGTCGACCCGAGCACCGGCGAGGTCAGGTTTAGCGACCCGAACCTCTACACCACGAGCGTGACGGCCACGGCCGACACCGTGTACGTGGCCACGGGCGACGGCCTGTCGGTCTACGCGGTCGAGAGCGGCCTCAGCAATACCGACTCCGCCGACGGCCTGAACGACCTCGTCCGAACCTCCGTCAGTGACTTCAGCATCCAGGGCGGCAGCGTCCCGACGCCCACGGAGGCGCAGGTCAACCACGTGGTCCACGACGGGAGCTACCTCTACATCGCCAAAAGCACCGACGGCGTCTACAAGGTGGAACAGAACTGATCCGGGGGCGCTTGGAACGATTCCCCGACCGTGACTACGCTTTCCGTCGCCCTCGCGGCGTTTTCATCCAGCCGTCTCCCCCGATGACTGCTTCCGGCTCCGATCCGCTCGGTTCGCTCAGCCAGCCCGAGGTGCTGGAGGCCGAGCCGTCCGCGGCGCTCGATCGCATTACCGAGCTGGCGCGCCGCATCTTTGAGGTGCCGTCCGCCACGCTCAATCTGGTGGCCGAGGAGCGCGAGTGGT
>CAYULG010000323.1:0-2858 GCA_964445365.1 uncultured Salinivenus sp. | reverse complement strand
GATCGAAGGCCCGAAGCGACCGGTTCCAGCTCAAGGATCCCGTACAGACGAACGGAGCGGTGGCGTGGCCAAGCTCGGATCTCAACTTCCGGCCGGACCGGACGGCCCAGCGGGCAGGGGACGTAAATGGAGACGGGATTAACGACTACATTTACGTCTACGGTCGGGTCGCGGATGACCGGTCGTCCGCGCTCTCGGACCGCACCTCCAAAACGGCTCTCAAATTCGGCGGCGGCGGAGACTTTTCGTCGAGCTACTTCGATGAACTATATTACCGTAATCTCCAACCGGTCGGAAACTTCGTGGGCGACAGCAAGGCGGATGCCATTGAGGTTCGCCGAGCCAGCTACCGCATCCTAGAGGGCACGAGCAGCGGCTACTCGGAGGTGGCCCGCAAGCCGGCCCTCCCGGATCGGGTGACGGCGGCCCGGATGGCACCGGTGGACCTGGATGGGGACGGCTTCGACGACGTTGTTTTCCCGAGTCGAACGGACTCTACGATCACGGTGCTCTACGGGGCGTCCGATCCCGCGAATGTAGAGCGGCGGAGGTACTCTCCGTTTTTCATAAGCGATGACTTTCGGAATAGCTTTTCCTACGCCACTGGCAATGTCGACAGTACAATCAGCGCCGACGCCGAACTCGTGCGTGTAGCGGGCGGTACCGACACGACGTCCCAATCTGCGAGTTTGACGGTAAACATCTTCGACGTCGATGGGTCTCGCACACTCGCTGCGGATACGAGCTTCGAGATCACTCCCATCAAGGATCTCCAGCCTTCTATCGAACGCGGGGGGATACGCGCAGAGCGACTCCGGACCGAACTCGCGAACGTGAACGGAGCGGATCTCCAAGAAATCGTTCTTCAGAACAGGCAAGACGGCTTTACTGCCGTCTATACGTCGACGCCGGACGGTAGCAGATATGACAGCACGACCGTGTCCTTCCCGGCGGCAGTGGCCGACGTGGGAGACCTCAATGGCGATGGCCGAGAAGATTTCTACCTGCCCGCCGATACGTCCATCGCGCTCGGGCCTTCGACGGTGAGCGATGGTCTCACACCTGACGCCTCGGTCCCGAAGAGCGCCTCCGAGCAAATCAACCTGTTCGACTTTCCGGACACCCAACTCGGGAACCGGCTCGGGGACGTAAACGGCGACGGGGACGATGAATTCATCGCCGAGTTCGACGGGACCGACCAGTTCGGCGCCCGCCTCCTGGACTTCTCCGGCGGCTCACTGAGCGGAACGGACTTCGCCTTCGACGAGAGCACGTATGGACGCCAGAATGTGATCACGACCCAGAATATTGGGGACTGGAATGGAGACGGCACCGACGACGTGGCGTTCCTCTTTCAGGATGGGCGGGTGGAGCTCTACTTCGGAGATCCGACCGGCTCCCTCTCGGCGGATCTGACGCTCACGACCGACGATCAACCGTACACAGTGCCCACCGCGTCCGTCACCGCCGGGGATTTTACCGGGAACGGAGAGCGCAACCTGGCGGTCGCGTGGCGGTCGAACAGCCAGACCATCGCGGTGTACGAGGCCGGAGAAGGGACGAGTCCCATTCACACGGTCGGAATCGAAGATCTCGGCATTTCGGCCACGGCGACCGGCCTCAATGATTCGCCGCAAGACCGTCCCTATGGGGTCGTGCGCAACGTGGGAGACGTGAACGCGGACGGCATCGACGATCTTGCTGCCGCGGTGCCGAACGCACAAACGCCGGCCGCCACGGGGGCCTTCCTGTTCCTGGGACAGTCGTCGCTTTCCGGCACTCCGGACGTGACGATCGACTACTCGGATGACGGAGCAAGTACAAATGTCGGTTCGGCCATCGAAGCGCTTGGTGACATCAACGACGACGGCATCGACGACTTTGCCGTCGGGGACGTTCAACGGCCCGTGACGACGGACCAGGGCTTTGCGTCCGGAGGCATTTACGTCCACTTCGGGCAAGATGCTGGCACACCGAACTTCGGGGCGCCCGACGAAATTATCACCCCGCAGCCCGAGTCGCAGGAGCAGCTTTCGTTCTTCCCGATCAACATGGCGTCGGGCGATTTCGACGGGGATGGCACGCCCGATCTTGCCGCCATGCCCTTCTCCTTCCAAACCTTCAATGGCGAACCCACGGAGGCCATTCGGATCCACGAGGGCGGGTCGTTCTTCGGCGGCGCACCGGAGCAGAAGCTGTTCCTCCCTGGTTTTCTCAATTCGTTTAACGCGCTGGACTTTGCAACGCAGAATCTGGGCGAACTAACGACCGTGCCCCCGAAAGAAGGGGCCAATGAGGATCGGCTCATGGTGGGAACCTTTAGTCCCACAAACGCACTCGTCTTTTCTCCTGCTCAGGCAAGTTCAGGCATCATTGAGTCGGGGACGCTCCTGCGAGCGCCTGACCAGAACGACGGCCTCGGGACATCCTCCAACTTCATCAACATTCCGAATGGGGAGTTCTCGGCGGTTGGGGATCTCAACGGCGACGGGACGCTGGAGGCTCTCCTTCCCCAGCCCGCCAACCCGAATTTCCTCGGCTCGCCGGCGTACACGTATCCCCTGGGGGCCACAGGGGGAGAGGTAGCGGAGGCTCAGCCTGTCGCGGTTGAGACCAGCCGGCTCGACGCGTCCCGGATCGAGTCGGGGACGGAGACGGGGTCGTTCCGGGCGCCGCGCATAAAAGTGGACTTCTCGGCGGAGGGGAAGGGGGAAGGAGATGTCACTGTCGGCCGGTATACGGGGCGTCCATTCGAGGTGGGGACCGTAGATCGAGAAAACGTGAGTTCGTATTATGCTCGAATCTCAGTGACGAAGGACAGTACCGACGCGGCCGACGTGATTGGGGACAGCTCGCGG
>CAYULG010000322.1:0-2898 GCA_964445365.1 uncultured Salinivenus sp. | reverse complement strand
ACTGCTTCCTCGTCGGGGGCCTCGGGCTGTGGGTGCTGTAGGTTCCTGAAATTGGTGGGCCACACCAATTGGAATCTGGGGGCGCGCGATGGTCTCCTCCCCAGTCGGGTCGGCACGGCGCGATCGAGATCGACACGCAAGCCCCGCCGCTAAAATGCGTATCGCAGGCCCAGTTGGATGCGGTTGCGCACCACGTCCTCGTTTACGTAGGATGCATTTGGGGCCACGTACGGGGTGAACCGGTCCTTGAACCGCTCCTGCACCCAGCTCAGGTCGAGGTGGAGGCGCTCACTGAACTGGTATCCAAGACCGAGGGACGGATAGTAGCGGGTCCGTTCGGTCACCTCTTCCGCCCCCTGCAGGTCGAAGCCGGAGGCCTCCGGCCCTACGTCCGGCAGTGAAACGGGAGACGGCTGGTAGGCAAATCCAGCCCGCAGGGTGAGCGGAGCTAGGTCGTACTCCACCCCTAAACGTGCGTTGAGGACAGGTCGGAAGTGCTCGTCAATGAGGCGATTTTCCACGTCGAACGTTCCCCGGTCGTCGGAGGTGCTAAGCTCGAGACGGGTCCAGTCCACGAACACCACATCTGCAAGAAGCGTCGCATCCGCAATCTGGAGCGCTCCCCCCACCCCGATGCGCCATGGCGTGTTGATGTTGTACTCGAGCTCGGTGCGGCCGACATTCTCATCGGCGTCATCTCCGTAGGCGAAACGATCCCCGTTGTCGAAGGTCGTCCGCAGCTGTGTGCTCGTCTCGTCATTGATCGTGTACCAGGTGGGCGTTTCGATGGAAACCCCCACTCGGTACGAGGCCGCCCGGTAGGAGAGGCCGGCTCGGAGATTGAACCCAGTGAACTCGGAGGTCTGGCGCCGGGTAAGCCGGAGCTCGCGAAACCCAATGGTCTCGTCGTTGTCGTCGATTTCCTCGAATGTGTCCCGGAGTTCGTAGCTCCCGGATACGATGCCGGCCGAGAGCCCGAGCATCAGGTCTTTTTCGGCCTCGAAGGCGGCCCCAAAGTTCCACTCGCGGAGCGCACCCGACTCCGAGAGGGTGCCGTCCTGCTGGAACTGACTGCCCGCCGGGACGATCGGCAGAAAGCCGGAGGCCGGTCCAGCCGTGGAATCATAGGCAGCCGGAGAGAAGTCGATCCCGAACGCCTCGAAGGCGATGAAGGAGAGTGGGCGGTCAATCGAACCGTCACCGTTCGGGTCGAAGTCTACGAGGTAATCAGCATCGTCGGCGACAACGATCTCCTGCCCGAAGAAAAGCTCGTCTGGAGACTCGCCCGGGGCAAACCGGTCTACACTCACCTCACTGTTGACGGGAGGAAAGATGTCGGTGATGGAGCTCAGTTGATTTCTATTTTCGAAGTCGGTAGATCGGTCGAAGGAACGGGTGAGGTTGGCTCCAGCCGCAAGCACGAACGATCCACGTTGCGTCGGGACCTTGTAGATCAGGTTTGCATTTCCGAGGTCATACCCGGTGCGAACCTGATCGGAACGAGTCGTGACACCCGAAAAATCCCCACCAACTTCCTGTTGGAACGAGGTGGTGTACGAGGCCTCATCGTTGGCGAGAAGAGTCTGGAATGTGCCCGCCACTTCCGAGGACTCGACGTATCCGAGCCCAGCAGGGTTTGAGAAGAGGGCCCCGTAGTCCCCCACGCCGGCGATGCTTGCGCCCCCGAGAGCAGAGAGCCGTGTACCCGTGCCCGGCAGTCGCTCGGCGAAGGAGAAGGCGTCGAGTGCGGTCTGTGCCCGGGATGACGTGGGTCCCCAACAGGCCAGGAGGACTGCAACCGCCAGCGCGAGACGAACAAACAAGGAGCGAGGATTCACCATAGCGCAATGTTTCGTACTTGTGTGCAAGAGAGGGACCGTGCCGCCTCGACATACGCCTCCCGTTGTTTGAGCCTGTCAGAAATCGAGGGGACGTGGAAAAGCGTCCAGGGGACTTGACTTACCGTTAATTCCCGTCGTCCTCGTCGTTGTCGCTGTCGGACCGGGACCGACGATTTGATCGTGTTGACTCGGCCGAGGACGATCGCCGCTTCTTCGAGCGACTGGCTTTTTTCGACCGGGACCGGTCCCGGGACGATCGCGTGCGGGTCCGTGAGGAACGCGTTCGCGACCGGGTGTCTGTCCGCTCGGTGCGACGGCGCTGGGTCGATGTCCGGTCTACCTTCGGCCGATTCGAGTCGGACCGGTCTGCGGTGGACGAGTGTCGAGGGGATACGCGACGACGCTCACTTCGCCTCCGGTCGCGATCCCGGTTGGCCGTTCCAGACGAGGAGCGGTTGGGGATGCGGTACGAGCGGCGACGGTTCTCGTCACCGGAGTCATCCTGAGACCGCGTGCGTCTGCGGGACCTGCCATCGGAAGAATCCGAGTCTCGCCGTGTCCGGGTGCGGTCATCCGAGCGCGAGGAGCGCCGGTCCGTACGAGTACGATCTTGTGACCGCGAAGAGCGACGGTCCGCATCTCGACGACGATCGACTGTCCGTGAACGCCGGTCTGTCCGATCTCGACGTGTCGTGCGGCGATCCCGCGTCTTCCGGGTTCGGTCGGCCTCCTCACGCGACGATTCGCCCACCCGGCCTCGGGCCCGACCATCGTTTGACCGCTCCGACCGGTCGATTCCACGAGTACGGTCGGTCGCAGAACGATTCGCGGATCGCCTCGAGGTGGCCGATCGGGAACGGCCGATGCGCCCGTCGGACGCGGAGGAACGACTGCGGTTTCGACTCGAAGAAGAGCGTCTCACGCTTCGGTCGGCAGCGCGCTGCCCATCGGCACTCGCGCTCGTCGCCCCACGGCCCAGGATTCCACTTCGACGCCGGTCCGCCCGATCACTCGTGGACGACGACGTTCCCTCGCCATAGTAGATGTACTGGTTGCC
>CAYULG010000321.1:0-2914 GCA_964445365.1 uncultured Salinivenus sp. | reverse complement strand
TGTCCATGCCGTCGTTCACGAGATCCCGCTGCATCTCCGTCGTGTTGTACTTCATAATGGCGGACACGACGGCCGGCTTCTCACCCTGATCCACCGCCCCGTTCGTGTAGTTGCGGGCCGCGTCCATGATGTAGGTGTACCCGGCGATGCGCGAAAGCGGCTCTTCGATGCCTTCGAATTTGCCGATTGAGAGGCCGAACTGTTCGCGAACGGCGGCGTGCGCCCCGGCCACGCGGGTTACGTACTTGCCGCCGCCCACAGCCTGCGCGGGCAACATGATGCCGCGACCGGCCGAAAGGGCGTCCATGAGCATCGCCCAGCCGCGCCCGGCGCCGTCCTTGCCGCCGATGATGGCGTCGAGCGGGAGCTCCACGTCCTCCCCCTCCGTCGGGCAGTTGTAGAAGGCCACGCCCAGAGGGTCGTGGCGACGGCCCAGCTTCACGCCGTCGGCGCCCGTGGGGACGAGCGCACAGGTGATGCCGAGGTCCTCGCCCTTCCCCAGCAGATTGTCCGGGTCCTCCAACTTAAACGCGAGGCCCAGCACACCGGAGATGGCTGCCAGCGAGATGTAGTGCTTCTCCCAGTTGAGGCGGATCTTAAGCTCGCCGTCCTCATCCTGGAAAACCTCACCCCGGGCCTCCATCGCCCCAGCGTCCGACCCGGCGTTCGGCTCCGTGAGGGCAAAGGCCGGAAGGATGTCGCCGTTTGCGAGCCGCGGCAGGTAGTGCTCCTTCTGCTCGTCGGTGCCGTAATGGAGTAGAAGCTCGCCCGGGCCCAGCGAATTCGGGACCATCACCGTAATGCCGAGGGGGACGGAGCACCCGCCCAGCTTCTGCACCACGGCGCTGCGCCCGGCCGCCGAGAAGCCCATCCCCCCGTGCTCTTCCGGAATGATGAGGCCGAAGAAGCCCTGCTCTTTCAGATAGTCCCAGGTCTCGGCGGAGAGGTCGCCGCGCTGGTGTACCTTCCAGTCGTCAACCATTTGGCAGACTTCTTCCACCGGCCCCTCCAGAAACGCCTGCTCCTTCTCCGAGAGCTCCGGGTAGAGCTGGTCGAGCGTTTTCTCGAAGTCGGGGGCACCGGAAAACAGCTCGCCGTCCATCCACACCGAGCCGGCGTCGATGGCCGTCTGCTCCGTCTCCGAGATCTTGGGGAGGAATTGAAGCGCTTCCATCGCCGCCATTAGACCGGCGGAGAGCTGTCGGCGAATGAGCGGCACGTTGAAAACCGCCACCAGCACGCCGTAGGGAATCCACACCCAGAGGGCCTCCACGCCCCCGCCGTATAGCCCCACGGCCCCCGCGGTGGCCCACAGCCAGAGGGGCGCGCCGGTGTAGCCGAGCACGAACAGGACCAGCAGCACACCGGCGACAATTCCCACCGTCGGCATGCCCGCAAATACGTCAAACATGGGCAAATCCATAACGAGTCTCTTTCAGTTTTGGACACGGAAACGAACGCCGACGCCCCCCTCCATCCACTTCGATGGACGACGACGCTTCACAAGTAATGGGTAATTAACACCGTTAACCATTCGCTCTAACATACTTAACGGTGTTATGTTTTGTAAATCTACACACTCAATGGTGGGAGGCGCAGACGCGTGGATGCATGGAGGCAGCGCATCCCGCTTCCACGCATCCATGATTCCAGGCCGTGCGGCGAAAAGAGTCTCTTCCGAAACAGGATTGCCGTCAACCCAGGCATTGAGACATCCAGGACGATCAGAGCCGCAGGTTCTCAATCACGCCCGCTGCGCCCATGCCGCCGCCCACACACATCGTACAGATGCCGTAGCGCACCTCGCGGCGGATCATCTCGTGGAGGAGCGTGGCGGTGAGCTTCGCGCCCGTGCAGCCGAGCGGGTGCCCGAGCGCGATCGCCCCGCCGTTGACGTTGACGATGTCCTCGTCGAGCCCCACCTCGCGGATCACGGCCAGCGACTGGGAGGCGAACGCCTCGTTCAGCTCCACGAGCCCGATGTCGTCGAGGTCGAGGCCCGTCTGGTCGAGCACCTTCGGGATGGCTTCCGCCGGCCCGATGCCCATCAGCTCCGGGTCCACGCCGGCGACGGAGAAGCCCCGGAGGCGCCCGAGCGGATCGACGCCGAGTTCGTCGACCCGATCACCGCTCATTACGACGGTCGCGGCCCCACCGTCCGACTCCTGCGAGGAGGTCCCGGCCGTCACCGTTCCCCCCTTCTTGAAGACGGGGGGGAGCTTCGCCATCGTCTCTAGGTCGGTCCCGCGGCGCGGCCCCTCGTCGATCGTAAACTCGGTCGTCATCGTCGTGGTGTCCCCCTTGTGGCCGTTGACAGACTGGTAGTGGGTTTCCTCGACGTCCACCGGCACGATCTCGTCCTCGAAGCGGCCGTCGTCGATGGCGTCCAGGGCGCGCTCGTGGGAGCGCAGGCCGAACCGGTCCTGGTCCTCGCGCGACACGTCGTACTTCTCGGCCACGTTCTCGGCGGTGATGCCCATCGAGACGTACGGCCCGATGTTCTGGTCCACCATCTCCGGATTGGGCTGGAAGAAGAAGCCGCTCATGGGCACCTGGCTCATCGACTCGGCCCCGCCGGCTACGATCACGTCGGCCGTGCCGGTGGCGATGCGCTGGGACGCCTGCGCGATGGTCTGCAGGCCCGAGGAGCAGAAGCGATTGACCGTGGCCCCCGGCACGTGATCGGGCAGCCCCGCCTTCTGGGCGATGAGGCGCCCCACGTTCATGCCCTGTGGGCCCTCCGGAAAGGCGCAGCCCATGAGCACGTCATCGATCATGTCGGGCTCCAGCCCGTCGACACGGCCCAGAGCGCCGTTCACAGCCTCGGCACCGAGGTCTTCGGGACGAAAGTTCTGGAGCGTGCCCTTCTTGGCCTTGCCGACGGGCGTGCGCACACTGCTGACGATGTAGGCTT
>CAYULG010000320.1:0-2941 GCA_964445365.1 uncultured Salinivenus sp. | reverse complement strand
GCGGGTACCTCTTCATCGAGCAGACCGAGGCGATGCACGTCGTGGACGTGAACTCGGGCCGCTCGGGGAAGGGCAAGTCCCAGGCCGAGAACTCGCTGAACGTGAATCTGGAGGCGGCGCGCGTGATTGCCCGCCAGATCCGGCTGCGCGACCTCGGGGGCATCATCGTGGTTGACTTCATCGACCTGCGCGGCGAGAAGGACAAGAAGAAGGTGTACGACGAACTCAAGAAAGGCTTCGCCGACGACCGGGCGGTGACGAAGGTGCTGCCCATGAGCGACTTCGGGCTCGTCGAGATCACGCGCCAGCGCCTACGTCCCAGCATCACGACGACGTTCTCCTCCGCCAACGGCGCCCCCTCCCCCAACGAGGAGGGCAGTGGCGACTCGGACGAGCTTCGCCGGGCCGAGCGCAAAATTCAGCGCCTCGAGCAGGAGGTAGAAAAGCGGGAGGAAGAGGTCGAGCGCCTCAAGGACGACCAAGAAGACGATGACGCCGACGAAAAAGCCGCCGAGGCGGAGCACCTGCGCGAGAAGATCCGGCACCTGGAGCGCCAGGTCGAAGAGGCCCGCGAGCAGGCCCAACGCCCGGCGTCCGAGAAAACGGACGCCGGAGCGCCCACCGGCGACGGCGAGCCGGCAGGCAGCCCCACCCCCACGTCCACCCGGGGGGAAACCGCGTCTCCCAGCGAGTTCGTGGAGGTCGTCGAGCAGTGGATCACCGAGCATCGGGACCAGCACCGCTCGGTCACGCTGCGCGTGCATCCGTTCACGGCCGCCTTCCTCCAGCGGCCCGTGCCCACCTATCCCACGCGATGGTTCATGGATCACCTCGTTCGGGTGCACCTTGAGACGGACGAGGATCTCGCCCCCCTCTCGTTCCGAGTGGTGGACACGACAGGAGACCTCCTTGCCGAATCCTCGTAAAGCATCCATTTCGGTGCGAGCCGTGAGGCGCCCTCCAATCGCGGTCCCCGACGACGATGCGTCGTTTGACCTCGAAGCCGAACGGGCACTTCGGGCGTCCGTCTCAAGGTCGTGAGACCCGTTCCCCGATGATTGTCCGGACCTCGTCATGGACGTTCCCGTCGGCTCCCTCGATTTTCATTCCGACAATGTCATCAATTTCCAGCTCAACCGCTGGTATTCCCTCGGGTATTGCCGAGAGGAGGACCTGCGGCGGGCCGGCGAAGCCATCGGATCCTTCGAGAACGGTCCCGATGTCTTCACCGGACTCGCTGAAGAAGCCGAGCGGGAGGGGCGACTGAAGAATGCCGCCTTTTACTACCGGGCCGCCGAGTTTCTGACGCTCCCGACCGACGACCGAAAACCGGCGCTGTACACGTCGTTCCGTCAAACTTTCGAGCGGGCGTTTCGGGCGGCCTCCTACGATCGATACACCGTTCCGTACGCCGACGGCCAGCTTCCGGTCGTGCACGTTGAACCGGAGGGGCCGGTCAAGGGAACGATCGTTGCTCACGGCGGGCTCGACTCGTTCATCGAATGCTGGTACGCGCTGTGGCGCCACTTTGCCGACCACGGCTACGAGGTCTACGCCTTCGAGGGCCCCGGCCAGGGGGCTGCGCACCGACGGTACGGGTTGACCTTCGAGCACGACTGGGAGAACCCGACCGGTGCGATCCTCGATTTCTTCGATCTTGAGGGCGTATCCCTGTTGGGCTTCTCGTTCGGCGGATACTGGTGTCTGCGCGCCGCCGCCTTTGAGGACCGCATCGACCGCGTCATTGCCGCCCCGCCCCTGTTCGACCTTCTGAAAGCCGAGAGCGCGCTCAGCCAGTGGGTGGCGCGACTGATGATGCGGTCCGAAGGGCTGATGAACGCCGCCATTCGGCTCCAGATGAGCCTGTCCCCGGTCGCGAACTTCTACATGCAGCACGTTCTGTTCACGACCGACCGCGAGTCCCCGTACCAGGCGGCCAAGTGGGTTCTGGAAATGAACGAGGATCACCTCCATTCTGAACGAGTCGATCAGGACGTGCTCTTGACCGTTGGCGAGAACGACGCCTTTCAGCCGCCCGAACTCCTTCGACTTCAGGAAGACGCCCTTACCCACGCGCGGTCCGTAACGACGCGCGTCTTTACCGAGGAGGAGCACGCCGACCAGCACTGTCAGGTCGGCAACCTCGGCCTGGCTCTCGACGTCATGACGAACTGGCTCGACACGCACGGGGGCGACGGATCGGGCGAGCGGGAGGAGGGAACGGAGGACCTGCGTTAGAATGATGCAGTCCGCCTCACGATTACAACACGCTGCGTCGGGAACAACCGACCGGACGAAGCGGAATGAGCAGACGGTTAGAACGCGTCGCGTTGTTGTGTGAAGTATGTTAGAAGGGGGGCTCCTGCCACGACACGTCGCGTTCTGGCCCCCCCTTGCGGCGTTTTTGGATTCGTTCACTCGTGCGCATGAACACGACGACCATCATTGAGGAGCTGGAGGACGTGGCCGGTCGGCTCGGGTTCGAGGTTCGCATCGAAAAGGGCAACTTTCGAGGCGGGCGGTGCGTCATGGGGGACGAAGAGCTCATTATGCTTAACAAGCGCCACCAGCCCGAGACGCAACTCGTGGTCATGGCCGAGGCGCTGCGAGACGCTCCGCTCGACACCATTTACCTGAAGCCGGCTGTGCGTCAGGCCCTCGAAGATACGTGGGCGCAGATTGACGCAGAGGCGGAGGAGGCATCGCATGTCGAGGGATAAAGACGAGTCGGGCGACACGGGGCCGTCTGCCGAGGCAGTCGTGGATGGGGCGACGGCCGAGCGGCACGCCGCCACGCCCCCACTGACGGTCACCATGCTCGGCACCGGCACGTCCACCGGCGTGCCCGTCATTGGCTGCGGGTGCGAGGTCTGCTCGTCCGACAATCCGAAGGACGACCGCACCCGCTGTGCCTGCTACGTGCGGGTGGGATCGATGGGGA
>CAYULG010000319.1:0-2953 GCA_964445365.1 uncultured Salinivenus sp. | reverse complement strand
CGTGCGCCAGTACGAGGACGGTACGGCCGTGCGCGACGTAATCGTTACCGAGGACGAAAATGGACACGCAGGCGCGCCCCTCCTCGACCGCGTGATGGCTGATGGGAAGCGTACCGAAACGGGCACCTCCCGCCCCCTCGACGCCATCCGCGAACACGCCGCCGCCCGTGTGGCCGAACTTCCCGACCGCCTCCGCGCCCTCAGCAAGAGCGACGAGGGCTACGACGTAATCCTCAGCGACGCCATGGAGGCCCGGCTCAACGAGACGCGCGCCGACCTCCACGAGGCCATGAGCGTGGACGCCTCGTAAGACGATGGGCTCCGCGTCGGCCCCTCCTCCGTACAGCCCCCACCTCGCCCGTGTCTGCCCACACGGTGATCCATCTTCCGTTCCTGAAGCTCTCCTCACATCATGGAGGTCCCAGATTCGCTTCCTCCTGGCACAGCCACTCGTCCCGACACCGGGGACGAGGAGCGCCGGCTCTCCGCACTGGACCAGTACGATGTGCTCGACGCGCCGCCCACCGAGCCCTTCAACCGCGTCACACGGCTGGCCGCCCGCCTGTTCAACGTGCCCGTCGCCCTCGTCAATGCCATTGACCAGGATAGTCAACGGTGCCTCTCGGGCCATGGGCTTGATCTCGGCCGCACCTCCCTCGAAGCCTCCTTCTGTGTACATACCATCGACCAGAGTGGCGTGATGGTCGTGGAAGACGCCCGGACGGACGAGCGCTTCGCCGACAACCCACTCGTGACCGGCCCGCCGCACATTCGCTTTTACGCCGGGGCGCCCATCACGTCGCCCGAGGGCCACCGCCTCGGGGCGCTCTGCCTTCTCGACGACGAGCCCCACTCGTTCGCGCCGGACGATCGGGACATGCTGGCCGACCTGGCGGGGGTCGTGATGGACGAGTTGCGCCTCCGCTACTACGCCGCCGACCTCGACGACGCCCGCCGGGCGCACCGCGAGGCCAGCGACCTCAAGTCTGCCTTCCTCGCGAACGTAAGCCACGACGTACAGACGCCGCTCGCCTCCATCCTGAACCACGCGGACCTGCTTCGACGAGAGGTGGACGACGAACACCACGAACGCATTGACCTCATCAAACGCAGCGGTGCCCGCCTGCGCGACACCATCGAGTCGGTGTTGGATCTCTCGAAGCTGGAAACGGGCATGGTGGAACCCTCTCCCGAGTCCCTCGACCTGGCCGACGAGTTGCTCGGCACGATCGAGCTCTTTCAACCACGGGCCGACGAGCAGGAGGTGACCCTCAAGACTGACGTGGAAGACCCGCTGCTCGCCGATCTCGATCCGACGATGCTTCACCGCATCACGGACAATCTCCTTAGCAACGCCCTCAAGTTCACCGAATCCGGCGGCACAGTCACGCTCCGTGCCCACGGCACCGACGAGGTGATCACGATGGAAGTCGAAGACACAGGGGTCGGCATCGGCGCAGACTTTCTGCCCAACCTCTTTGAGGCGTTCGCCCGCGGGCCGGAGCAGGCGGACACGGCGGGCAGCGGGCTGGGCCTCGCCATCACCAAGCACCTGACGGAGGTAATGGGCGGGTCCATCGACGTCGACAGTGAGAAGGGCGTAGGCACCACGTTTACCGTCCGCCTGCCGAGGTAGCATTCGTTCGGAAACCGTGCATGGGACTCCTCCGAGCGTCCTTCGTCCCCGTCGGCAAAAAAGAACCTTCCAAAAAACGCACAACCCGCAACGCATAACCCGCAAACGATGTCGATCGGTTGGGGCATTCTCGGCACCGGGACCATCGCTCGCCTCTTTGCCTCGGACCTGCAGCTGCTCCCGGACGCAGAGCTCGCGGCCGTCGGCTCCCGTGCACAGGACCGGGCCGACGCATTCGGCGATGACTTCGACATTCCGCACCGCCACGACTCCTACGAGGCGCTCGTGGCCGACGACGCAGTGGACGTGGTGTACGTGGCCTCCCCGCACTCTCATCACGCCGAGCACGCGACGATGGCGCTAGAGGCGGGCCGGGCGGTGCTCTGCGAAAAGCCCCTCACCCTGAACGCCCGCGAGTCCGACCGGCTCATCGCCACCGCCCGCGAGGAGGAGCAGTTCCTGATGGAAGCGATGTGGACCCGCTTCTTCCCGGTGATGGACGACGTGCACCGCCTCGTCCATGAGGAACGAGCTCTCGGCGACGTGCACCTTCTGCGGGCCGAGATCGGCGTCGTGCATCCGTTTGACCCCGAGCACCGCCTCTTCAATCCGGCCCTCGGCGGCGGCGCCCTCCTCGACCTCGGCGTCTATCCCATGGCCTTTGCCTTCGACCTCTTCGGCCCGCCGGACGAGGTGACCTCCTCGGCCGTACTCGGCCAGACGGGCGTGGACGAGCAGTGCGGGGCGATTTTTCGCTACGACGACGGCCTGCAGGTCGTGTGGCACGCCTCCGTCCGTGCGGACGCCGGCCGCTCCTGCGTCCTGGCCGGAAGCGACGGCCGCCTCCGCGGCGAGCGCTCCTGGTGGAAGGGCGCTCCGTTCACCCTCACGGACACGGACGGCGAGCCCACCACGTATGCCCGCCCCTATGAAGGAAACGGCTACCAGTTCGAGGCCGCCCACATCATGCGGTGCCTGCGTGAGGGCCGCCTCGAAAGCCCGGTGATGCCACTCAACGAGAGCCGTGCCCTGCTCGCCACCGCCGACGCTCTCCGGGCGGAGTGGGGCGTGACCTATCCGGGCGAGGCGTAGTTGCCTGTCCAGTGCAAAAGTGGCCCAACGCGAGTCTCTTCCCCTCCCGTTCACAGACGGGCCGGTTTCATCTCGACATCTGCCGACGGCCCCCTCTGCCGGTCGCCCTGACGGTCCCTTTCGCTGCCCGGCGAACGCAGATGCGTGTCGTGAAACCCGCTCGGGTATTTGAGCCCGTAGCCCAGCGCCCGGTCCATGCCGACGTGTGCCGCCCAGATCAGGGCC
>CAYULG010000318.1:0-2960 GCA_964445365.1 uncultured Salinivenus sp. | reverse complement strand
CGGACATCTTCAACCACAACGTGGAGACGGTGCCCAGCCTCTACCGCCGCGTCCGGCCGCAGGCCGACTACGAGCGGTCGCTGAAGGTCCTGCAGTGGGCCAAGGAGGAGGGCCTGCGTACCAAGAGCGGCATCATGGTGGGCCTGGGCGAAGACCAGGAAGAAGTCCTGGAAATCATGGACGACTTCGTCGAGATCGGGCTTGACGTGATGACGATCGGCCAGTACATGCAGCCCACCGAGCACCATCTGCCGGTCGAGGAGTGGGTGGAGCCCGAGGTGTTCGAGTGGTACAAGCAGGTCGGCGAGGAAAAGGGCATCGAGCACGTCGAGAGCAGCCCGCTCACGCGGTCCTCCTACCACGCCGAAGAACACGTGTAGATCATTGATTTATTGTGTCATTTAGATCATTTGATCATTAACTAACCTACCCTATTGCCCCCAAGATCAAATGATTAAATGAGAATATGACACGTTGAGAAGCTGTTTGGTGGATTGATGCGACGCCGAGACACAGTGGGCGACGGTGCAAAATGGCGCTCAATTGAGCCTTGTAGCGGGGCTACCAGGCGAATGCAGAAGCCATTTTGCACGAGATCCACGAAGTCGCAGCGCCCTGAGCGGAGCGAAGAAGTACTCCTGGGGTGGCCGCAGAGCGTCCGCCAAACAGCTTCTCACTCAACGGTCAAAGCTTGACGTCTCGCTTGTCGACGTGCTCTTCCCCCTCGTCGGACACGCGAAGCATCGTCCAGGGCCGCTCCGGGTCATTCAGAAAGCAAAGTACCTCCTTCTCGAGGGCTGCCTGGGCGTCGCGGGCACAGGCTGTAGCTTCGTCCCACGGCATCTCCGGCGCGTTGAACCAGAGGCTGGTGTACGGTCCGTTCTCGACCTGCTCGGCGATTTGGACGGGGACCGTCTCGCCTTCGTGGGTGCCCTCATACGTCAACACCAGGGCGTCCTCCTGGCGCTCCACGTCGTCGAGGAGATCCCGGAGCCACTGCACCGCCTCTTCTTCCGAGCACTCGCGCACGTAGATTTCGATCGTGTCGTGGGCCATAGGGCAATCTGGGTTAACAAGGAAGAATCGTGGAAGGAGGCCTGCCCGTCTCCGTCATCCGGTGTGCCCGGAATGCGTGGGAGCACGGGAGCGTGGGGGCCGAGAGGATGATCCACGTTGTCATCTATACGCTCCATCCTGCCACGCTCCCGCCCTCCCGTGCTCTCATTCTCCGCCCTCGCGAAGCAAGCAGGTGAGCTTTTCACTACCGATCCCGTGCTCTTACGGGGGTTGCTCACCGATGATCTTCGATCCGGAGCGAGCGGTCGTGGCGGGCTGCTTCGTCGGGGCGGTTGGTGGCAACGACCACGAGCCCGCCTCGATCCTGCTGATCCCGAACGATCGACTCGACCAGGTCTCGTCCGGCCGCGTCGAGCGTGACCGACGGTTCGTCCAGCAGCAGGAGCGGCGGCTCGGCGAGGAGGGCCGCGGCGTACTTCACGCGGTGTTGCATGCCGGAGGAGAAGGCCGAAACGGGATCGTCGGCCCGGTCGGTGAGGCCCACGCGGTCGAGGGCCGTGGCGATGCGGCAGTCGGGGGCAGAGAGGCGACGGGCCTCGGCCAGGAACGCCAGATTCTCGCGGGCGGTCAGCGTCTCGTAGAGGCCCAGATACGGCGCCACCAGTCCCACGCGTCGGGAATGAGCCTCCTCGGCCACCGCTTCCCCGTCCACCCGGAGCGTCACCGTGCCCGCCTTGGGCCTGAGCACGCCCGCCAGGATGCGGAGGAGGGTCGACTTGCCAGCCCCGTTCGCCCCCGTTACCGCCAGGCTCTCCCCCGCGTCCATCGTGACCGACAGCCGGCGAAACAGCAACAGCGACCCGAAATGGTGACCAACCTGCTCGACGACGAGGGAGGCCATGCAGAGGAACCGTAGCACGAGTTTGAAGCGCATCGGCACCAAAAAAGTACGACACACGCCGCAGAACCCAAAGGCTTCGCCCCAAATTCCAGCCTCCTCCCTAAGTCGAGTACTCTTCACGCCCACGCCCCCACGCACTGTCCGGCACATCCATTTCGCCGACCCGTAGGGAACGTATGTGCTTTGCAAACCTCACCTCTCCCCATGTCCTCCTCCCCCACACAAACCGCCTCCCCGGACCCGGTCGCTCCCGCCGAGGCATCGGACGCCGACGTGGCCCTCTTCGGCAAGGACCCGATGCCCCGCCTCATTGACGTTGAGCCAATTTCGGACGGCCCACCCGGGGGGCCAGCCAGGGTGCGACTCTACCAGCGGTCGGAGGACTTCTCCGAGATTATCGAGCACGAGGAGTCGTTCTATCCCTTTCTCTTCGTCTCGGACATTTCGCTGCTGAGGGGGCTGCGCGACCGGTTCCGCTTTCAGGAACTCAGTGGCGACAACTTCTACCGCTACCTCGTTGTCTTCCAAAACCAGGACGACTACTGGGACGCCATCCGACAGATCGAGCGCCGCACTGACAGCGACGAGAGCTGGCCCGACGAGATCTACCGGGTGGGGTCCCCCACCCAGCAGTACCTCATGCAATCGGGCCGCACCTGCCTGCTCGACATGACGCTCGACGACCTACACCGCCTCCAGCTTGACATCGAGGTCTACACCGAGGGCGGCTTCCCCAACGCCGAGCGGCCCGAAGACAAGGTCATCATCGTCGCCCTCTCGGATAACCGTGGCTGGACGAAGCTGCTTCACCTCCGCGACGGCCTCGACGAGAAGCAGCTCCTCCGACAGCTCGTGGAGGTCATGCGGGCCCGCGACCCGGACGTGATCGAGGGGCATAACGTGTTTGACTTCGATTTAACCTATTTGCTCGACCGCTGCGATCTCCACGGCGTCGACTTTGCCATCGGGCGCGACGGGTCGGTGCCCCGCACGTACGACTCCAGCATGCGCTTCGCCGAGCGGACGGTGGACTATCCGGCCG
>CAYULG010000317.1:0-2967 GCA_964445365.1 uncultured Salinivenus sp. | reverse complement strand
CAGAGGTCGGCCAGGTTAAAGACTTCGATCTCACTGTCGGCAACGCTGTTTTCGATCGGTTCCATCGTGGGATAGAGTGCTGCGCGAAAACCGAGTGCATAGGATTCTGTCGAACCGGTGGGGGCAAGGATGGGTTTCTGGGTTGAACGTTGGAAGGTTGAGGGTGTGAAGGTCGAAGGTGGGGAGCGTTGTTCAAGCGTCGCTTGCTGGGGACTCGGGAGTGGGGCGTCCGCTTCGGGATTTGGCAAGGGCTTAGCGGATGTCCAGCGAGACCTCCAGGACCTAGGAGGGGTCGGTGTCAAGGGGCGTCGATCTCGTCGGCCAGGCGATCGAGGTAGGTGCGCATGAACTGGGCGCGGCGCTCGGCCTCCGCCCGTCCGGCGTCGGTCTGCATCGTGTCCGGGAGGCGCAGGAGCTTGGCATAAAAGTGGTCGATGGTGTAGGTGTCGTCGTCCGGCGGGCGACCCTCGCAGAAGGGATCGTCGGGGTCGTAGAGTTCGTGGTCGAGCGCGCCGCCGACCATGAGGGCCCGCGCAAGGCCGACGGCCCCGAGGGCGTCGAGCCGGTCGGCGTCCTGCACGACCTTCGCCTCCAGCGTTTTGGGGGCCACGTCGCCCGAGTAGCTGTGGGCGGCGACGGCGTGTTCGATGGAGGGAATCCATTTCTCCGGGTATCCCTCGTCGGCCAGGAACGAACGAGCCGCCTCCGCCGCCAGGAGGGACGCCTGCTCGCGGCGCGGGTCGTCCTTCGGCACCACGACGCAGTCGTGCAGCCACGCCGCCGGGATGACGACCGCCAGTTGGGCGTCCTCGATCTGCGCGAGGCGCCGGGCGGTGGTCACCACGCGCTCCACGTGGGCGCGGTCGTGGGCCGCGTCGCCCGCCTCCATCTGCGCGGCCAGGAACGAGGCGAAGTGATCTTCCCAGGGAGACGCGCCGGGAGAGGAAAAGTCGGGGGCCATCGGAATGGCGGAGTTGGTGCAGGGGAGAACGTACGGGCGACACCTGTTCACCTAACCGGAAGGAGGCCCGCACAGATTCCGTGCGGCCATTTCACAGAGTCTCGACAGCGAGTCGTTGACTTCTCCTGCGCCCGCCAGTTGTTTAGAACTGGTCTAAATAAGAGAGAATCCCTCAATCCTCGTGGATACGCCCGTCTCAACCGACCGCAGCGTCGTCGCCGGCCTCGCAACGGCCCTCCTGGCGCTCGTTTTGCTGCTTCCGGCCTGCTCGGACGATCCCATTCTGGGACCGGACGACGGGAAGAAGGACGACAGCGGGGGGAGCTACAGCAACATCAAGCGGCTCGCGCCGGCCGACTCGGCCGCTCCCGGGCCGCAGACGACGAACCCCGAACGCTTCTAGCACATGCGACGGCTTCGCACTATCATTGACGGACCGTTTTGGCGGACCGTCCTCCTTGTCGTTCTCGGAAGCGCGCTCTGCGCGTCGGCCGCTCGGGCCCAGGAGCCGTCCGACGGGCGGATTGCGGGACAGGTCGTGGCGGCGGCGACGGGGGAGCCGCTAACGGAGGCCACGGTGGGCATCGCGAGTGCTGACCAGCCGCGCGGCACGACGGCCGACGCGGAGGGCACGTTCGTCCTCGAGGCCGTTGCGCCCGGGGCCGTGACGCTGGAGGTGCGCTACGTGGGCTACGAGTCGCAGCGCCGAACGGTGACGGTGGAGGCCGGGCAGACGACACGTCTTACGGTGGAACTCCGGCGGTCGACCGTAGAACTGTCGGGACTGGAAATTATCGAGTCCGGGCAACAGGACGAAGCGACGATGCCGGGGGCCGCCTCCGAAATCGGTGCGGCCGAGTTGAAGCAAACCAATCCCGTCGGGATGCAGGAGACCCTCGCCTCCGTGCCCGGCGTGTTCATCCGGTCCGACGACGGCATGGGACAGACGCGCATGTCGGTCAGCATCCGGGGCCTGCAGTCGCGCCGCACCCAGCGCGTGCTCGTGATGGAGGACGGCATTCCCATTCAGCCTGCTCCCTACATCTTTTCGCCGCTCTACTACAATCCGCCCCCTGGACGAATCGAGAAGGTGGAAGTCATCAAGGGCAGCTCCTCCATCCGCCACGGCCCACAGACGATGGCGGGCGTCATCAACTACGTCACGAGTCGCCCGCAGCGGCGCTCACCGGGGGGAACGCTGGAGGTGACGGGGGGATCGCACCGGTACACGAGCCTCTTCGGCGAGGTCGGGGGGTTCGGGAGCGATGACCTGCATCCGCAGGTGCAGCTTCTGTTTAAGCGCGGCGACGGCTTTCGTGAGAACAATGAGTTCCTCCAATTCAATGGCACCGCCAAGCTCCAGTACGACAACGGCGCTGACCGCTCGCTGTACCTGAAGGCGAACGTCGACTACGAGCGGATGAATGCGACGTACACGGGCCTCACGCCGCACACCTTCGAGACCAATCCGGACTTCAACCCGAAGGACGACGACTTCTATCGCATCTTTCGGGCCTCATTCGACGCAATCTACGACCAGAGCTACGGCGAGGGCGTCCAGGCTACTACGAAGCTCTACGGTAACGTCTTCGACCGGCCCTGGTGGCGGGAAGAAAACGTGTTTGTCGAAGCCGCTGAGTACCGGGAGAACGGGGCGAACGCCGAGCGCGTCGGCCCGCCCCCGTTTGGTCCAGATGAGCGAGAACTGGGTCTCATCCGCGTGGGCGCTACGGACGTGATGGACCTCGATGATGCGAACGCGGAGGGCTTTGGGAATGAGCGCAGGTTCTACGTCACCGGACTGGAGCATTCGTTTGACATTGCGCACAGCCTCCTCGGTCGCTCCGCCCGTCTGGAAGCGGGCGCGCGCCTGCACTACGAGCGGTTCGAGGACAACAACAAGCTGACGAAAGACATCGGCTCGCGGGAGGGCTTCTTCTTCTGTGACGACGTGTCCGGGACCGGACTGAGCGCAGAATATCGCTCCTGCGGCGAGGCACCGGGAC
>CAYULG010000316.1:1774-2978 GCA_964445365.1 uncultured Salinivenus sp. | reverse complement strand
TTCGTGATGAGTGATGCGTGAAACGTGAGGGTACCGGTCAGTTGATGGTCACGCATCACTCATCACGCATCACGCCCGGATCCCCGAAGCGTTTTTCCGCTGCACTCCGACTTTCCGATTGACGAAGCCATCTCCATGCCCGACGACCTTCGCCTCTTCGCGCCGTCCGAAAGTGACAGCTTTGGCCGCGCCGTAGCCAGCGCCC
This sequence comes from uncultured Salinivenus sp., assembly GCA_964445365.1. Classification (GTDB taxonomy): domain Bacteria; phylum Bacteroidota; class Rhodothermia; order Rhodothermales; family Salinibacteraceae; genus Salinibacter. The sequence goes on along the minus strand of CAYULG010000316.1, from coordinate 2,773 downwards.
TCGACACTGAGCTGGACGACCACCACGAGCGCACCTTCGCCGACGGCGAGCACGAAATGCGCTCGGAGGTGAACGTGCGGGGGCGGGACGTTTTTGTCGTCCAGTCCCTCTACGCAGACCACGAGCTCAGCGTCAACGACAAGCTGGCCCGCCTGCTCTTTTTCCTGGGATCGCTGCGCGACGCCGCCGCGGCCCGCGTGACGGCGGTCGTTCCCTATCTCTGCTACCAGCGCAAGGATCGAAAGAGCAAGCCGCGAGACGCCGTCACCACGCGGTACCTCGGCAGCCTGTTTACGGCCATTGGGGTCGATCGCGTGCTGTCGATGGACGTGCACAATCTCGCCGTCTTCCAGAACTCCTTCCACACTGTGGCGGAGCACCTGGAGGCTCGTCCTCTCTTTGTTCAGCGCATCGCCGAGCACCTGGAGGACGACGACGTAGTGGTCGTCTCGCCCGACGAGGGCGGCGTAAAGCGGGCCAGCCGGTTCGCCGGGGGATTGGGCGCCACGCTCGGGCGAGAGGTCCCTACGGCGTTCGTCGAAAAGATGCGCGACAAGACCGAAGAGCGCGTGTCGGGGGGACGATTGGTAGGCCCGGCGGACGGGCGAGTGGCCGTCATCGTGGACGACCTCATCAGTACGGGCGGCACGATCACGCAGGCCGCCGCCGCGTGTGCCGAGGAGGGGGCGCGCCGCGTGGTGGCCGCCGCTACACACGGGGTCTTCTCCGGGGACGCCCCCGAAAACATCGCCGCCTCCCCCCTCGACTCCCTCTTCGTGACGAACACCGTCGCGCCCTTTCGGCTGCAGGGCACCGCCGCGGCCGACCGCCTCACCGTGTGTGATGCCGCCCCCCGCTTTGCTGCCGCCGTCCGGGCCATCCACACCGAAGCCTCCGTGAGCGCCCTGAACGAAGTGTAACGAGTGAAGAAGTGCTTTTAGAGTGCGCCCTGAACGAAGTGTAACGAGTGAAGAAGTGCTTTTAGAGTGCGCCCTGAAC
>CAYULG010000316.1:0-1674 GCA_964445365.1 uncultured Salinivenus sp. | reverse complement strand
GAAGTGTAACGAGTGAAGAAGTGCTTTTAGAGTGCGCCCTGAACGAAGTGTAACGGAGTGAGGAAGTATCCCGACAGCTGTCGTGGATGCGCCCTGAACGAGGTCTAACCGAGTGGGGCGTGATGCGTATTGGAAGCGCGGCAGGGAGGAGTTACAGCGATCGGAGCCGGACGCGGATGTGGTCTTCCTGTCGGCCGAGGTTGTTCCGAACGGAGGCCCGATACCATCGCCACCGTTCGTTGCCGGTCCGCAGGCGAAGGAGCCACTGGGTGCGCTGCTTGCCCCGGCTCACCATGTCGGCGAGATCGCGCATGACGCGGCCCATGTTGTGCTTGTGGACGTGCGTAAAGAAACACTCGTCGAGAGACGCGTCGTCGGAGTATTCGAGAACCTGACGTGCAGCCGGGGTGAGGGCCTCAATGTTGCCTTCCCGGTCGAGGGCGAGGATGGGGACGTGGGGAATTGTGTCGCCTTGGAAGCGCTTCCGACTCTCGTCAGAAAAAAAAGCCGACGACGGGGACGCAGAAGATTGCATGGACACGAGTCTGTTAGGGAGACGGATGACGGAGGGACGATAGGACGGGATGGGACGCATCATCTACAACAGGGTACCCCGCAAACGCCATACGAAAAGATCCGCAGACGCGATTGGTTCAGAAACGACGCGGATACAGGAACCGAGGCGGTTTGATGACTTTCAGATGCTTTATGATAAGCACTGTGAGAAGAGGGATCAACATCTGCTTCGATAGGGGACTGGGGGAGATTCGGCGCATTCGACGTGGGGAAATACCCGACTTCGGTGTTTCAAAGCCTCGATGACGACGACTGGGGCGAACCTGCCCCCGCCCCGCGCATTTTTTTCGGGTAGGCAGTAATAAATTCACAGTCGACTGTTTCGTCTCATTCAGTCTCGCTTCGTCATGCTTGCGCCCGACGATCTCGCTCACCAGCTCGATGGCCTCGTTCATCTTGATACGCAGCGCGCCCCCAACGGCCTGGACCTAACGGTGAACACCGTCTACCGCACGACCGGTCACGGCCAGCTCGACTTTGGCGGCAGCGAGTTTGAGGCAGCTCCCCGCGAGGCCCTTACGCCTGTGCTCGACGATCCGGACGACGATTACGCGTGGTGGACGCTAGAGGAGGGGGGCTACGTCATTGAGTACAACGAGTCGCTGACACTGACGGACGGGCAGCGGGCCCGCATCTCCCCCCTCGACCGCACGCTCCGCGCCGGGGCGCACCACGGCACGTTCATCCTCGACGAAGGCCGCGACCCGCTCGAAACGCTCCTCGTGGTGACCCGAATGGGCTGCCGTCTCAAGGAGAATTGCCGCCTCTCCCGCCTCGTCGTGCTCGAATAATCTGATGGGGGGCGGTGCATGCCCCGTCGTTCACCCCCACCCCCCCAGGCCCGAACGGGTGGCCGAACTGCCAGATGCCGTCGTCTACCGCCGTCGCCTCGACCAGGGAGCGCTCGACCGCGAGATCGCCGACACGACGGTGGTCGACCCCCTCATCCTCGACGATGCACTGGAGCCGCACCGCTTCGACGAGGTTCTGCGAGGGAAGCGGCTGACGGAGACACATCGCCACGGCAAGCACGTCTTTGCCCGGTACGGCGACGAGACCGGCTGGCTCGCTCTCCACTTCGGCATGACGGGCAGCCTC
>CAYULG010000315.1:0-2983 GCA_964445365.1 uncultured Salinivenus sp. | reverse complement strand
AGCGGTCGGTCGCATCCTCGGTGTAGAGGTCCATGTCGAAGTGTCCGCGGAAGGTATCCTGCACCTGGTCCCACTCGCCCTTGCGGAGCAGGCCGTTGTTCACGAAAATGCAGTGCAGCTGGTCGCCAATCGCGCGGTCCAGCAGGGCGGCCGCCACCGACGAGTCGACGCCCCCCGAGAGGCCGAGGATGACGTGATCGTCCCCCACCCGCTCCCGGATCGCTTCCGTCTGCTCCTCGACGAACGAGACGGGCGACCAGTCACCACTACAGCCACAGATCTCGTGGGCAAAGTTCTCCAGAATCTGACGGCCGAAGTCAGTATGGACGACCTCGGGGTGGAACTGCACGCCGTAGTGGGGGGCCCCCGTGTCGTGAACGGCGGCGATCGGGGCATTTTCCGTGCGGGCGATCACCTCGTAGTCCTCCGGAAGCACCGTCAGGTGGTCGCTGTGGCTCATCCAGACGGTCGAGCCACTGGGCACGTCGTCGAAGAGGTCGGGCGCCTTGTCGGTCCCGTCCGTCACCTGGATGCGGGCCCGACCAAACTCCCGCCGGTCGGCTCGCTCTACGTCCCCGCCCTTCAAGTGGGCCATCGCCTGTAGGCCGTAACAAATGCCGAGGACAGGAACGAGCGAGCCGTCGTCCCGCCGAAGGTCGAGCAAGGCCGAGTCGAGCGTTGGGGCCTCTTCGTCGTACACCGAACAGGGCCCGCCCGACAGAATGATGCCCTGCGGATTCAGGGCGTCGATCTCTTCGGTCTCGACCGTGCAGGGGCGGATCTCCGAGTAGACGCCCGTCTCCCGCACACGCCGGGCAATGAGCTGCGTGTACTGGGACCCGAAGTCCAGGATGACAATGGTTTCGTGCATCTGTTCCGTGTTGCGTATTTCGTGGTTTGCCTATCAGACCGCGATTACGCAATACGCAGTCACACGCTCAGAAGAACAATCCAGAGGCCGCACCGCTCGCCGTCCAGACGCTCCCGAACGGAACTACGTGATGTCCGCGTATGCGCCGGCCTCCATGAGGTCGTCGACTTCGCTCTCATCCTGAACCTCGATCTCAATCATCCACCCGTCCCCGTACGGATCGTCGTTGACGGTTTCCGGGGCCATCTCAAGCTCGTCGTTGACAGCCGTAATCGTGCCACTTGCCGGCATGTACAGCTCCGACACCGTCTTCACCGCCTCGACGGTCCCAAAGATGTCGTCCTGACCGAGCTCCGTGCCCTCCGGCTCAATTTCGACGAATACGATGTCACCGAGCTCGCTCTGCGCAAAGTCGGTGATGCCGACAGTGGCCGTGCCATTGTCGAGCCGAAGCCACTCGTGGTCTTCGGTATAGTAGAGGTCGTCTGGAGTATCCATCCGTTGCGTGTGGAAATGATTGGGGGTGCACGTTGGAAAGAAGATACGGGCTGGAGCGGGAAATCCAAAGAGAGCTTTTCCCGTCCCAGGAGAGCGTCGCCCGGAAGATGAAGTGCGCGTCTCAGCCGGGACAAGCGACAACCCGAGGACCCAGATGCGTGACTCGTGAGCTACACTGCTCTGTCTTCACGCTTCACGTATCCCGTCTCCCGGACAGGGCGATTGCCCTAGCTTCACAGGGTGCCAGTCGACGTTCTCCGTTCCGCATTCGGCACGTTGGCTGTCTCTACGCCGCCACCGGTGCGGGCTTCATTTCGAAGTCGTCGAGGAATCGGGTGTTGAAGTCGCCCTCCTGGAAGCGCTCGTCGTCCATGAGCTGCTGATGGAAGGGAATCGTGGTGTCGACCCCCTCCACCACAAACTCGTCGAGCGCCCGTCGCATCTTGCGAATGGCCTGATCGCGCGTCTTGCCATAGGTGATGAGCTTAGCAATCATCGAGTCGTAGGTCGGCGGAATCATGTACCCGCCGTACGCCGCCGTGTCCACACGGACCCCGTGCCCGCCCGGCTGGTGGAAAGCGGTAATCTCGCCCGGCGCCGGACTGAAGTTCTGGAACGGGTTCTCGGCGTTGATGCGGCATTCGATGGAGTGCCCCTCCATCGGAACCGAGTCGCGCTCGAGGGTCCTTCCTCGGGACACCTCAATCTGGTACTCAACGAGGTCGCACCCGGTGACCTCCTCGGTGACGGGGTGTTCGACCTGGATCCGCGTGTTCATCTCCATGAAGTAGAAGCTGCGGTCGGCCCCCACAAGGAACTCGATGGTGCCGGCCCCCTCGTAGTTGACGGACTCAGCCCCGCGAATGGCCGCCCGCCCCATCTCCTCACGCAACTCCTCATCAACGATGGGCGAGGGCGTCTCTTCCAGCAGCTTCTGGTGGCGGCGCTGAATCGAGCACTCCCGCTCGCCGAAGTGCATAACGTTGCCCTTGCCGTCGCCCACCAGTTGAATTTCGACGTGGCGCGGGTTCTCCACGAACTTCTCGATGTAAACCTCCGGGTCGTCGAACGCCGCGTCGGCCTCCGAGCGAGCCCCGTTGAACTTATTGTCGAACTCTCCTTCCTCCCACACCAGACGCATCCCGGTTCCGCCCCCGCCGGACGCGGCCTTGATCATCACGGGAAAACCAATGTCGGCTGCGAGGCTGCGGGCCTCGTCGATGTCGCCGATGGTGCCGTCGGAGCCCTCCACGATGGGCACGCCGGCCTCGGCCATCGTCTCCTTGGCCACGTCCTTCTGGCTCATCAGTCGCATCGTCTCGGGAGCGGGCCCGATGAACTCGACGTCGTTGTCCGCGCAGATCTGGCTGAACTCGGCGTTCTCCGAGAGGAAGCCGTAGCCGGGATGGATGGCGTCGGCCCCCGTAACCTCCGCCGCCGCGATGATGCGGTCCGGGCGCAGGTAGCTCTCGCTGGAGGCGGGCGGACCGATGCATACGGCCTCGTCGGCGAAGCGGACGTGGAGGGCGTCCCGGTCCATCGTCGAGTAGACCGCCACGGTGTTGATGCCCATCTCGTGGCAGGTGCGAATGACGCGCAGCGCAATCTCGCCGC
>CAYULG010000314.1:0-2986 GCA_964445365.1 uncultured Salinivenus sp. | reverse complement strand
TTTTGCAGGAGCGTGTCGACCTGCTCCGTGTGGTTGTCCGTAATCGACTGGAGGTCTTCCTCGCCTCCGTACTTCACGTCTTCCGAGAGGCTTTCCTCGTCGACCACACGGTGAATTTCGTTTTTGGCATCGCGTCGGATGTTGCGGATGGAGATTTTGGTCTCTTCGGCCCGCTCCCCGGCCGTGGTTACCAATTCCTCGCGCCGCTCCTCCGAAAGGGGCGGGATGGGAATGCGAATCTTGTCCCCATCGTTGCTCGGGTTGAGGCCGAGGTCGGCCTTCATGATGCCCCGCTCGATGTCGTCGATGGCGTTGCGGTCGAATGGTTGGACCAGGAGCAGGTCGGCCTGCGGCGCACTCACACTGGCCACCTGGTTGAGGGGGGTTTGTGTGCCGTAGTATTCGACCGTCACGTTTTCGAGCATAGCGGGAGAAGCACGGCCCGCCCGGATGGTTTTGAGCTGGGACTGGAGGTGGGAGACTGCCTCGTCCATTTGCTTGTCGGCTTCGTCCAGTACGTCCTGAATGGGATCGTCAGGCATAAGATGGGCGCCGGGTCAATGAAACGGAAGCGTGAGGAAAAGAAGCGGACGATGTCGCCTACGCGGGAACGCGCTCGGCGGTCGTCTCCGCCTCATCCCAATGCACGCGGGTGCCCACAGTTTCTCCCTCAAGCAGGTGAGACAGGTGGTCCTCCGTGCCCATGTTAAACACAAGGATCGGCATCTTCGACTCCTGGCACAGGGTGAGAGCCGTCATGTCCATTACCTGCAGGTTGCGGTCGATCACTTCCTGGCCGTGGATGCGAAGAAACCGCTCGGCGGTGTCATCTTCCTCGGGGTCGGTCGTGAAGACACCATCGACGCGTGTCCCCTTGAGGATGACGTCGGCTCCAATTTCGAGGCCGCGCAAGGCCGCAGCGGTGTCGGTCGTAAAGTACGGATTGCCGGTGCCGGCCCCGAAGATTACGACGCGGCCCTTCTCCAGGTGCCGAATGGCGCGCCGCCGGATGAACGGCTCGGCAATCTCCTCCATCTTAATGCTCGACTGCAGGCGCGTCACGAGGTCAACCTGCTCGAAGGCATCCTGGAGGGCCATTGCGTTGATCATGGTGGCCAGCATGCCCATATAGTCGGCGTGCGCGCGGGTCATGCCCTCCATTGCGTTCTCCACACCCCGGAAGATGTTGCCTCCGCCAATCACAATGGCGACCTCGGCTCCCAACTCCACGGCCTTTCGCACCTCTTCGGCGTAGGTGCGGAGGACACGCTCGTCGATGCCGAACTCGCGGTCGCCACCGAGCAGGGCCTCGCCGCTCAGCTTCAGCAGCACGCGGTCATATCGGAGGTCTTGGCCGTTGGTGGTGGAGGTACTCATAAGCAGGCAAGATCTACGGACGACGGGAACATACGTTGGGACCGAGCTCCCGGCCGAGGGGCGCCCGGTCCTGTCGATCCATGCAAAAAAGCTGGACGTTGGGGGGCTTAGTCGCCAAGGGCGTACCGCGTAAATCGGTTCACGGTGAGGTCGGCCTCGTCGAGCATCTCCTGCACGGAGACCGAAGAGTCCTTGACGAAGGCTTGCTCCAATAGCACGTTGTCCTCGAAGAACCGGTCGAGCTTGCCGTCTACGATCTGGTCGATGACGTGCTCGGGCTTCCCTTCGTTGAGGGCGGCCTCGCGGGCCACTTCGCGCTCCTCTTCTTTAATCTCATCGGGCACCTCTTCGCGGGTAACGGCGATGGGGTCGAGCGCTGCAACCTGCATGGCCACGTCGCGGCCCGCGTCATCTACGTCGCCGTTCCCGGCTGCGTCCACCAGTACGCCCAGCTTCGAGCCGGGGTGGATGTAGGAGATTACGCGGCCCTCCTCGCTTTCGAGGACATCGAAGCGGCGGATCGCGAGCTTCTCCCCAATCTTTCCCGTGAGCGCCACGAGTTCATCCTCGACTGATTCGCCATCTTCATAGGTAAGGGCCTTCAGATCGTCGAGGCCGTCGGGACGTTCAGCGAGGACGCGATGGGCGACCCGATCGGCAAACTCCTGAAACTCGTCATTGCGGGCCACGAAGTCGGTCTCGCAGTTGACCTCTACGATGGCGCCGGCCGTCTCGTCCTCGGAAAGGGCGGTCACCACGAGGCCTTCGTCGGCCTCGTTCGCTGCCCGGTCCGAGGCCACTTCCTGTCCCTTCTTACGGAGGATGCTCACGGCCTCGTCGAAGTCGCCGCCGGCCTCCTTGAGGGCGTCCTTGCAGTCCATCATGCCGACGCCCGTTGCGTCGCGCAATTCCTTTACCTGTTTTGCAGAAATGCTCATGTCGGTCGATCGGAAAGAGAGTCTTCGAAGGACATTCTGGGGGCCGAAAGCGCGGGGTCGCTAGGAGGATTGGGCGGCCTTCTTTTCCATCTTGCGCTCGTGTAGGCCTTCTTTGATGGCTTCCGTGATGGTGGAGGTTACGAGCTCGATAGAACTGAGCGCGTCGTCGTTCACCGGCACCGGATAGTCAATCTTCTTCGGATTGCCGTTGGTGTCGGTCATCGCGATGATGGGGATGCCGAGGTTGCGGGCTTCGCTCACGGCGATTTCCTCCCGCTTTACGTCGACGATGTAGATGGCGCCGGGTAGGTTGGGCATGTCCCGGATGCCGCCAAGCGTTTCCTCGAGCTTCTCGTGCTCACGGAGCCGGAGGAGTTTCTCCTTCTTTTTCAGCTTGTCGAGCGTGCCATCTCGGTCCATCCGCTCGATCTCCTCCATGCGGCGGATCGATTTCCGGATTGTCTGGAAGTTGGTCATCGTGCCGCCAAGCCAGCGGTCCACCATGTGGGGCATCCCGCACTCTTCGGCGTACTCCTGAACGATGTCCTGTGCCTGCTTCTTGGTCCCGGCGAAGAGAATTTTCTTGCCGCGCCGCGCAAATCGCTTTGCCGCCTCTGCCGCCTTGTCGAGGAGGACCTGCGTCTGCATCAGATCGATGATGTGGATGTTGT
>CAYULG010000313.1:0-3003 GCA_964445365.1 uncultured Salinivenus sp. | reverse complement strand
TCCCTGTCGTACCCGGACCAGGCTGCGACCCTGTACAACCTCTCTGGCACCTTCGACCCTGCAACCGGCGACGTTAAGGACGCCTCCCGCCTCCACGTCGTGTACGTCCCCTACGCCACGGCGGAGGACATCGGCCTTCCCACTCGCCCGGAGGGCGGCCCGTGGCTCATGGAGCCCGGGCAGCCCTGGGCCCACATCATGATCTCAAATCCGCAGTGACGCTTTCCTCCCCCCCTCCCCACTCTCCCTTTTTTCTTTCCCCCATACCGCTGTCGAACACGGCTAATTCGTTGAACCTCAACCTCCCGAGACCGAAGTTAAGGAGGCCTTCTCGACTCTTCTTCAACAGCCGCCTTTCTTCGATCCATGCCTTCTGAATACCGGATTGAAAGCGACTCGCTCGGCGACGTGCGCGTGCCGGCCGATGCGCTGTACGGCGCCCAGACGCAGCGGGCCAAAGAGAACTTCCCCGTCAGTGATCTGCGCTTCCCGCGCCGCTTTATCGAAGCCCTCGGCCACGTCAAGCGCGCGGCCGCTCGGGCAAATCACGACCTGGACCTCCTCGACGCCGACACCGCCGACGCCATCGCCGACGCGGCCCAGGAAGTAGTCGACGGAACCCACGACGAGGAGTTCGTCGTGGACATCTTCCAGACCGGGAGCGGCACCTCTACCAACATGAATGCCAACGAGGTGATCGCCAATCGGGCCGCCGAGATGCTCGGGGCGGAGCGCGGCAGCGGCGCCGTCCACCCCAACGACGACGTGAACATGTCCCAGTCGTCGAACGACACGATTCCCACGAGCATGCACGTGGCCGCCCGGATGGGCATCGAGCACGATCTCCTTCCCGCCCTGGAGGCCCTACAGGAGGCCTTTTCGGCGAAGGCCGACGAGTTTGACGACGTGCTCAAGAGCGGGCGCACCCATCTCATGGACGCCACCCCGGTGCGCCTCGGCCAGGAGTTCGGCGGATACGCGGCCCAGATCGAGCACGCAATTCAGCGCATCGAACAGGCCTCGACCCGCCTCTCCGAGGTGACACTCGGCGGCACGGCCACCGGCACCGGGTTAAATTGTCCCGAGGACTTTCCCGAAACCGCGCTGCGACACCTCACAGATGCCACCGGCCTCTCTTTCTACAAGACCGGCAATCACTTTGCGCAGCAGGCCGGCAAAGAGCTTTATTTGGACGCGCACGGGGCCCTGAACACGCTCGCCACGGCCCTCCTCAAGATCGCCAACGACCTGCGACACCTGTCCAGCGGCCCCACGAGCGGCCTCGGCGAAATCAAGCTGCCGGTCATCCAGCCCGGCTCCTCCATCATGCCCGGCAAGGTGAACCCGGTGCAGAGCGAGCAAGTGATGATGGTGGCGACCCAGGTAGCGGGCAATCACCAGACGATCACCGTCGCCAACACGCACGGCAACTTTGAGCTGAACGTCATGATGCCCGTCATGGCCCGCGCGATGCTGCAGAGCATCGATCTCCTGGCCAACAGCGTGGAGGCGTTCCGCACCAAGTGCGTGGAGGGCATCGAGGCCGACCGCGAGCGGTGCCGCGAGTTGCTGGAGCTGAACCCGTCGATCGCCACGGCCCTCAACACGGCCATCGGGTACGACAAGGCCAGCGACGTCGCCAAGACGGCCGCCAAAAACCGCGAGAGCGTGCGCACCGTCGTCAAAAAGATGGATCTTCTCACGGACGAGGAATTGGACGAGTACCTGGACGTGCGCCGCATGACGGAGCCCGGCGTTCCCGGAGACGAGTAGTCCCTGGTCCAGGGGGTTCCTCGCTCACTGGTCACTCGGCGTGCCGCGAGAGACGAACGGGTTGTCGGCCACGAACCAGCGCCACTGCCGCTCGACGCCTTTCGAGATGCCGATGCGCGCGGATTGCTCCACGGCAGAATCCTCGACGTCGGGCCCGTCGGCAAGGTACACGGGCGGCTCGGTCAGGGCAGACCGATGCACCTCGTCCGCCACGTCGAACGCGTCCGTGAGCTTGCCGGGGCCGTTCGTGACGTCCACCCGCCGAGAGACGTCCCGCCGCGCCTGCATCACGTCGCCCCCCGATTCCGGCTCGACGGCCCGAATCAGCACCGCCCCGGCCGTTCCTTCCGGCTCCGTCACCACGTTGAGGAGCCAGTGCATGCCGTAGATCAGGTAGACGTAGGCGGTCCCGGGCGCGGCGAAGAGGTCTCGCCCCCGTCCCTGCCCGGTAATCTCCCCGGTGTCTGGGTCGCGCGAGAGGTGCGAGGCGTGACAGGCCGGATCGTCTTCGGTGTAGGCCTCGGTTTCGACGATGCGCCCCACGAGCCGCCCGGCGGAGGGGTGCTCGTGGACGAGGCGGCAGCCGAGAAGCGTCCGTGCCACCTGGACGCTCGGACGATCAAAAAACGACGGGGACAGCGGCGTCATTGGACGAGCGGTTGACAGGACTTATGCGGTTGAAATCGTCGGCTATCGGAAGTTTGCCCCTTTCGCCGGTGAAGCTCCGATTCTCCCGCTAACGCAGGAAACGAAGTCATTCTGAGGGAGCCTGCGACCGAAGAATCTCTTCGAAAACGGCGGAAAGCAAAGAAGAGCGCTCGTGCTCCCCGGACCGCTTCCGCTCTGTTCGGGGAGATTCACTCCAGGAGCACTCGGTCACTTCGTTCCCAGCGCTTCGACTCCGCTGCGCACCCCAGGAGTACTCGGTCGCTCTCGCTCCCAGCGCTCCGCTCAGAATGACCTCTATTCGTTGGGAGCTTCACCGGTGAGCGAGGAGCTTTCAGCCCGGTAGCCAGCTCAAGTGTGTAAGTCCTAAATTGATCTGCTACGGTCAGTACTGAAGCACGAGCCCTGAGGCGTGCGCTCTCCGATTCCCCTCACGAATCGCGACTTCAGGAATCACGATTCCCGCTCGATCGCCAACGCCACGCCGCCGCCGGTGCCGTGGCAGATGGAGGCGAGGCCCCTCGTGCCCCCGTGCTGGCGGAGGGCGTGGAGGAGCGTCACGGT
>CAYULG010000312.1:0-3014 GCA_964445365.1 uncultured Salinivenus sp. | reverse complement strand
TCGGCGTTGATGGGGTCGAGGCCGCTGAAGGGCTCGTCGAAGATGAGGAGCGAGGGGTCGTGCAGCAGCGTGGCGATGAACTGGATCTTTTGCGTCATGCCTTTCGACAGCTCCTCCGTCTTCATGTCGGCCCAGTCAGTGGCGTCAAAGCGGTCAAGCCAGTGGTCGGCCCGGTCGCTGGCCTCCGCTTTCGAGAGGCCCTTCAGCGTGCCGAGGTACACGAGCTGTTCTTTCACGCGGAGGCGGTCGTACAGGCCGCGCTCCTCCGGCAGGTACCCCATGCGCTGCTGGCTCCAGGGCCCTACGGTCTGCCCGTCGTACTGGATGGTGCCGGCGTCCGGTACCATGATGTAGGTGATCATACGAATCGTGGAGGTTTTGCCCGCGCCGTTGGGGCCGAGGAGGCCGAGGATGCGGCCCGGTTCCGCCTCGAACGACACGTCGTCGACGGCCACGGTGTCGCCGTAGCGTTTCGTCACGTTTTGGACGGAGAGGTGAGCCATTTTCGACTGGTGGCGTTTGTGACCAGATGACGACATCTTTTAGGTAAGACTGCTATGGAAGCAATCGCAAGGGAAAATCAATGAACGGGCGTATGAATCCCTGGATGGAAGAGACGATGAGAACAGCGGGCGGCTGTCGATCTCTCCCTCCCTGTCGGGCGTCGTCACCGCCAACGAACCGGTAGGAAGCGAGCCGTCCGGATGGACCTCGCGGGGCGCGTTCGGCTCGTCTGTGTTCACCCGGATGGTGGCTTCCGGCGGCCTCCTTCCAGTGAGGCCCTTGTAGAGCGGGGCGGCGCAGGCGTAGACGTCCGTCACGGAGCCCGGGTCACTGTCCGCGCAGCATTGGTCGTGGGGGGACATGCCCCGGCTTGAACACACCACCAGTTCTCCGTCGCTGTGCTCTCCTATCGCCAGCTACGCCGGATTTCCGGATTGCATGTTTCCCCCATTTCGGGTTGTGCTTATTTGCACGCTGAACTGAAAAGAAACGCCCGGGTCACGGGGCCGGTCGACCCGTTGGCTAAAGATTGAGCGAACAAGGAGAGTGCCGGCCCTTCTCAGCGGGACGAGGCGGACGTCCTTCCGGCGAACGGGCGAACACTGCGGCCGCCAATTGGTCTCATTAGCGGTTTTGTTCCGCTCCTTTCACGTTCCCGTCTTGCTTATGCCTACCGAGTCTGTGCCGACGACGGACGCCCCGCCCACTCCCTTCCCTACCGACGATCCGGTCCTGAGCATGATCGGCGACACGCCCCTAATCGACTACCCCGGGGCAGAGACGGGGCGGCTTCGCTGCAAGATGGAATCGGAGAACCCCACCCGCTCCATGAAAGACCGGGTCGCGATGGGCATTCTCACGGAGGAGCTCAAGAACGGCCAGTACGACACGGTCGTCGAGGCCAGCTCCGGCAACACGGCCGGCGCGGTCGCCCTCGTGGCCAACCGGCTGGGCATGACCTGCAAGCTCACCTGCCCGGAGACGACCAGTCCCTCGAAGATCGGCTACATGAAGGCCTTTGACGCCGAGGTGCACACGTGCCCGGACGTCGACTCGGACCACCCGGAGCACTACCGGGCCGCTGCTCAGCGACTCGCCGAGGAGAGCGGCGCGTTCCTGATGAACCAGTACTACAACCAGGGCAACCCGACGGTGCACTACCAGTGGACGGGACAAGAGATTTGGGCGGAGGCCGGCCCCAGCGTGACCCATCTCGTTTCGGCCATGGGCACGGGGGGGCTCCTCAGCGGATCGGCCCGGCGGGTGAAGGAGGAGGCCGAGGCGGCCGGGCGTGACGTTACCGTGGTGGGCGTCGACGCCTCCAAATCCAATATCTCGACCGCCTTCTACGACGAAGAGCCGGTCCCGTACGACACCACGGTCGAGGGTCTCGGCAAGGGCGGCGAGCTCCCCACGATGTGGTTCGACTACATCGACGAGATGCGCAGCGTCCCCGACGAGCGGGCGTACAATCAAGCCCGAGAGGCTGCCCAGCAGTACGGCCTCCTCATCGGTCCCAGCGCCGGGGCGGCCCTCGCGGTGGCCCTGGATATTCACAACAGCCACCCTGACGCGCACGTCGTGACCATTATCTGCGACGGCGGGGAGCAGTACTTCGATACGCTCTTCGGGGAATAGGCGACTGTCGCCCGGTGGCGACGAGCCTGTCCAGATGAGGGATCCTGATCGAGTTGCGACTGGAGATCGTTCTGCTTTCTGTACGGAGCGTGTCGGCCCAATCCACCCGGGACGAAACAGATGACGCGTCCGAACGCAATCACGGCAGCCTGAGGGCCGGGGGTATGCTTCCGCAAAGGAGGCATTCCCGTCGCAACAACCCTCCCTCGGCAAGTGGGGTCGGTCTCGTACTATCAGGTTTGAGGTTCGTCGCCCCAGAGGCACGGACCAAACTCCGCTCTCAGACGACCCACACGCCTCCACTGGGTGCGGACGGACCTGTCTTTTCGTTTTGCCGATCTTGACTTCTGTTTGATCCCGACCGTTCGTGATGCAACTTGATCTCACCGACCAGACCCTCCTCGTCACCGGGGCCAGCCGCGGCATCGGGCGCGCCATCGCTCGGGCCCTGGCCGAGGCCGGCGCCACCGTGGCCGTGCACTACGGCTCCAGCAAAGCGGCCGCCGCGGAGGTGGCCGAGGCCTGCGGGCACGGTGCCCACCCCATCCAGGCCGACCTCTCGGATCTCGACGCCACCGACCAACTCTTCGACCGGGTCGTCGACCGGTTCGGGCCGGTGGACGCCCTCGTTCTCAACGCCGGCGTGGCCCACTCCACCCCCCTCGCCGCCGATACGGCCGACTGGCACAGCGCCTGGGCGGACACGATGCACGTCAATCTCCGGGCCCCGCAACTGCTGTTCCGCCGGGCCCTGCCCCACTTTCGGGAGCGCGGCGGGGGGCGCCTCATCAGCGTCGCCTCCCGCGCGGCCTTCCGTGGCGACACGCCCGACTACATGACCTACGCCGCCTCCAAGGCCGGACTCGTGGCCT
>CAYULG010000311.1:0-3019 GCA_964445365.1 uncultured Salinivenus sp. | reverse complement strand
AGTCGATCTTGGCGGCGCGGAAGCCGCTGCCGCCGGGGTCGTGGTTGCCGGTGACATAAACCGTGTCGATGCCCGCGTCGTCGAGGCGCTGCACCTGGTCGACGAGGAACGCCTCTGTGCGCACGCTCAGCCGGTCGTCGTCGAAGAGGTCCCCGGCCAGCAGCACGGCGTGTACGTCCTCGTCAATGGCGCAGTCGACGGCCCGCTCAAAGGCGGTGCGCAGGGCGTCCCGCAGGTGCTCGCGCAGGGCGGCCGAGCGCCCCTCGAATGCGGTGTCGAGATGCACGTCGGCCAGGTGAAGAAAGCGGACCATCACGGAATAGGGACTTCGGGGGGCCTGTTGCGTGTTCAACGTAGCCGAGGCGCGGGACTTTTTCCATCGAGAGAGGCTCCCACATAGGGCAATCGCATGTTGGAGCGCTATTTGGAGGTCGACAGCTCATGTGCCCTCGATTCTCCGATTTTGCCGGGAACGAACGGGAGAATGGGTGAGAGGGAGAGCGGGAGAAAACAGTTCCCGCTGACAATGAGCGGTGTTAGATAGCCAAACGTAAGATGCGATCGCCCTGAGGATCCCGCAACAGCGCAATCGTATCCCGTCGAAGCCATCGGAGGATAGAGGCTCGATTGCCACCAGGCCGGCTAGAAATGCCAAGAGAGCGTGGGGAAGTACGTCTTGACGCCCATCGGGGAGGGCGCGTGGGAACGAGAACGAGAGTGGTTCCGGGCGGCCCACCGCAGGAGAAAAACAGAAATCAGGATGCAATCACCCTGAGCCCTGAAGATGGATGGACGCTATCTACAGGGCTTTACCGCGCCCGGATTGTCAGTTTTCCTAGCAAGACGGAATCTTTCCCCGACTTAGTTGTTATGCGGGTGACTATCTTCCGTCGTTTTCCGTTCTGTTTCCGCAACACTCCAAGTGGATGGGCCCGCCCGTCGACTCCGACTCTTTCCTTGCTTCCCTCAGCGACCTCCTCCGGCAAGACGCGTGTGCCGTTCGCCCCCTGGACGAAGCCCGGTACGTTGATGCCCACCGCGCGTTCGAGCGAGCCAGTACACAGCAGTCCCAGATTCGCCGTGTGATCGAGGCGGAGGCCCGACACCTGCTTCGGACGGGGGCCTCCGATCTCGACGTATTGAGCGTGGGATGCGGCTGCGGCATGCTGGACGCCCCCTTTCTCGCCCACGTTGGGGACCACGTCCGTTCATTTGTGGGGGTCGACCCCAATCCCGTCGCCCTTGACCAATGCCGGCAGGCGTTGGAGGCCGGGCCGGGCCCGCTGGACTATCAACTCAAGTGCACCCAGATCGAGGACTTTCACGGGGGCCGACGCTACGACCTCATCTATTGCAGTCACGTGTTCTACTACGTGGACAATCCCTCGGCTGTCCTCGACACCCTGCGTGCCCTCCGCCACGATACAGGAACGCTGGTTATTGCGCATGCCCCGAAGGGGTGCTTGAACGCGCTGGCGCAGGCATTTTGGCCGGGACAGGGAGCGGGCGAGGATTTCTACGCCCCTGCTCTCCGACGTCTTCTGATGCAGAACGGGGACGTGGCGCCCGTGTCGAATCAAATTGACGCCCGATCCCCGCGAGCGCTGTTCGACGACGCCACTCCGCAAGGGACGCTGCTGCTGGAGTTTCTCATCCAGGCACAGTGGGCTCCGCTCTCCGCGGAGGTCAAGACGGCCGTTGGCGATTACCTGGATCGGAGTGCCGACGCCGTATCGTCCGGCCAGCGTCTGCTTCCCCACCCAGTCACGACGTTTGCCGTTCGGGGGACAGCCTCCGGATCGTGAGCACCGGTGCGGACATCACCGGTTTACGCACTCCCCTCCTCGTCTTCCGTCTCCAGGATGTTCTCGATGCGGGCGAGCACATCCTCTAGGTGAATCTCGGTCCTCTCGTCGGTGGTGCGGCGGAGCCCGCGCTCGACCTCGCCGCGCAGCGTCTTGAGTTCATTCCGAACGTAGGCGCGGATGTCCGACTGGCTGACGTTGATAGGCGTCTGGATCATGTAGTCCTCCGCCCAGTCCGGCACGTCCTCCGACTCCACCTCGGCGGTCATAAGGTGGTTCAGGCGCTCGAGGTAGCCGCGCTGCAGGGTGCGGCGGTACGGCCCAATGGCCTCCCCGCCGTCGAGCTCCCGCCAGAGGCCGTTGCGCAGGTCGTCGAACATTGTGCCGAGGGGATAGGCCTCCTCGGTCATTGCTTCCGTTTCCAACAGACGCGCCAGCCGCTGCGGACGCAGCAGCAGCTCCAGGGTGCCCACCTGCGCCTTGCGAATCCGCTCCAGCGCCCCGGACGCCTCGAAGCGACGCAGCACGTCGGCCTCCACGAGCCACGTGGGGGTGCGGAAGGCCTGAGCGTTCAGAAACCGCATCGCCTCGCGTTGCCGGGCCGCCGGCACGGGTTCGTAGACCGGACCGTCTTGCTCGTAGGTCTTAAACGTCTCGTAGACGCCGCCCACGTGGCGGGCGGTGTGATTTAGGTAGCGCTGCCACTGGTTGACGACCGAGCCGTAGAGCTCTTCCAGTTCGTCGTAGTTTTCGCCGTCCTTTCGGGTCCAGGTCACGAGGTTCGGCACGGTCCGCTTGAGGTTTTCGACGCCGAGGCTGCCGGCCGCGACGGCGTTGCGCCCGAGGTCTTCGCTCTGCGAGCGGGGATCGACGGGCTGGAGGGTTTGCCGGCCGTAGAAGTAGCGCGGATCGCCGGCTCGCTCCAGCGTCATCTGGTCGAGGGCCTGCGCCTGCCCCTCGGCACTCTCCACGTCCGGCATTGCCTGGTAGCCCCACTGAATGGACCACCGGTCGTATTCGCCAATGTCGGGCGTGAAGGACTCGACCCCGTCGCCCGGCTGGGCCACGTAGTTGAACCGGGCGTAGTCCATGATGGAGGGGGCCGTGCCGTGGTCGGACGTGTAGGAGGGGGAGCGCAGCGAGTCGACCGGGACGGCGTCGCTGGAGCCCCAGTTGTGCGGGAGCCCCAGCGTGTGCCCCACCTCGTGGGCCAC
>CAYULG010000310.1:0-3040 GCA_964445365.1 uncultured Salinivenus sp. | reverse complement strand
CGGACGCCTCGGACCCGAGCCGGCTGGCGTTCTGGGTGGAGTACTGGGTCGCCGCCTACCGCCATCTCCTCCACCACGCGAACGATTCCACCGTGCTGGTCTCCTACGCCCGTCTTACCGAAGAACCGACGGAAAGCCTTAACCGTCTGGCCGAGGCCCTCGACGTTCCGGCCGCCCCCCTTACGGACCAGGCCGACCACCTGCGTCCGCCGCGCACCCATTCGGTCGATCGCGCGAACCTTTCGGAAGCCCTGCTTGACGACGCCAGGGAGATTTACGATCAGCTCGACCAACAGGCCCCCGTTTGAAGCAATCGCCGCTGGATAGACGTACGAGCTGAACTGAACCGATCGTTCGTTCCCCCCCGTTGGTCCTTCCCTCTCGACAACGGGTCCCCTCAACTCCCTTCGCCGTTTCTTGTCGCATTCGCGGCCTCTACGCGTGCTCGCTCGACTCCGGTGGCCTCTTCCGATCGTCGCGCTTCTCACACTCGGCCTGTCCGTCGGTCCAGCGCACGGCCAAACATCCGCACTGGACTCTACAACGTACGGCGCGGATGCCCTTACGGCCCCCGCCACGGCACCCCGCGTGACACTGGCCGAGTGGGCCGCCGACCGACGCCTCTGGATGCTGGACCGGGCCCACGCCTACGGCGACCAGTTCTACGACCGCGGCGTTTTTCGACACATCACGCCGCGCATGGACCGGGAGTACGCCATCGATTTAGCCACCTACCCGTTTACCCCGGATCGGGACCACGCCTGGCACCAGACGAGAAGCGGCATTCGGTTCTACGCTGGGAGCATTACCCGAAACCGGCTGGGCCTGGTTACGGACATCAAGCACGCCGCCGATATCGGCGAGGGGCACACGCTCCACGTCTCCGCCCGGCTGCGGGACGATACGCAGAGCGAGGGGGCGCTCCTCCAGTTCCGCTACGACTGGCAGTTGGCCTCGACCCATCGCGTGGGCCTTCGCCACACCCTCGGGCAGTACAAGCCCGACTTCGACGCCTCCGTCTTTTATCAGTTCGGCACTCCCCGACAGGGGCGCGTGCGAGCGGAGGTCACGGCCCTCGACGTCTACAACGATCTCCTCTTCGGCACGCTGGGGGTGTGGGAAGGACAGGAGGAGTACGAACAGATTTACGAACAAAACCCTTACTTGCTGCAGCTCTCGGCGGCCTCGTCGGTCCAGCGCCCCCTGCGAGCCGAATTGTATCTGGGCTGGCAGCCGACGAGCGAATTGGTCGTGCAGTCGCAGGTCGCGGATTCGGTGCGCTACCGGGACCGCGAGGCCGCTCACTACTTTGGCGCCCTGATTGCCTACGACACGGGTCGGATCTCCACCGGCCTCGTCTACCAGCGCGACAAGTCCGCCCTCGACCGGACGGGGCTGCGATCGGGGGTGAGCAGTGACTACCGCACGGAGCAGCGCTACCATCGCGCCGGCCTCTTCACGACGGGCACGTGGGGGCCATTCCGCGGCAGTGCCTGGGTCTTCCTGGAGAACTACTACGACCGGCAGCGGGGCTCCGACTTCCAGCTGTCAACCATCGATCGGTCGCTGAACTGGAGGGAGGCGCGCACGAACGTTCAGCTTCGGGCCTACTACGTCCCGTCGACGACGGGCGTCTTCGCGGGGCTTGAATACGTTGCCCTGGACCGCCGTCCGACCAATCCCTCCGGCGTAATGGCCGAGCAGTGGGCCACGAGCTGGGCCGGCCGCGGCCTCAGCCACTACCGGGGACCCGTGGTCGTCGGATACCGGTTTGGGACGGGCGCCGTGTCGCTCGGCATCAACTATGACTTTGACGGCGACAAGAAGGGCGACCGGTTCGACAACGGGTTTTTCCGATTCTCGCTTGCGTGGTGAGTCGGCCGCCCCGGAAAACGTCGAAATCCCCGGTGCCGACGTCACGATCCTTTTCATTCGCCGTATATCAACAGGGAGGTCCCTCCTGTCAGGTGACGACGGGGCTTGCCGTGTCCTGCCTCGCGGTCTCGCACGTGGACCTGAAACGGCGATACGCCCGGCTGCCAATCGAAATCTATCAGGTTCTTCGTCCTTCGGAAACGAACCCGTCCGACGTGCTCGCATTCAGGCCCTCTGGTTCAATTGAGACGACGATACCGATCCGTGGACCATCCATAACCTACCTCCCCCGGGAGACGGGACCCGTGCATCGTCGCAGCTGGACCCGTCTTCGGTGATGTCTCCACGCATCGGTTGCGCACTGCGCGACCGCATCCGCTTTGCTGATCCCCCCGCCAATGAACGTGCTGATTTGGGCCACGACGTTTGGGGCCGACCTTTGGAGCTTCGCAAAGTACCTCGACCAGAAGCCCGAGGTGACGATCAAGGTCGTCATGGACGACCCAGACCGGTTTCGTCGTCAGGGCGTGAACGAGCTGTATCCGCTGGACGCCGACCTCGTCGAGCGCCGGTTCTGGCACTACGTTCTGGGGGTGCCGGGCTTCGATGCGGACGTCACAATCATGGACAACCGAACACCGGGACTTCGCACGTCGCCGAAGGCCCTGATGCTGTGGCACGGCTTCGGCTGGAAGGGGCCGGACAGCGAAGAGGAGCTCTGGTGGCTGCACCATTCGCTGTGGCGCACCTGGGGGGACGCGCGCACGCCCAACTCGGACTTCGTCTGGCAGTGCTTCGGGCCCTGGGACAAGAAACACCGGACGGAGGTGACCGGAATCCACCCGGAGAACGCCCGGCTCCTGGGTGCCGCGAGCCACGATGACCTCCGCACGCCGATGGACCGCTCCCTCGCCCAGCCGTACTACCCATTCGACGTGGCCGACACGCCCACGGTCCTCATTGCCCCTACCTGGCACTACGGCGAGGTCTTCGAGCACTGGGGCACCGACGAGGCCCTTATCGACCGCCTCGTTCGCCACATCGGGGAGCGCGGCGCCAACGTCATCCTCCGCCTGCACGACTCCTACCGGTTTGACGACGACTACCGCGCCATGCTGGACGGCTTGGCCGGACGGTACGACCACGTGATGCTCAAGTACAAAGA
>CAYULG010000309.1:0-3040 GCA_964445365.1 uncultured Salinivenus sp. | reverse complement strand
GGCTTTTTCCAGCACCTCGTCGCGCCCGTTCCGAACGCCCTCGATCGTGCGCTCGACCTCCACGTCCGGCTGGATGCCGACGAGGTGGTGCTGGGATCCATCATGCTTGCGGACGCGCATGCCGGTCCAAGTCACTCGGTACCCACCGGGAAGCTCGAAGGGGTTGATGTTCCCGTTCGTCCCCGCCGTCGGCTGGCCCACGATGGTGCCCAGGTCGTAGTGCTCGACGATGCCCATGATGCTCTCGGCGTAGCTGATGGCCCCCGCCCCAGTCAAGAACGCCACGTTCCCGGTGATGTGAGGCTCCTCGGGCGGAAGCGTCCACCGCCCGGATGCATCGTAACCGACGATGTTCTTTTGATCGGGATAAATGAACTGCGGGACTTCAAACCGGGCCGATCGGAGCGTATCTCCGGACAGGTGGTTGAGAAGCTTGCGTGCACCATTGGTTGGGTACCCTCGGAGATCGAAGACCACTCCCTTCGCACCCGCTATCTCTCCAAGACGCTGCCGCAGCGTGGGCCACTCGGCCCGGGTGAGATCGACGTAGCGAACGCCCTTGCGGAGCGTATCGATTGTGCCGGGACGATCGTCCATCAGCAGTTGTCGCCAACGGATCCGCTGGTCGAGACGAGCTATCTCACACGTTTTTTCCTCTCCCTCTCGTCGAAGAGTGAGAGTGGCCGTCGATTCAGGCTCCCCGTGACCGAGCTGTTCCAGTGCGCGCACCTCCGTCCACTGCGGCGAGCCGGAGATGTACTGCTTCCGTTCCTCTAACCGCTGCTCCGCGGGGCGCCCATCGATCGAAACGACCGCGTCGCCGACGTCCGGACACAGATTTCGATCAAATTGCTCTGCGGTGTCTACGACGACGATCTCGCCCTCAACTCGGCCAAACCGGACGGGCAGTTCGGAGGGGGAAGACTCCTGGCCGTGACGCACGCGGCCGTGCCCGTCTTCCAGCTGGGCGACCATGCGACGAAGGGTCTGGAGAAATTCCTTCGTCGACGTGTCGTCGGTCAGTGCGCGTCGCAGCGTGCGCCTGAGCACCGCGTCCCAGTCGACGTCCACGACCTCGAAGTAGGGATAGAAATGCTGGAAGATGTTCCAGGCGATCGCCACGCCCCCGAGCCGGAGCGGTTGGGTGGTCTCGAGCATTGGGGGCTCGACGCGACGGAGCGAGTCCCGAAGAGCAGACGGCGAAGGGGCGTCCTCGGGGCGAAGCGTCTGGCCCCCTTCGCTGTACAGAGCGAGCGGCAATTGAGCAGATAAGCCCCGCCCAATTGGCTCGTTGACGACTTCTCCGGGGGCGGGACGCTCAGGAAACAGGCTCACCTGAGAGGGCGGCGGGGACGCCAGCTTCAGGGACTGAGCGCCTTCTCGGGCGGTCTCTTCGGTGACGGAGACGTACGAGGCGATTCCGTTCCCCGTGGCCCACCCGATTGGGTCTTCACTGGTCGTTTCTGACTCGAACCCGGGATTATCGAGGCCAACAGGCGTCCACTCATCCTGTGAAGAGTCGCGGGTGAGAAGCTCGACGTCATCAAACCAAGCCGTTCCGCCCCCGTCTACAAACGCGCCGATAATGAGCCATCGGGCGGAGGAGACCTCCCGTGTACGCTCTCGAATCGACCAGTCCTGGGCGGTGATGGGCGGGCCGGCCCCTTCGTCGAGCAAATCTGACCGGCCCCTTCGAAACGGAGAGAGTGAAAGATGGATGTGGGATTCCTCACCGCGTGTTTTGATTGCCGCGCGCACTTTTGCCTGCTGGCCGATGGGGACTGTGTCGAGGATCTGAAAAATCTGAGCGGCAGGAGCCTGCCGTCTGCGATTATCCGTCTCGGTGTCACCGGGCGTGTTCGGGGCCCGGTTGAGGCGCGTGCTTCGGTACGGCGACACGATACTGCCGCCCAGACCGATTCCCTGGTGCTGCCAGGCCACGAGATTCAGCCCGTTCGTATCCGATGGCGCAAGAACGTCAGCGGGTGGGGGCGGCTCGCTGCCGGTCTGATACAGCTGCACCGTCGGCGCAATCGGCTCAAAGAGCGCCTCCAGGTCCGCCCGGAGTTCCGCTCGGCTGGGGGCGTCTTTCACCTTCTGTGCCCCGTGGATTGCAAACGTGTCCCAGTCGGTCTCCGCCGCCGCGTCGCTAGGATGGAAGTAGCGGACGTAGCCGTACAGCGTGGCGAACGCCCGAAGGTTTTCGATTTGCTCGTCTCGCGGCGGATCGGCGAGGCCGAGCGTGTCGCGGTACGTGTACGTGAGGGCGGCGGCCCCCACCAGAAGGATGAGGACGGAGCCGAGAACCAATTTCTGACGAGATGTTAGCAACGGTCGGGCCACGGGCTGGTTAGAGAGAAGGGAGAATGCCCTCTGCCCCCGAGAGGCACACAGTACCGTATTCGCCTCCTCGGAGGCTGTGTTTCGCCTGAAAATCTCTTTCCGATTCATCCGCCGATTTTGATCCGCCTATGGACGTCACCGGCGCCGACCCGACCCACGTTCTGCAATCCGTCTTCGGCTACGACTCGTTCCGTCCGTATCAGGAGCGGGTGATCCGGCGGGTGGAGGAGGGGAGCGACGCGGCGGTCGTCATGCCCACCGGCGGCGGCAAGTCCATCTGCTACCAGATTCCGGCGCTCACCCGGCCGGGCTGCGGCGTCATCGTCTCCCCCCTCATCTCGCTGATGCAGGACCAGGTCGACGCCCTGCAGCAGCTCGGCGTGCGGGCGGCGGTCCTCAACTCCAGCCTCAGCCGGGAGGACCGTCACGCCGTGGAGGAACAGCTCACCCATGGTCGCCTCGACCTCTGCTACGTGGCGCCGGAGCGCGCCACGCGGTCCCGCTTCCGGAGCATGCTGGAGCGCGCCCAGCCGGCCCTCCTCGCCATCGACGAGGCACACTGCATCTCGCAGTGGGGGCACGACTTTCGGCCCGAGTACATGGAGCTCGCGGGCCTGCGAGAGGCCTTTCCGCAGGTGCCGTGCATCGCCGTCACCGCCACGGCCGATCCCCCCACGCAGCGGGCCATCCTCGACCG
>CAYULG010000308.1:0-3065 GCA_964445365.1 uncultured Salinivenus sp. | reverse complement strand
CGCGGATGCGATCCGGCGCGCGGCGGCAGAGCATCTCCACCGCCGTGGGGTCGTTCACGAAGTGACCCTCGTCGAGCGTGTCGGCGGCGTGGATGGCCCATCGGTCCTCCGGGTCGAGGCTGCCGAGCGAGGCATTGATGCCCCCGGCGGCCCAGATGGTGTGGGCGTCGCCGTGGGGGCGCTTCCCCAGGACGAGGCAGTCGACGCCGCGCTGGGCGAGTTCGATGCTAGTGCGAAGGCCTGCGCCGCCGGCGCCGATGATGAGGACGCTCGTAGAGACCGTTTCGGGCGTTGTTTGGGTGCTCACGTGATTGAACGATTGACGGTAGAACAGTACGACAAGATGCGTCGGTCCACTTATGAAGCCTGGTACACCGACGCAGGTGGTGTCCACTTTGCGGGTGGGGAAAAGTTCTCTTCCTACGCGTGTTACGGAGAAGTATCGGAGGAACGTAACACGTGTATACATCCTGTTTCCCGACGGCACGTTCTCCCTGTCAGCGCGCTTCGATCCTCTGCTTGGGAGAACGAATTCTCTGGCTGTTGAACACGTCCGGGCATCCGGCGATGCTCTGTGCAGACGGTGGGGGCCGACCTTTTGATCGTGCGTCCGAGAACCGCTCATCGTTCGATATCCACCGCCCATTCTTGAGCGCTGCCGGTCGGGCGAGAGGCGTTGTGATCGTTCGGATGGGGTCCGAGATTGGCCCGTGACGAGTCGATGGCCACCGCCAAATCCAATCGCCGACCATGTGCTGCAACACGACGCCCGAGCGTCTCCTTTCCTGCCTTCTCGTCCTGCTTCCACTCAGCATTCTCGCTGCGGCCGCGCCGGCGCAAAATGGACCGGCCACCTCAGTGCCTTCCGCTCACGCGACGGGCCTCCTCCCCGACGATCCAAATCGAGTGGCAGATCCTCCCTCAGACTCGACTGGAGTCCTCATGGTTCGCGTCGTCGGGCTCGAGAGTGACGAGGGCACCGTCCGGCTCGAGCTCACCACGGCCCAAAACTACGGACGTACGGGGAACGTGCGCCTCGCCGAACGCCCAGTCCGGGACCGCACGGCCCGCTGGACGCTCGACAACATCCCCCACGGGACCTACGCCGTCGCGCTGTATCACGACCAAAACGACAACGACGAGCTGGACACGAACATGCTGGGCAGGCCCCAGGAGCCGTACGGGTTTTCGAATGACGCGCGGGGCACCATGGGCCGGCCGGACTTCGAGGAGGCCGCCGTCACCCTCGACGGCGACTCCCTCTCCTTGACCATCACGGCGGAGTGAGGGGGGATTTACACGATCGACCTGTGGTCGCCGACGGTCCTCCTTTCGTACCTCCCTCACCGAATCAGCAATCGTTCAGCGAGCGTTGCCCACTGCTCACCCCTCGTTCGATCCGTTCCGCACAACGGTCGCGCACTGCGAGGTTGATGCCCCCACAGGCCCCGATGGACCACACCGGCTCGGGGCGTCGTCTGCAAATTGCCCCCGTCCCGATCGAACGGTCGCCGGACCCGTCCCTGATCGATGCCGCAAGCTCATCCCTGAGTGATCGCCCCCTATCCCCCGTCGTACTGCGCTCCATCTGGTTTCCGTCGCCCCATGTCCACCTCGTCCTTCAATCCGTCTCGAATCGCCCGGTGGCTTCTTCTGATCGTCGGGGCCAGCCTCTTGATCGGCACCTTTCTGTTCCACCTCTTCGTCGGCCTGAATCGTCTCCCGGAGCAATGGCCGGACCTCTTGTGGAATGTATACTTCTCGTTCCTCTACACGGCCATCATGTCGGGAAGCCTGCTTGGAACGATGTCCTGGCTCCGGCCGCGCGTCCCTCTCCACTCTCGAAAAGCCGTTGCCCTGCACGCAGGCGCCCTCTCGGCCGTGGCGGCAATCGCCTACAGCCTCGCGACGGTTCTCTGCGAGACCCTTCATCCGTCGATCTTCGGGATGCGATGGGAAATTCTCCTCGTCACAGCCACCGTCGCATTTATGGCGACGCTGATCTGGAGTGCGTTCGTCTACCTCGGGGCGTTCTACCGCCAGATGCGGGAAGCGGAGGCGGCCCGGTACGAGGCGCGGCTGAAGGCCCTTCGCGCACAGATCAATCCCCACTTTCTCTTCAATGCCTTCAACTCCATCGCGGCCCTCGTCCGCACCCGCCCCGAAGAGGCCGAAGCGGTCGTCGAGGACCTGTCCGACCTCTTCCGGTACACCCTGCGGGCCTCGAAGGACGACACCGCTACGCTGGAACAGGAGATTCAGGCCACGCAGCGGTACCTGGCGGTGGAGAAGGCCCGCTTCCGCGACCGGCTGACGGTCGAGATCGACGTGCCCGACCGGCTCCGGTCCGTCTCCCTCCCCAGCATGACGATCCAGCCGCTCGTGGAGAACGCGGTGAAGCACGGCGTGGGGGAGACGCAGGACGAATGCACGGTAACCGTTGCTGCCGACGCGGACGGCGATGCCCTCGTCCTGCGCGTCACGGACACCGGCCCCGGGTTCGACACGACCGACCTCGACGCGGTGGTGGAGGAGGGAACTGGCCTCGCGAATGTCCGCGAGCGCCTGCAAATTTTCTACGACGCAGACGCCGGGATCACCCTCCATCCCCAGGGCGTCGAGGTTCGGCTCCCCCTCCATCCGGACGCTCGTCCACGCCCCCAACCGAATCAGCGGGCACCCGTCCCGGAACGATAGCCCAAACTGAACCGCCCCCTTGTATTTGTTCAGCTTCAACCGTTCGGCGACTCTCCTTGTCCGCTAGAACGAGCGATCGTCACGAACTCCTCCTCTCACGAACCATCCGAACGGTACGTCCCAATGCGCACATCCTATTTCGTCGGTCTCGGCTTTCTTCTCTTCATTCTGGGCGGGGTCGGGTACGAGATGGTTCGCGGCCCAACCCCCGTCGAGGACCTCATCCCGGAGGATGCTGCGTTCGACCCGCAGGTCTACGATGGATCGATGGCGCCGGACACGAGCGCCCCGTCGGTCCTCATTCTGGGCACGTCACATCTCGCCCAGGACGATCACGATTACACGGAGACCGCCTTCGACCGGGTGAC
>CAYULG010000307.1:0-3074 GCA_964445365.1 uncultured Salinivenus sp. | reverse complement strand
CCCTTCATCTTGTCGAGGAGGAACTCCATCGCCTCGATCGGCTCCATGTCGGCCAGGATCTTGCGCATTACCCAGACGCGCTTCAGTTCCGGCTTCGTCAGCAGTTCTTCCTCGCGGCGGGTGCCGGAGAGGATAAGGTCGATGGCCGGGTATACGCGACGGTCGGCCATCTCGCGGTCGAGGACGAGCTCCATGTTGCCGGTGCCCTTAAATTCCTCGAAGATGACCTCGTCCATGCGGCTGCCGGTGTCCACAAGGGACGTGCCTATGATCGTGAGCGAGCCGCCGTCCTCCACGTTGCGGGCCGCCCCGAAGAAGCTCTTGGGGCCGCGCAGCGCGCCCGCTTCGATTCCCCCGGAGAGGGTACGCCCCTTGCCCGGATGCACGGCGTTGTGCGCACGAGCCAGACGCGTGATGGAGTCGAGGAGCACGATCACGTCTTGCTCCGACTCCACGAGGCGCTTCACTTTCTTGAGCACCGTGTTGGCGACCTCCACGTGGCGCTCCGGGTCTTTGTCGAAGGTCGACGAGATGACCTCGCCCTCCACGTTGCGATCCATGTCCGTCACCTCTTCCGGTCGCTCATCGATGAGCAGCACGAGGAGATGGGCGTCCGGGTGGTTCTCCGTAATGCCACGGGCAATTTTCTGAAGCAGAACGGTCTTCCCAGCCTTCGGCGGCGAGACGATGAGGCCCCGCTGCCCCTTCCCAATGGGGGCGAACAGGTCCAGGATGCGTGGGCCATACTCCTCGGCCTCCGTCTCCAGGGTCAGCCGCTCGTTCGGGAAGATGGGCGTCACAAAATCAAATTCGGCCCGGTCTTCGACGTCGCCCGGGTCGCACCCGTTCACCTCGTCGACCTGGATGAGGGCGAAGAACTTCTCCCCTTCCTTCGGCGGGCGAACCTCGCCGCGGACCGTGTCCCCCTCCTGCAGGCCGAAGCGCTTAATCTGAGAGGGAGAGACGTAAATGTCGTCGGGGCTCGACTCGTAGCTGTACTCGTCGGAGCGGAGGAAGCCGTACCCGTCCGGAAGAATTTCGAGGAGGCCCGTCTTCTTGATCATCCCCCGGAGCTCCGTCTGATCCCGGTCATACGTCCGCATATACTGGGGCTTGCTGGACCCGGCGGTCTCCTCTTCGTCCGATGATCGATCCGGCGACGAAGCGGCCTCGGCCCTGCGATCGGAGGAGCGGCTCGTCTCGGTGTCGGGGGGGGTCTCGGTGGCAGCACCGTCTCCCTCCGCGGCACTTGGCCCCGACTCTCGGGGCTCTTCGATGGACACGTCACCCGAAGCGGCCCCTTCGGCCTGCGCCTCCAGAATGCGGTAGATCAGATCCTGCTTGCGCAGATCCGAGTGGCCGGACAAGTCTAGCTCGCGGGCAATCTCACGGAGCTCGTCGAGCTTTTTTTCTTGCAGCGTGGAGATTTTCATTCGATTGCTATGGGGCTCTATAATTCAATGGATACCGCGCCATCCTGTGTGGAAGATACGGCCAACACAAGAGGTAGCGGCAGTCAACCTAAGGATTTTGAGAACGAACAGTGTGGGGAAACTGTCCCTCTCAGTTTTCGTCCTCCCGAGACACGGACCAAGGGGGTTCGACCGTCACCGGAATGAAGGGGAAGCGCCAAGTCGGGAAAGAGCAGGACGTCTGCCCCGCCAAAAACGGACGACCTCAGTCGGGACGCGGAAGCGGAATAGAGGCGGTGGGACCTCTGACCGTCCCGGCGCCTACCAAGGGAGTGTACGGAATATCTGAGACGGAATCCTTCGAACAAGCGGGGCATTTAGTTGATCCACGAGCCAGCGTTCAAACATCATTTTCCCGTCTTGCCGAATTTTGCGAGGGATCATCCCTTCGAGACACAATCTGTGTGCCGAGTCAGGGGGACAGTAAGAACCAGTTCTTGGGATTGATGCACTTCTTCTATCACCTCCACGGTATCTTCATCTATGACCGAGGCGATTTCGTTTTCAGAGCGAGTTTCCACGCAACGTTAGGCGTTCGTGCCTGCTGTGTCTTATACATGGACTGACGCGTTACGCTTTTTCCGTCTGCCGGCTTCCCGTCTTATGACGTACCGCTGGACCTATCGCTCCCTCGACGAGCCCGAGGTCATTCCGCACCTGCAGGAGGCCCTCAATGATCTTCCGCCGTCCTTGGCGCGGGCCCTGGCGCTGCGCGGTGTTACGTCCCTCGACGAGGCTCGTCACTTTTTCCGCGCCGATCGGGACAACCTGCACGACCCGTTTCTCATGCAGGATATGGAGGCGGCGGCCGACCGACTCGCCCGTGCCATCGACCACGAGGAACGCGTGCTGGTCTACGGCGACTACGACGTGGACGGGACGACGGCCGCCGCCCTCCTCACCGACTTCCTCCGACGGCGAGGCGTCGAGGCATCCGTCTTCATCCCCGACCGGTACGACGACGGCTACGGTCTCTGTAAGCGCGGCTTTGACACGGCGCGAGACCGAGACGCCAGCCTCGTGGTGGCCCTCGACTGTGGCATCACGGCCCACGAGGAAGCGGCTTACGCCCGCGAGCAGGGACTCGATCTCATCATCTGCGACCACCACACCCCGAAAGTCGAGGACGGGGACCTGAAATTGCCCGACGCCCTCGCCGTTCTCGACCCCAAGCGACCGGACGACGACTACCCCTTCACGGAGCTCACCGGCTGCGGGCTCGGCTTCAAGCTCGTGCAGGCCACCCTCACCCGTCGCGACGAGGACCCGGATCACGCCTTCGACTACCTCGACCTGTTGGGCGTCTCCACTGCCAGCGACATCGTGCCCCTCCACGGCGAAAATCGCATTCTCATGGCCGAGGGCCTCTCCGCCCTGCAGCGCACCGAGCGGCCCGGCCTTCGCGCCCTCGCCGACGCGGCGGACCTCGACCTCGAGGCCGTTACCTCGACCGGCAATATCGTCTTCACCATTGGTCCTCGCATCAATGCCGCCGGGCGCATGGCGCATGCCTCTACGGCCGTCGAGCTCCTCCTGGCCGACGACTACACGGAGGCGGAACCGCTGGCCGCCGAGCTGGAACGGCTCAACGAGGAACGCCGC
>CAYULG010000306.1:0-3103 GCA_964445365.1 uncultured Salinivenus sp. | reverse complement strand
GCCGTGACGAAGACCCGAGAGCGGCTCTCCGATCTCTATGAAGTCTGGTCCGGTTCCGACAGGTAGCCGATAAGATTGTGCTTGGCCCATTTCGGGAAGTCCTCTCACTTACCATAATTGCTGCCAGTTTTGGCGCCCGGCCCGTATCCAGGAGGGCACGGTGCCGATCGGGCGAGTACTCGGGAATAGAGGGCAGTCGGGTGAAGGGGGCGCGAGCGATCGGCCCGGGCTCCCGTGAGCAGCCACCCCACGTCCGCGGACGAATTGCCGAACATTCGTTACAAATTGTACCTATCAGCCCCGTGGATCAGAAACGAACATCCGAGGTCTGGACAAGCAAGAATCTGGTACGTGATTGCATGCGTTCTGACCGGTCACATTCGGGGGCAGGACGACGTTTCGTAGCGTTGACGTTACATATTGGATTCCAACGCCGTCCCCCCTCCCCTGGTATGATAACCGTTTGTTCAAATCGCAGGACGTTGGCCTGTATTTTGCAGTTTCAGAAGGTCCTGGCAACGTTTAATCGCTCAACAGTCCCACATCCTGGAGAGCGAGTTCCTGTGGCGAGCTTATCCTCCACTTAGCGCATGCGCTCGGTGGTCATGCCGGAAGCGTGGTTGGCTCTATGTCGTGCGACACCCCATCTCTTGGTTCCCCCTTCCACTTTTGTCCTCTCGTTAATCAATGACCGACGCTGACATGGACGAGCACATCGACGCTTTGGCGCGGGAAGCCCTTTCGCATTCTGACGAACGGCGGCGGCACCTGCTCAGAGAGGCATGTCCCTCAGAGGAGGTGCTCAAGGCGGTTATCGAGCGAATGGTCGAACTGCAAAAGACGGACGGGACGGATGGACCGTCGGACGAGGCGGGTGCCTCGGCGCCGTCCGGAGGAGAGGAGAGCGACGCCGATGTGGACGCGGGGGAAGACTCGTCGGCGCCCCCAACCGAGTCGATCCCCGGCACGGAGTTCTCGAAAATTCCCCAGGAGGAAGTCGATGCCGAAGGAGCGACGTCGGGAGAAGCGGCCTCTGAGGGGAATGCCCGTAGAGGAAGATCCGAGCAGGAGCCCGGGGAAGACGCCGCACCCGACGCGGACGTCGAACCGGACGGGAAGGCAGCCTCGACCGAGCCGATGCCGGGCTATGACTGGCTCTCCTTTCCCGAGGAGGAAACGGACTTTCGCGAGAACATATCTCTCGTCGATTCATCTTCGTCGGAAACGTCTTCGCCATTAGAGGGGCTCGCCTCGATAGACGTCCCCTTGGCCGATGGTGGAGACCCTGCGGGCGCAGGGAGGGAGGGTCCGACCGGCCGCGACCCCGCCAACCGCCTGTCCGATACGGACACCGCTCCGGATGGAGAACCTGAAGCGGCGAGAACCGCCGGGGAGGGACGCGAAGAGGGGGATTCCGATGGTACCAATAATCCGGAACGGACGGTCACCCAGGAGGCGCCGACTACGGACACGAGCGAGCCCCCGTCCAGACCAGCCCGCTCAACAGAAGAGTCCGGCCCGGTTGATCGCATTGGTCCGTGGCACCTCCTTGAGGTGCTGGGGCAGGGCGGGATGGGCTCGGTCTACCGGGCCGAGCGCGCCGACGGTCAGTTCCGGCAGCAGGCGGCCCTGAAGCTGATTCGTCACGATCTGGGGCCGAAGGCGCAACGGCGGTTCTTGAGCGAGCGCCAGATCCTGGCCCAGCTCCAGCACCCGAACATCGCGCACCTGCTCGACGGCGGCGTGACCGACGACGGGCGGCCTTACTTCGCGATGGAGCACGTGCGGGGGACCCCGATCGACACGTTCTGCAACGAGCACAAGCTGGGGGTTGAGGCGCGCCTTCGGCTCTTCCTGCAGGTCTGCGAGGCGGTCCAGTTTGCCCACAGCAACCTGATTGTGCACCGCGACCTGAAGCCGGCAAACATCCTGGTGGCCGAGCCCAGCACCGACTCGGCGGGCTCCGGGCCTACGGAAACGGGATCGGGCTTCATGGGGAGCAGCGGGCCGCAGGTGAAGCTCTTGGACTTCGGCATCGCGAAGGCGCTGGAGGGGGCCGAGGGGATCGACTCGTACACGCAGACGGGAGAGGGCAGCCCCCTGACCCCTTCCTACGCGGCCCCAGAGCAGGTGGAAGGGGCTTCCATCACGACGGCGACGGACGTATACGCGATGGGCGTCGTCCTGTGTGAGTTGTTGACCGGACACCTGCCGTACGAGGTGCGGGGGCGGTCGCCGGTGGAGGTGACGAAGATCATTACCGAGGCCGAGCCGACGCGGCCCAGTGAGCTGGTCCTCGAGAATCCGGACACGGAGGTCGTGGAGGCGTGTGGCTGCTCGCCCGAAGAGCTAAGTCAGCAACTTCGGGGTGATCTGGACGTGATCGTGCAGAAGGCCCTCCGCAAGGAGCCGGACCGGCGGTACACGTCGGCGACCGACGTGGGGAAAGACGTGGACCGGCACCTGGAGGGGCTGCCGGTGGAGGCGCGGCCGGCGACAACAGGGTACCGAATGCGGCGGTTTGTGGAGCGGAACCGGACGACGGTGATGAGCGCGGCGGGGGCCGTGGTGGCGCTGCTGGTGGGATTGGGGGTAGCGATCTGGCAGGCGCAGGTGGCCGCCGCCGAACGGGACCGGGCGCAGCAAAATGCCAACCGGGCAGAGGCGGTGCAGACGTTTCTGGTGGATATGATCGGGCGGGCGGCGCCGGCCACGACCGGCGGGGAGGAACTCACGATGCAGGAGGTGCTCAGTCAGGCAGAGGCCGAGCTCGAATCCCAGGCCCTCCAGAGTCAGCCCGAGGTGAACGTTGAGATTCGGAAGACGGCGTCCGAGATGTATCGTCACCTGGAGAAGGGAGACGCGGCCGTTGAGCAGGGCCGGAAGGCGTTCCTAACGGGGACCGAGAGGCTCGGGCGTACCGACCCGCAAACCCTAAAGGCCGCCGCGAGCTTTGGCCGCGCCCTGCGCTACGACAGTCAACTCGAACGGGCCGATAGCATTTACACGTCGGCTCTTGCCCGGCTGGAGAACGAAACCGTCAATTCTAAAGTGCGCGCCTCGCTGCTGAGCGGGTACGGAAATGTCCTCCAGGATCTTTCGC
>CAYULG010000305.1:0-3110 GCA_964445365.1 uncultured Salinivenus sp. | reverse complement strand
AAAGAGGGTGTAGGACACGATGCGGTCCTCGGTGCTCTTCGAGGCCCCGTTGAACAGGTTGTCGCGGACGACGCGGTAGTCGTCGTAGGAGACGTGCGTGAAGGCCGGGCCGCCCGTCACGTCGCCGATCGCGTAGATGCCGTCGGTGCTCGTTTCGAGGCGGTCATTGACCGGCACGAACCCGCGCTCGTCCGTCTCTACACCGGCGGCCTCGGGGTTGAGGTCGTCGGTGTTGGGGCGGCGGCCGGCAGCCACCAGCAAGTGAGAGCCGCGCAGGTGGCCGGGGGCGTCAGGGCCTGTGAGGTGGGCCGTGATCTCGCCGTCGTGGAGGGGGTCGACCGCCGTCAGGGTCGTTTCGTTGAAAATCTGGAGGCCGTCCTCGCGCAGGATGCCTTCGAGTTCCTCGGCCACGTCGGCGTCCTCGGTGCTGAGGATGTGCTCGCCCCGGTCGATGATCGACACGTCGGCCCCGAATCGCCGAAACATCTGTCCGAACTCGAGCCCGATGTACCCCCCGCCGAGGATGAGGAGGTGGTCCGGCACTGTGTCCAGTTCCATGATGGACGTGGAAGTGAGGTAGTCCACCTCGTCGAGGCCGTCGATGGGCGGGGCGGCGGGCCGTGCACCGGTGTTGATCACGATGCGGTCCGCCGTGAGCGTTTGGGTGGACCCGTCGTCGACGTGGACCTCGACGGTGTTCTCATCCACAAATTGGCCCTTGCCCTCGATCAGGTCGAGGCCGTCGGTCTCCTCGACGCTGCTGCGGCTGCCGGACCGAAACATGTCGACGATGTCGCGCTTGCGCCGGCGCACCGTCTCCATGTCGACGCTCACGTCGCCGGTGTGCACGCCGTAGTCCTCAGCACGACGGGCGAGGTGGGCCACCCGCGCGCTGGCGATCATGGTCTTGGTGGGGGTACAGCCCTCATTCACGCAGGTGCCCCCCACGTGTTTGTGCTCGATGAGAGCGGCAGCGTGGCCGTTGTCCGCGGCGGTGCCGGCGAGCGGGCCGCCGCCCTGCCCGGCGCCGATGACGATGAGGTCGTATGACTCCGTATCGGACATAAATTTTGTTCAGTAGGAAGGAGTTGCAGGAAAGGAAAATGCTGCTGTTGGACGTTCATGCCTCCACCGGTTGAAAGCGAGAAGGTGGAGGGCTTGAAAGTTGGAGGGTTTGCGCGTTGAGCGTTTCGGGGGGCGCGTGAGCCCATACAACGGAATCGGGGCCATACGAGGGCTCCGCTCCCAAATAGAACAGGCGTTACGACACGGCTTCGGGGGGAGAGCCCGGGGCGCGCTTGCGGGTCCCGGAGACCCAATTTGGAAGCAGGCGGTCGACGGCGTCGGGGCCCCACGTGCCCGCCTCGTACGGATGCACGGGCCGGTCGGACGACAGAAGCGGTGCGTAGAGCTGCCACGAGGCCTCCACCTCGTCGGCCCGCACAAAGAGCGTCGGGTCCCCAACGATGATGTCGCGGAGGAGCGTCTCGTAGGCGTCGGGCATGGGGCCGAACGCGTCCTGGTAGGAGAAGCTCAGCTGCTGGGTCTCCAGGTTCATGGTGCCGTTGCCATTGCCGCCGGGTGCCTTCACTTCAAAGCGCAGGTCGAAGCCCTCGTCCGGCTGCAGCGTGATGAGCAGCTCGTTGGAGCGGGCCTCGCAGTCGGCGTTCTGCGGGAGGCAGGGCTGGCCGTCCTCCTGGAAGAGCGAAACGGGGGCGCCCTGGAATTGAACGGCGATCTGGGTGAGCTTGCGCGGCAGGCGCTTGCCGGCGCGCAGGTAGAAGGGCACGCCCTGCCACCGCCAGTTGGCCACGTTGAGGCGAAGGGAAGCGAACGTTTCGGTGTCGGAGTCATCGGGCACGTCCGGCTCGTCACGGTAGCCCGGCACCGACTCGCCGTCCACGGTTCCGGCCTCGTACTGCCCGAAGACGACATCCTCGTCCGAATCGGGCCGTTGCACGGCGTTGAGCACCTTCACCTTCTCGTCCCGAATGGCGTCGGCGGTCATGCTGGCGGGGGGCTCCATCGCCGTCAGCGTCAGCAGCTGGGTGAGGTGGTTCTGGACCATGTCCCGCACGTGGCCGGACTGGTCGTAGTAGCCGCCGCGGCCGCCCACACCCAGGCTCTCCGACACGGTGATCTCCACCCGCTCGATGTGCTCCCGGTTCCAGAGCGACTCGAACATCGCGTTGCCGAACCGGAAGGCCATCAGGTTTTGCACCGTCTCCTTGCCCAGGTAGTGATCGATGCGGTAGACCTGGTCCTCGCTGAAGTACTTATGGACGTGGTCGTTCAACTCGCGGGCCGAGGCGAGATCGTACCCAAACGGTTTTTCCACGACCACGCGCGTCCAGCCCGGACTCTCGTTGAGCCCGACCTCGCCCAGCCCTTCGATCGCCGGCTTGTAGACGCTGGGCGGGAGCGAGAAGTAGAAGGCCCGGTTGCCCGGCAGGTCGAGGTGGCGCTCCAGCTGCTCGATGCGGTCGCGGAGCCCGTCGTAGTCGTTCCCCTCGGCCCCGAGGCACTGGTAGAACAGATTCCGGGCGCACCAGCTCGACACCTCGTCGTCGGAGTACCCTTTGTCCCGGAGGGCCGTGCGGGCCTCCTCGCGGAAGTGCTCGTCGGACCAGTCGGACCGGGCGGTGCCGAGAATGTAGCAGTGCTGGGCCACGTCCTCGTCCTCCATCAGGTGGTAGAGGGCCGGGATTAGCTTGCGCTTGGTCAGGTCCCCGGTGGCGCCGAAGATGACGAACAGATGCGGCTGGATTTGCGGCATGTTGGGTTGAGCGTTTGGGCGTTTGTGCGCTGTGCGTTTGAGCGTCGAACGTTTGGGCGTTACGGGGACAGCCGAGCCGCCCGGAAAGCCGGAGGCTGTTGTGTTTGCACGGAGGCTCTGGACGCATGGAGGCTTAGAGGCTCTCAACGCATGGACGCAGGCCGGTCGTTGCTTCCAGGCCTCCACGCATCCACGCTGTCCCGGCCGTCCGATCAAAACAAGCAGCGAGACTACTTCCTCCAACCGAGCGTCCCCGCTACTCGTCCGCCTCTTTCACGTCGTGCCCACCGAACTGGTTGCGCATGGCGGCGAGCAGCTTGTGGGTGTAGGAGTC
>CAYULG010000304.1:0-3111 GCA_964445365.1 uncultured Salinivenus sp. | reverse complement strand
TTCTAGAGGTTTGAGCGGGGTACACATACTGCTCACACATAGCACAACGCGTTCTGAGAGACTGGTACATTGATTTTTTGCATCGCGGGCTCCCGAGAGGCTGGTGTTCTTCGCCTGGGACGGGCACCGCGCGTGTGAGTACCAAAGACAGGCCGGGGAGGGTCGTTCTGCACTCGTCACGTGGTGCTCAGGAGACCAACGTATGAGATCGAAACAGCATCTCTCGGCTCGTGGCCCTCCCCGAACTGTCGAGGTGCACGAATGCGCTGTGTGGGCAGAGACTTGGGGCGCCGATCTGCGTGAACGCTCAACCCAAAATCCACAAACTCACAACCTGAATTCGCTACCCCACGAGGGCGGCGACTTCGTCGGCCTGGCGACGATTGTACCGGTACGCGAGGGACTTGTAGTTGACGATGTCTATGATTGTCCCAATCACGCAGAGGCCGCCGGTAAACAGGTACAGGAAGCCCATGCCGATCTCGTCGATCAGGAAGCGCTGCACGCCGGCCACGAGAATGAAGCCGGCCAGGGCCGCCAGCAGGATGATCGTCGGGTCGCGGCGTCGCTCGCGGTAAATGTGCGCGAACTGCTGGGCTTCCTCGTCCGACATGTCGTTGACGATTTTGGCGACGTAGAACTGCTCGTCGCCTTCGAGCTCGGGGAGATGGTGGAGGACGTTGGAGAGGTCGTCTGACATAGCGAAGGGGGGATCAGGCAGAAGAGACGCGAGGAGGGCGGAGCGAATGTGCGCGGAGGAGGCGGGCAACGTGCGCCCCGAGAATCAGAACGGCCGGGATTCCGAACGGATGGGCCTGGACGGAGTCCGTGAAGTTACCGCGTGCCAGGTGGGCGACGGCGTGCCCCAGGCCACAGCCCGGGCAGAACGAGAAGCCGAGGGCGTCGAGGGGGCAGAGGCCGATCACGTGCGTTCCGGCGGGATCCATCGCCGCCATGGCCCCGATCCCCACGCTCCAGAACAGCGCTTCGAGCGGCAGCCTCCGCCGCCCCCGTCGCAGAACCCGGGCGACGGACCGGAGGGGGGGTCGACCGGAATCGACTGAATGTCTCCGTCTCGTCTCGTACATTGACGTGGACGCGGTTTGCTCCAGACCGTCGTTGACCGTTCGCCTTATATTTCGTCGACCAGCCCGTTTCTGTTTGATGCTGCATCCGTTTCGTCTCGGCCTCGTCGTCCTATCCTTCGCATTGCTCCCGGCAATTGTTACAGCGCAGCCCGCCGAACGTACTTCTGTGCTCTCGGTGGAGCAAATCATGCAGGAGCCCGAGAGCTGGGTGGGCGACTGGCCCGAAAACGCCCGCTGGCACGAAAACGGCCGGACACTCTTCTTCGACTGGAACCCGGGGGGCAAATTTCAGAGCGACTCGCTTTACAAGGTGCCCCGAAAGGGCGGTGAGCCCACGAAGGTGGCGCCGAGCGAGCGCCGGTCGCACCCGCCCACCTTCGACGGCTGGCACCATGGCGAGAACGTGTACACCGCCGACCAGCGCCGAAAGGTGTACGCCGCCGACGGCGACCTCTACCTCTACGACCGACCAACCGGCGAGCAGACGCGCCTCACCGACACGCGCGCCGACGAGTCGGACCCGCGCTTCTCCCCGGACGGGGAGCGCGTGGTCTTCCGGCGGGACGACAACCTCTTCGCCCTCACGCTCGCGACCGGCCTCGTGCGCCAGGTAACGGACCTGCGCTCCGGAACAGAAGACCGGGAGCCGGAGCCGTCGCCCCGAGACAAATTTTTGGAGGAGCAGCAGACCACGCTCTTCGAAACGATCCGCGAGCAGAAGCAGGAAGAAGAGGCGGCCGAGAGCAATCAGAAGAAAGACCGCCGGGCCGACGACCCGCCCCCGACGCTACACACCGGTGACAAGCAGGTGGACGATGTTCGCCTCGACCCGACCGAACGGTTCGTGACCGTGGCGCTCCAGTCGACCCCCGACGCCGCGCAGCCGACGAAGGTCATCGACTACGTCACCGCCTCGGGCCGCGCCGACGTGCTCCGGGCCCGGCCCAAGGTGGGCAGCCCGGCGGGGGCGTTCGAACTCTACGTGCA
This sequence comes from uncultured Salinivenus sp., assembly GCA_964445365.1. GTDB lineage: Bacteria > Bacteroidota > Rhodothermia > Rhodothermales > Salinibacteraceae > Salinibacter. The sequence continues at coordinate 1,036 of CAYULG010000304.1, read as the reverse complement.
GGACCTGGAGCGCGACACCACCATCGAGGTGACCCTCCATCAGCTGCCCGGCGCCTACGACATCCCCGAATATCAGCAGGAAAAGGGCGCGGAACTCGACTCCAGCGAGGCGAAGCGGTCCCTCTACAGCTATGGGCCGTACTGGAGCCCGGAGAGCAACCACGCCGTGCTCGTGGTGCGGGCCGACGACAACAAGGACCGCTGGATCGCACGCCTCGACCCCGAAACCGGCGACCTCACGGTGCTCGACCGGCAGCACGACGAGGCCTGGATCGGCGGGCCGGGGATTGGCGCGTACGGCGGCCCCGGCACCGTCGGCTGGATGCCCGAATCGGATCGCTTCTACTTTCAGAGCGAGCAGACCGGCTACAGTCACCTCTACACGGTCGACACGGAGACGGGCGAGACCGCTCAGATCACGAGTGGCGACTTTGAGGTACACGATCCACAGCTGTCCCGCGACGGGTCCGCGTGGACACTCACCAGCACCCGGCACAGCCCGCACGAGCGCCACGTCTACCGCATGCCCGCAGAGGGCGGTGAGTTGACGCGCCTCACCCGTCGGGCCGGCACGCACGACGCCGCCCTCAGCCCCGACGGCGAGCGCCTCGCCACGCGCTACTCGACGACCAATCAGCCGGCCGACCTGTACCTGAAAGACGCCGAGCCCGACGCAACCCTCGATCGCGCCACCCAGTCGCCCACCGATGCCTGGAGCGACTACGACTGGCGCATGCCGGAGCTCACACGCTTTGAGGCGTCGGACGGGGTGGCGGTGCCCGCCCACGTCTTTCGGCCGGAGAATCCGAACGGCGCGGCCGTCTTCTTCGTCCACGGCGCCGGCTACCTGCAGAACGTGATCAAAGACTTTCCGCCGTACTTCCGCGAGTACATGTTCCACAACATGCTCGCCGACCTCGGCTACACCGTCGTCGACGTGGACTATCGGGGGTCAGCGGGCTACGGGCGTGACTGGCGGACGGCCATCTACCGCCATATGGGCGGGCGCGACCTGCAGGACTACGTGGATGCCGCC
>CAYULG010000303.1:0-3118 GCA_964445365.1 uncultured Salinivenus sp. | reverse complement strand
GTTTCGTCGAGATCACCTCCGCCGAGCTCATGAGCTCCGGCCACTCGGGATGGTCGAGCTTGATGAGGTAACGGTCGCCCCGTGGATCTTCGATTTGGAAGCCGCGAGACGCTCCCTGAAACTTGCCGCTCGTAACCGTCCAGGTGCCCTCGCGTGCCGGCCCTGCCGCTGCACCGGTCGTGTCGCGCTCATTGGGCCCAATCGCCAGCTCGCGCGGCGTCATTTCGTCGTAGAAGTGACGGCGCTCGTACCAGCTGGAGTTGGGCGGCTCGTCCATCACGTTCACGTTGTCGGCCTCGTCGTCAGACGCCATCCCGAGGGCCTGCCCCACCGTGCGCCCCGTCCAGTTGAGGTTGAGGGGCTTTTCGAGCTGGTGGAAGACGCTCATGTCGACCCGGTCCCAGTACATGCTCTCTTCGGTCTCCTCGGGGCGGGGCGTGGGCCGGTCGTCTGGATCCTCGGTCTTGACGGGCCCGAGGGTGTAGGGCCGACTCGTGCCACAGGCCACGAGCCCGGCTAGCAGAACGAGTCCGACGACCCACAGTCCCGCACGCCGAAGGATGGTAGGAACGCGAAGCGAGGTCATGACGACGGACATTGATGAACGGAAGTCGGACGGCTTTCCCGCACTATCGCCCGAGACGACGGAAGGTCGGATCGATCGTGAGAATGGTGCGGATTCCTTCGGTGCTCCCCGCCACCTCGAAGCGGAAGCTCAGCCCCTTCTGGTTGAGCATGTGGAGCCCGCCCCCGTAGCTCCACTGCAGCCGATCGGGCGCCACGGTGCTAAGCTCCGAAAACACCTGCCCCGAATCGACGAAGAAGACGGCGTCCCAGTTCGACCAGATCGGGTACCGGTACTCGGCGTTTAGCACCAGCGACCCCTTTCCCTGAAATCGGTTGGAAGAAAATCCCCGTAGCATGTTCTGCCCCCCCAGACTGGGAAGCTGGTAAAAGGGCACCGCCTCCCCGTCGAAGAGCGGCTCGGTCTGTTCGAGGCGCCCCCGGAGGACCAGGCGGCGCGACTTCGGAAAGATCCCGACGGGCAGGTACTGCCGCACCTCGGCGACGTACCGGCCGTACCGAAAGCGGTCGGCGGTAAGGTCCTGAGAGTAGTCGAGCCGGAGAAGCACCTCGGTGCCGGCATAGGTCCGGGGCCGTCCCCTAGTGCGGTCGAGGCCGAGCGTGACCCGCGAGGTCAGAAGATCGATCGTCTCCAGCCCCGGCGGATCGGCCCGTGCGAGCCGTTCGCCCTCCACGCCGTCGCCCCGGCCAGCCTCGACGTGCTCGTACAGAAGGTTCACCTCCCCCCGAAGCGCCCGGTCGGGGGGAGCCACGCCGAGGCCCATCTTCGCGTCGATCTGATCGCGCTCAAAGTTACCTTTGTCGTCGGGATCGTCGCTTGCGTTTCCCCCGAGGTAAAAGTCCCGGCTCGGGTCGGAGAAATAGGTGCCGTCGAACCAGAAGCGGGTCCCGGGGCCGAATGGGGCGGGCACTACGTACGAGGCCCCCGTTTCGAAGGTGTTGGGGCCGCCGTAGAGCCCTTCGATCCGCGCCTTGTGATCGGTTCCCGCAAAGCGATTGTCGTAGAGGGCGAGCCCAGCCTGAAATCCCGTCGGTCCGCCGAGCTCAAAAAGGGGCAGGACGCCCCGGGGCGGACGTTTGCCCGTAAACAGATTCGGGACCGACTGCTCCACGTACCGCACGCCCCACCCAAGGGGGCGTGTGATCCCGTGCAGCACGTAAGCGGGGCCTGCCAGTACGTGATAGGCGAGGCTCCGGTTTGTCGCGTAGGGCTGTCGGTTGGGATGCGTGCTGCTATCTGTCGCCGCGCGTGAGGGCTGGCTGCGAGTTGCAGACGCGGAATCCGCGGACTGGGCGGTGGCGGAAGGACCTATCAGGAACAGTCCTCCTGCCATCAGCACCGCGGCGAGCATTCCCCATTTCTGAAGGAGCATTCCCATTGCACAGAAGCGTTGCGCGAAGCGGTCAAACAATCGACTCCAGTCTTGCCTTCGACAACCTGGAATGCAACCGCAGGTACGTTTACTCAGTTGGGCGGGCGTTACGCTGGGGCCGGGCGGATCCGGTCTCCCCCGCTCGCAATGGGAAGATGTGGAACCAATGTTGCTTCAACTTTTTTCGATGCCCTGTTGGCCTTTCGCGGCGTCCTTCGAAGGGACTTTGTCCACCCCAATGCGCTCCCACCTCCATCGCTGTACGTGCAGTGTCCTTCTTTGCGGCCTGCTCCTAGCGTTGGGCAGTCCGTGTGCTCGGGCACAGGTCTCTCCTAAGCCCAGCGTCGAATCCTCTCGGGCCGGCTCAGGCCCCTGGGTGCCTTCCCTTCGCACGCTTGGCCGAGACGCCATCGACATCGTCGAGGCCCCCTTCGAGCTCTCTCGCTCCCAGCAGCTGCTTGCCCTCGGGGCCGCGGGCTTCGTGGGAAGCGCCGTTGCGGTCCTCGACCGACCGGTCCATCGATACGCGAGCCAGCGGGCCGGCCCGATGTCCCGCCGGACCGGCCCCCTCGCCGCCCCCGGCCGGTGGTACGACCGTGTGGGACCGGATCGCGCGGCGCTCGGCACCGCCGGGGTCCTTGCCGCCGGCGGGCTCGTGCTTCAGCGACGCGACTGGACCCGCACGTCCGTCCGGGTCGTCGAGGCGCTCGTGTACACGAAGCTGGTGACGGGCTTCGCGAAGAGCGCCCTCAACCGGTCGCGTCCTTTCGGGACGGATTCCCCCTTCACCGCAAATCCCGGCGGGTTCGACAGTGCCCACGAGGAGTTGTCTATGCCCTCCGGTCATACGGCCCGCGCCTTTGCCGTCGCGTCCGTCCTGGCGCACCAGTCCGGCCGCTGGTACGTGTCGGTCCCGGCGTACGGGATGGCCGCGTCGGTCGGGGTCGAGCGTGTCCGCAGCGGCGACCACTGGCTGACGGACGTGATGGTGGGGGGCGCGCTGGGCTACCTCATCGGACGGTCGGTCACCACGTCGCCCTCGGCCCCCAACGAGGTCACGTACACCCCCATCCTGAGCACCGATCAGGTCGGGCTCTCGGTCCGCTTCTGACGCCCTCCACGACGGAGGCCGCCTCGAACCCCCACGTGTCCCTTCCGAA
>CAYULG010000302.1:0-3125 GCA_964445365.1 uncultured Salinivenus sp. | reverse complement strand
AGGACCCGGAAATTGAGTCCAAAATAGGCCGCCGCGACGACGAACACGAGCACGAAAAGCAGCACCTGCGTCGTGCGCACCGTCCAGAAGACCCCTTCGTAGCCCAGCTCCCCGAGCCAGAAATATTCAATAACGAGCTCGGGAGCAATCAGCAGGGTTGTCAGAATGACCCCGAGGATGCCCAGTAAAATCTGGGCTGTTCGCGACTGCAGCATGATCGAAGCGAGAGGTGAGTGAACAAACAATCGGAGGGAAGTGCAGCGCGACGAGCGGCCGCCGGCCTCCCCACGGTCGCCACAAACTCACTGCAAGCGACGGAGGTATCAAATGCAGGGTGCTGAGGCAGGGTTCGCCCCTTGAACGAATTCTCCGCTATAAGTTCGAAACGAAGACGTGACTATGGGACTACCGACTTCGCCGCAGCGGCGCGATCATTGCCCGGGCGCTTCCACGAGGTCCTCGGGAAACAAGGCATACAGGAAGGCATCGTCCACCCACTCCCGGACCCGAAGGCGGCGCCGAAGGATAGCCTCCCGGCATGCCCCGACCTTCTCCGCGACGCGCTGGCTTGCCTCGTTCGCGGTAGAGACGAGAAACTCAAGGCGCCGAAGCCCAGGCTCTCCAAACCCGACACGGGCCGCGAGCCGAACCGCCGTCGTCGCGACCCCTTGCCCGGTCGCCTGCGTCCGCACCCAGTAGCCGACGTTGCCGATGCGATTCTGGCGATCAATCCGGTTGATCCCGACCCCGCCCAAAAATCCGCTTTCGTCGGGCACCCCGTGGGCGTCCCCGCTGGCCTGCACGATGGCGAAACTGTACGCCTCTCCGTCGTCCCAGGCCCGCCGACGGTTTTCAATCCAGGCCCGAGCGTCCTCCGTTCCGTACGCCTCCCGGGCCCACGGCAACCAGCGGCGCAGATCGTCGAGCGAGGCCTGTACCGCCGCCGCGAGTGCCGGGGCGTCGTCGCTCCGGTACGGGCGGATGCCAATCGCCCCAGAGCACCAAGAACGGTTATCCAAGTTCATGAGTCACTGATTTCGGGCTCCTCGGTGCCGTCAATCGGTTCGTTTTGGAATGGTCCAGTTCGGAGATGTCGCGCCCGGGCGTCATCGTCCTCCTCGCTTCACGGCAACCATTCCGAGTCATGAGTCCCCTGAAGCCGACAGAGTCGACGGGACCTCTTGGAATATAGCGGAGTCCTTCCCGGTCAGCATTGCCAACGACGTCGGTCGTCACCCGCCTCAGGGAAATTCACTCTTCGACGCACGTTCTCGCATCGCTCAGGGCGTTTCGGTCGTGGGATCCAGCCCCCTAAAATCTAGATTGGTGAACGTCCCCCCGATGGGACCTACGCATCCTCCTCCGCCTCAAGCGTCTCGATGGGATGCCATTCCGGCTCCGGCTCCACGGTAATCGCGGGCTCGGGGCCAGCGTCGTCCCAGCCCTGGTCCTCTACCGTCATGAGCGGCTCGACCGCCATGTCCCGATCTACCACAATCTGACACGAGAGGCGCATACTGCCAAGTTGGTCGATGTCCCCGAGTTTGTCGTGCTCGGCGTCGGTCATCACGTTGGGCTCTCCCTCCTTGAATGTCACCCGGCAGGTCGTGCAACTGGCCTGTCCCCCGCAGCGGTGGCCCACGTCAATCCCGGCCTCTTCAATGGCTCGGACGAGCCGCGTGCCCTCTTCAACTTCAACCGTGCCGGCGCCGTCGATGGTAAGTTCGTGCATAGATGCAAGACGTTGAGTAGATGAGAGTGTCGATGAACTACCCATTGTGTACACGAACCGGGGCCCAGCCCGTCAAGATCCCCGCCGAAATTGGCTCACAAATCCGTGCAACGATCTCGATCTAAAAGACTGGTATTTTGGTTTTTTTGAATCTGGGGCTCCGACGGCGCCCTTCTTCCGAAGAGACAACCGACACCGGGGATGGGACCCTCAGAAGCTTCTGGAACCCAAGGGAGACCGATCATTCTGACTCGTCACGATGCGCACGTGCCCCTAGCGTATGAGATCAAAAACCCGTCTTCAACGTCCCCCCATTCATACAGACCGCCAGGCGCAACCGCGTAGAACGACTTCATTTTGCAATAAACCCGTAAAGTGCAGAGATTCCTGTGCTCATTCTGCCTTTTCCTTTGCATACTGCTGTGGAGTGGGGATTACAAAACATATCTTCTAACGTGGTCCCAGCACGGTTTCATGTCCTCCCCCGTCGTTCTCGTAGACGAAAAGAATGAGGCCGTGGGGACGGCCGAGAAGCTCCGTGCCCACACCGAAGGCTGGTGCCACCGGGCCCTCTCAGCGTTCATCTTCGACGAGGCGGGGCGGCTCCTTCTCCAGCAGCGGGCCGCCGGCAAGTATCACTCCGGAGGGCTTTGGTCCAACACCTGTTGCAGCCATCCCCGACCGGACGAGCCCCCGAGGGCAGCGGCTCGGCGACGACTGCACGAAGAGATGGGCTTTACCTGCACGCTCACGCCCGCCTTCCACTTCACGTACCAGGCCCCGGTCGGCCCCGACCTCATCGAGCACGAGTACGACCACGTCTTCGTCGGCGTGGCCGACGAGATGACCGTCCAGCCCAATGCGGCGGAGGTGGCTGATTGGACCTGGATGTCCCCCGCGTCGCTCCGGGCGGATGTCGCGGCCCACCCGGACCGCTACACCGTCTGGTTCCGCCGGCTCCTCGACCGCGCCCTGGCCGAAGCGCCCTCGGTAGACGCTGGCGTCAAAGATCCAGCCTCGTAAAAGAACGGCTGGGCCGTCGACCGTTCGGGTCCTCTCCTTCCGCCCCGGTCTTCACACCGGAATGCCGGCTGGGCTGCCATACTCGCGCACACGATCCGGTACCGGAAAACAACCTATGACGCGTGCATAGCCGCGGTCTCTCAGCGTCTCACGGATCACGCCTCAGGTTCCAGGCATCAAAAAAAGAGGCGACCCGGTACAAAGCCGAGCCGCCTCTTGGTTGTGTAAATTGGACGGTAGGATGGTGCCTACGCCACTGTAGCAGGTTCGCGCACGTTCTCGGCGGCCCGTACCATGTTTTCGAGGGAGGGCTTGACCTCCACCCAGCGGCGCGTCTTGAGGCCGCAGTCGGGATTGACCCACATCTGCT
>CAYULG010000301.1:0-3149 GCA_964445365.1 uncultured Salinivenus sp. | reverse complement strand
AGGACCGCTCTAACTATGGCCACTCGCGAGTATCAATTTCAGGGAGTGACCCCCGGCGGCCAGCCCGTCCAGGGGACCGTTATGGCGCCCTCGAAGAGCGACGCGAAGGACAAGATCGAGCAGCTTGCCGACGAGCACGGGTTCAATCTGTCGGACCTCACGAAACGGCGCACCTTCGTCTACAAGGTGCGGCATCCGAACGGAACGGTGAAGGAGGGGGAGCAGAAGGCCTTCTCGGCCGAGGAGGTGGCGGAAGCGCTCGAAAGCATGGGCCTGACGGTGGTCACGGTCCGAAAAAAGTGGTTCGACTTCGAGTTTTCGCCGCCGCAGCAGGACATCATCATGTTCGTTCGTCTCGCGGCGAACCTGCTGCGCGAGAACCTGCCCTTCGACGAGGTCCTGGAGATGCTGCTCAACGACGTGTCGTCGAAGAGCCTCAAACAGGTGATCCGGGACCTCAACTCGGACCTGAAGGGCGGGATGGACGCCGAGAAGGCGTTCAACAAGCACCGCGACAAGCTGGGGAAGTTCACGGCGTACATGCTGGGGATCGCCTCCAAGAGCGGCAACATGGCCGAGATTTACGAGGCCACGGCCCGCTTCATGGAGCGGAAGGACGAGTTCAGTTCACGGGTCCGGAGTGCCATGGTGATGCCGGCCGTGACCACAATCGGGATGATCGGGGCGATGATCTGGTACGTCTGGTACATCGTCCCCGCCACGGCGGGCCTGTTTACGGGGATGGGCATGGACGTCTCGCTCCCGCCCCTGACCCGGTGGTCCCTCGCCTTCTCCCAGTGGCTGGACCAGTACTGGTTGTGGGTGCTCGTCGCCACGGTGATTCCCATCGGGGGGTTGATTCTGTGGGCGCGCACGCCGCAGGGGCGGTTTTACCTGCACAAATACATGATTCGGATTCCCGTCATCGGGGCGCTCCTGCACAAAATCAACATCGAAATTTTCTGCCGGGTCTTTTCGATTCTGTACTCCGGAGCGGGGGATAACCTCCGGGTCCTTCGCATCGCGTCGGAAGCCTGCGGCAACGAATACATGGGGTACCGGATCCGGAACGTGACCATTCCGATGATGACGGCCCAGGGAGCGAGCCTCGTCGAGGCCATGAAGGCGAGCGGCGTCTTCACGTCGATGGCCATCAGCCGGTTCAAGAGCGGGGCCGAGACGGGCAGCGTGCAGAAAAGTGCCCGGCAGATGGCCAACTACTACGAGCAGGAAACTGAGCTGAGCCTCGACGCGGCCGTCGAGGGCATCCAAACCGGGGTGTCGGTCATCATTGCCGTCGGCGTTCTGTTCTTGACGATTCTCTCCGCAGAGATGGCCTTCATCCAGCCCTCGCAGGCCGACATGATGGGCATGTAGCGCGACTACCGATACGTGAATGGGTCAGTAAAGACGGACTCAGCCACGAAGATGCACAGCGCTGCTGTGGTTTACGGTCCAGGAGATCCGTGATTTCCAGGATCTGAGATCTCTTCCACCGCGTGAGGTTGTTCACGTACGTTCTCACGCATCGGCAGAACCGGGGGGAACGAATTCTTGCTGCACCATCATCTGACATGTAATGGACAGCTTGTCCGACATTCGGTCTTCCGTCTCCTCCGAGGAGGCGGCCGATCCCCCGGCCAATCCCAGCGCCGGGGGGGATGGATCGGCGTCTGGGCCTGCGTCCGAGGAGCACCGGGACGAATCCCCGCCCCGGCCGAGCACGCTGCGCCTGGGACCGGTGGACTCGCCGCGGTTCTCGATGCCTCCGTTTGCTCCGACCGGCGATACGCCTGTCCCGGAGAGCGCCCCCAACGGGATCCGGCTGGAGGACATCTCGGAAACAGCGGCGGAGTTTGGGGACGGGGCGCCAACCGCTCACGGCGACGGGGCGGCGGATCCGATCGGGGATGGGAGCTCGGAGGAAGGGGGCGCCGGCCCCTCCGCACCGGACGTGCCCCCTTCCTCGGACCTTCAAATCGAGGAAAACAGCCCCCCCACTGACGCCGATGCGGAGGGGGAGATGGCCCCGATCGACGAGCTCGAGGAGCAGATCGACACCGAGCTCGTCGACAAGTTTGCGTCCCGAATGTCGTCGGGGATGGCCATCGAGACGAACGATCGGGTCGTCGAGATGCTGATGCGCCGTGGCGAAATCGAGCCCGAGCAAGTGAAGCAGGCCCAGGCGCGCCGGGACGCGGCCGACGACCCGGACCTGGCCCTCTGGCGCGTGCTCGCCGAGCAAGAGGAGGTAGATGGAGAGGTGGTCTATGAGCGAGCCGCCCGCATCTACGCGTTTTCCGTGGCGGATCTCGACGACCAGAATCGGGACCTGGACCTGGCCCAGTCAATGGTCAAGAATCTTCCCGACGAGCAGAAGGAGCAGTTGACGGAACTGGGGATCGTCCCCCATCACGCCGAGACGACGGATCGAGGGCGCACGGTCATCTTCATCACGCGCGACCCGATGCGCCAGGAGGCTCACCAGCTGGCCCGCTCCCTGGACCTGGACCACTTCGAGCTCCGGTACGCCCCGGAGTCGGCGGTCAATGACCTGCTCTCGAAGGCGTTCCCGAAGGACAACAAGTACCTTGAGCGCCTCGACGAGGACTCCTCGATTGACTTCGGCCAGACCCTCGAAGAAGAGGACGAAGCCCTGGTCGACGACGAGAAGCTTGAGGAGAAAATCAATCGTTCGACCCTCATCAATTTGTTCGAGGCCACCCTCGTGGAGGCCGTGCGGGAGGGGGCATCCGACATTCACATCTACCCGAACGCGAATAAAGAGGTGGAAATCCACTTCCGCATGGACGGCCGGCTCAGCCACTGGCACACGGAGGACCGCGTCCACCCGGAAGCGCTCCTGTCGGTGATCAAGGACAATTCGATGAACGTAGATCGCTTCGAAAGCGATGCCGCGCAGGACGGCTTCATCCAGCGCGATGTGGACGGGACCCGCATCCGGTACCGGGTCTCGATTATGCCCATCGCCAGCTCCAACCAGGACATCGACGCGGAGAGCGTCGTCATCCGCGTGCTCGACGACCGCAAGGTGATCACGGATCTCAGCAAGCTGGGGCTTGGGGAGCGCGCCCTCGACCGGTTTGAGCACGCCATCAACCAGCCCAACGGCATGGTCATCCTCACCG
>CAYULG010000300.1:0-3166 GCA_964445365.1 uncultured Salinivenus sp. | reverse complement strand
TCGGGTGGTTCATCATGGTGTCGTTGACCATCGTGAGCCGGACGCGCTCGCCGTGTTCGATGCGGATCGGGTCGGCGTCGGAGAACTCCACACCGTCGATGCCCCACATGAAGCGCTCCATGTTGCCGGTGAGGTGCATCTCAATCTCGCGATCCGGCGCGCGAAACTCGTCCTTTTCGTCGAGCGCCCGGAGCTGGTCGTAGGTGAGCACCCGGCGGCCGTCGCTCCCCAGCCCGATCCCGGGCTCGTGCAGCCGCGACGTCGTCATCATGGGCAGACCGGCCTCGGCGGGACCGTGGGTTTCCTCTGGGTCGTGCATGACGGGCTCCGGAAGCGTTCCCGGCGGGCGCAGGCTCTCCCCCGGCTCCGAGGTCATCCCATCGTCCATGTCCTCGGACCTGTCGCCGGGCTCCATCTCACCATGGTCCATGCCCTCCATATCCCCCATCTCTCCATGGTTCATCCCCTCCATGTCGCCGTCGCCCATGCCGCCCATCCCCATCGCATCCATGGTGAGCGTAGGACGGTCGCGGGGGTCGGGCACCGGGCCCTCCATGCCCTCGCGAGGGGCGAGCGTGCCACGGGCGTAGCTGCTCCGGTCGATGGACTCGGCGAAGATAGTGTAGGCCTGGTCCTTCGTCGGCTCCACGATTGCGTCGACGCGCTCGGCCGTCCCAAGGCGGAACTCGTCGGTCGTCACCGGCTCGACGTTCTGCCCGCTCACCTGGACCACGTCCATCTCCAGCCCCGGCACCCGCACGTCGAAGATGGAGGCGGCGCTGGCGTTGATGACCCGCAGGCGCACCCGCTCGCCCGGATTGAAGAGGCCCGTCCAGTTCGTCTCGGGGGCCTGCCCGTTCATCAGGTAGGTGTAGGTCGGCGCCCGGACGGCGGAGAGGTCGGTCGCACTCATCCGCATCCGGTCCCAGTTGAGGCGGTTCTTAAGCGTGCTCCACAATCCGTGGTCTCCCACATCCGACCAGAACTCGCCGACGGTCTGCTGCTGAACGTTATAGTAGTGCTCCCCCTTCTTCAGGTTGGCGAGAATGTCGTGGGGGTCCTCAAAGGCCCAGTCCGACAGGACCACCACGTGCTCCCGGTCATAGTCCTGCGGCTCTTCGCCGGCGGGGTCGATGATCAGCGGCCCGTAGTGGCCGAACTGTTCCTGGAGGCCCGAGTGGCTGTGGTACCAGTAGGTGCCGTACTGACGGACCTCGAAGGGCCCCGCCTCAAAGGTGTCCCCCGGCGCCACGCCCGGATAGTTCACCTTCGGCACGCCGTCGAACTGGTTGGGCAACAGAAGCCCATGCCAGTGGATGGAGGTCTCCTCCTCCAGCTTGTTGTGGTAGCGAAGGACCACCTCCTCGCCCTCCTGCAGGCGAATGAGCGGGCCGGGGACGGTGCCGTTCATCGTGATGGCCGTTCCGCGCTTACCGGCCACTTCGAAGGGCGTTTTTTCGATGGTAATGTCGTACTCGACGCGGTTGCCGTCGCGTCGGGTCGGTTCCAGGGCGGACAGTCCACCCTGAGTGACGTCTCCAGACGCCCGGACCCATCCCGGCATCAGCGTCTGTACCCCCGCTAGGGCGGCGACCGCCCCGGCGCTGCGCAGAAAGTCACGGCGCGAGACGGGGGTGATGTTCGAATCGGATGCAGTTGAGGGAGACGGAGAATCAGCTGTGCTCATCGGAGCGAGTACGTTGGCTTGAGAAGTCGGCGTAGAGGGGCAGTCTCGTCCACCTGCGAATGCTGGAAACGCGGACGGAGATTGAGCAGAGCGCCGTCCTCCCCCGCAGTCAGCGGGGCGCGCTGACCGACCAATGGGGACGGCACGACGGCTGCCCCTCCTCACTCAAGCCAGACGCCAACCGAGGCGTGGAGACGATGAGCACGTGGACCCACGTGCCCTGTGGGCGACAGAGATGAATGGGCTTCGGACCGGACGACGGGCTGAGCCTGCGTGGGGACCCTCCCTCCGCCCTGACCGTCGGGGGATGGGGACGGGGCTGTGAGGGCGTCCTCACTAGCGTGCTGTGTGAGACACACGGCGGAGGACGTGCACGCGTCCCCCTCGCAGTGCGAACTCGACCCGGACGTGTCGCAGTGATCGGACGACGACGGCCCCATCGGCGCGCAGGCGGCATGCCCCAGCGATGCCCCCCAGCCCAGCCCAAAGAACAGGGCGACGAGGGCCGTCCCGAGGCGATGTGTGAACGACAAACCGATCACGCGACAAAATGGTCTATTTGAAATCAGGGGATGTACGTATGGGGGGTAGGGGTATGTGTTTCAAGCCCCCTGTGAGTGAAGTTGACAAGATTGGGACGGATTGGCTGCTGCCTACTTCGGTTCGCTCCCGGCGTCGGCCGTCACGGTCAGGCTCCCTTTCATGCCCAGCTCATGGTGCTTCTTGCCGCCGCTGGTTTCGAAGCACGCGATCGTGTACGTCCCCGCCTTCGATTCGGGGAGGGTGAAGGTGAGGGAGCCGCTCCCCCCCGGCGGCAGTTCAAACTCGTTTTCGTGGTGCTCCTCCTCTTCGTGTTCGTCGTCATGCTCTTCTTCCTCCCCGTCCTCCTCGGCGTCCTTGCTCTTCTCCAGGGAGACGTCGCTGAAGAGGTTTTCCTGAAAGCCCTCCCCGTCGCTCGAAATTGTGTCGCCGACGACGAAGTAGTGCTCCACACTTCCGGCATTTTCAAATTCGAGCGTCACAGGCGTGCCCGCAGGCACCGTGATGCTCGAGGGCTCGTAGGCGTGGTTTTTCATCGTCACGGCGACGACGGTCGTGTCCGAGGTGGTCGGGGCTGAGGCGCTTGCCTCCCCGTCTGCCGGCTGGTCCTCTCCAGTGCCGCAGGCGAGAAGCATGAGGGCCGCCCCGGCGACAAACACCGTTCGCGAGAGCATACGGATTTGGGAAACGGAAAAAACGGGAGTCATCGAGGGCAATCGTTCAGTTCGTTGGACCGTCTGAGACAACACTCCACCGAACCGGACCACAATCTGTTCCTGCGGCGGCACTACACGGTCGACGCCGACAGGCGCCGCAAAACGACCGTGCCGGTGCCCCCCAAACGAAGTCCGGCAACACCGGGCGATGCCGCATCGCCGTGCCCGTGGACGACCATCGTTCCGTCCACGTACCCGCGAAAGTGCGTGCCGTCGCCCACGG
>CAYULG010000299.1:0-3174 GCA_964445365.1 uncultured Salinivenus sp. | reverse complement strand
CATCTCCTCGGCCATCTGTTGCTCCTCCTCGTCGGAAAAGTCAAGGCGGGCGAGCTGGGCCACGTGGCGCACGTCGTCGCGAGAGAGGGCCATGGGAGCAACGGTCGTCGATTTATTTAGAAAAGGATCGTGTCGAGGGAGCGAGTGTCGCTACGCATGCCGCTCTTCCGAGTTTCCACCACTACCAGTCCGCTTCCGCTATGCCCTCCGTGCCTCGTCCTCAACGAACCAAGCCGCGAATTGCCCCCTCGCCATTCCGTTCCCCCTCTTTCCCTCCCAGCCTCCACCTTCCCACCTTCAACCTTCCCACCTTCAACCTTCCCACCTTCACCCACTTTCATTCCCGGGGGGAACGCTTCGCATTGTAGACCGGACAGCTTCTCCAGAGACGGCCAACGTCAGTCCGACACGGATTCGGCCCGTACGTCGCGCAGCATGTGGACGAGGTTGGTGGCAGCGTGCAGGCCGCTCTCGGGCCGGGGCTCCACGTACACCTCCATGCTGATGGGCCCCTGAAACCCCTGCGCGTGCAGGAGCTCAAACTGCTCCCACCAGCCCACGCCCCCCTCCCCGATCAGCACATCCTCCCAGTGCCCGTCCTCGGTCACATAGCCGTCGCTGCAGCGGACGAGCGTGACGAAACCGGTGAGGGCCGTCAGCCCGTCGATCGGGAGCTCGCCCGCCCGGAGGGCCCCTGCCGGATTCCAGGCGGCCCGGACGTACGGATGGTCCACCTGCGCAAGCACATCCGCGAGCGCCGCCCCCGTCGGGCAGGCCGTCTCCGGCCCATTCCGCACCGCCACCAGGACACCGTACTCCTCCGCCTTGTCGCCGGCCCGCCGGAGCGGATCCACCACGTCGTCCAGCGACACGTCCGGCTCGGCCGCGAACGGGGAAATCGTCACGCGTGGACACTCGACCCGATTGCAGAGCTTTAGGGTGTCCTCGAACCGGATCAGGTCGTTCATCCAGGCGGCCCGGTCGCTCACGGGTCCCTCGAACATGCTCGGCACGACGCTGCCCAGCAAGAGCTCCGTCCCCTCCAGCCGCTCGCGGATCTGTCGTTCATTAACGAAGGGAATGCGATCCTCGGGGCCGCCCACGGTGCGAAGCTCCAGCCCGTGCAGGCCCCAGAGCTGGGTGTAGTGCACGGCCCGCTTCAGATCGCTCGTCACCGTGTCGGTCAGCCAAACGGGAATCATGGGAGCTGACGGTAATGCAAAAGGGCAAGCTTCTTGTTCAACCGACGCCGACCCGGTTGGATGCGGTCGCGGCATGCAAATTGCGCCAAGGAAGCGCCCACCGAACGGAGTTCCACCCGCCTTGTTGGAATGATCGAGTTTTTGCTGAACAGGCTTCTTCTCTCTCCATGCCCGCTCCCGATGTCCAGCCCCCAACCAAACCGCCGTCCACGGTCACCTACGACGACGTGGCGGCCGCTGCGCGGCGCCTGGACGGCGTCGTCCATCGCACACCCGTGATGACGTCCCGCACTATCAACGAGCGCGTCGGCGCCGAGGTGGTCTTCAAGTGCGAAAACCTCCAGCGGACCGGGGCCTTCAAGATTCGAGGGGGTTATAACGCGATGGCCCAACTCTCGCCCGACGAAAAGGAACGCGGCGTCATTACCTACTCGTCGGGCAACCACGCCCAGGCCATTGCCCTGGGCGGGCGCCTGCACGACGTCGACGCGACCATTGTGATGCCCGAGAATGCCCCGCAGGTCAAGCTCGACGCCACGCGCGGCTACGGGGCAGAGGTTGTAACCTACGATCCGGACACAACCGTGCGGGAGAAGTTGAGTCAACAGATTGCCGAGGAACGCGGACTGACGCTCGTCCCCCCCTACGACCATCCGGACGTGGTGGCCGGGCAGGGGACGGCGGGCGACGAACTCTTCGACGAGGTCGGCGACCTGGACGCGCTCCTCGTGTGCTGTGGGGGTGGGGGCCTGCTCTCCGGCTGCGCCCTGGCCGCCCGGCACCATGCGCCGGACTGCACCGTCATCGGCGTGGAGCCGAACGAAGGCGACGACGCGACCCGGTCGTTCCGGACCGGCGAACTCAAAACCGTGGAGAACCCCGACACGATTGCCGACGGGGCCCGCACGCCCTACCTCGGCGAGGTGACGTTTCCCCTCGTCCTGGCGCACGCTGACGACATGGTAACCGTCTCCGACGCCGCCCTTGTCCGGGCCATGCACCTGCTCTGGGAGCGAATGAAGATCGTGGTGGAGCCGACGGGGGCGCTCGGGGCGGCGGCGCTGCTCGACGGTGTGGTCTCCGGCAACGACCGCCGCATCGGGGTGCTGGTCAGCGGGGGAAACGTAGACCTGGGGCGAGCCGCGGCGCTGTTTGAGGCGTATGATTTGGAGTAGGCAAACTCTTGAGCGGCACGACCCTCTGCTCCTACAAACTCGATTACTGCTCCTCTCTACCGAAGCCAATCTTCCAGCTCGCATATCCGCCGCCGGCGAGGACGAGCCACAGGAGGCCTCCATCGACAGGAATCCCAGGACCAGGACCTGGAGGTCCGTGGGTGGCAGATTCCATCTGCGTCTCCGTCTTCGAAGATGAAAACGTACCCGAATGATCCGAACTAGGCTCTGCCCACTCTGGTAGGTTTTTCGGTCTCTTCGTTCTTTCTTGGGAGGATGACCGAGATGCTCGTTGGTCGCTGGGATCTTCACGGGATTGGAAAGAAGGCGATCTCGAGCGCTGAGACGATTGCGCGTTGGCTTCAGGAGCCCCAATACAACACCCCACCCACACAATCATCACACCGAGACCGAGAACTCGCGCGGCTAGGCTCATCATGAAGAAAAAAGAATATCAAAAAGAAATGTGGTCATTTCACAGATTTTATTTCTGGGGCGCGATCGTTCTCACTCGACGTGTACGATCTTCCGAACTGTCGAAAATGACTCCCCTTTCACGCGGAGAAAGTACACGCCCGAAGACAACTGGTCTTCTGAGAACTGAAGACTTCGGGTCTGCTGTGCTGGCAGCGTCCCGCTATGGACCGTTTTCACCCGGCGTCCCAGCACGTCGAACAGAGACACCTGTACGTCCTGCGCCTCACGAACGGTCAGGTCTACGGTCGCACGGGACCGGAAGGGATTCGGATACGGCGCGCTCACGTTGTACGCTTCTTCAAGGCGGACCTGAGCCTCAA
>CAYULG010000298.1:0-3208 GCA_964445365.1 uncultured Salinivenus sp. | reverse complement strand
AGAGGTTGTCGGCCGTGATCGTCTCGTCGGTGCCGGGATGGACCACGCTCACGTCCGCGGTGTGCGCGATCCAGGATGCGACCATCACAATCGCGATAAAAATGAAGAACAGGGTCACGGGGTCCGGCAGGGCATTCCCCGACCGTTCAATGTAATCCAGGGCGCGCCCGGACCACGATGTGTTCGGGGGGGCTTGAGTTTCCGTAGGCTCGTCGGACATGATGGACGAAGAACAGGGGCTGTTGCATGAGTGCGGTCGATCACCGACCTTGATGGTATAAATTCCTGTCCTCGGATACAATCTTCTCTATGGCCGTCTCCGATACGTCCGTCGTTCTCATTTCCGGTGCCGCCTCCGGCATTGGCCGCAGCGTCGCCCATCGCTTTGCGGCCCACGACTGGCGCGTGGGCCTCTTCGACCCCGACGCGGAGGCCGTTCAGGAGCTCGCGCGGGATCTCGCCGCGCCGGACGTGTACGTGAAGGCCCTCGACCCATCCGACGAGGGAGCCGTGCAGGAGGCCCTTGTCACCTTTGCCGAACAGATGGACGCCCGGCTCGACGTGCTCGTGAACGCCGCCGGGCGGATGCGCTCCGGTCGCTTTGACCAACTCGACCTGCCGGCCCACCGCGACATTCTCAACGCCAACCTGTGGTCGATGCTCGCGGTGACCCACGCGGCCTTTCCCCTGTTGCGGGACACTGAGCGGTCGCGGGTGATCAGCATTGCCTCGGCGTCCAGCATGTACGGCACGCCCGACCTCGCCAGCTACTCGGCCGCGAAGGCGGGGGTGCGTTCCCTCACGCAGGCGCTCAACCTAGAGTGGTCGCCGCACGACATCCACGTGTGTGACGTCATTCCGCCGTACGTGGACGCGCCGGCGGGGGGCGACGCCGAGGACGAGCCGATGCCGGTGCGCCCGCGGCGCCGCCTGGCGCCCAACCTCACGGCCGAGGACGTGACCGACGTTGTGGAGGAGGCCGTCACTGAAGACCGGATCCACTGGCCCGTGGGGCAGCAGTTTCGGTGGATCTATCGCCTGTCGGACGTGCTCCCGGCGCCGCTGGTGCGACTGCTCATGCGGTACGTATCGGGCTTCTGACGGAGTTGTCGCGCTTGCACCAACGAAGAGGACTACAACGCGAGGGGACTCCCTGGAAGTGGGGACTGATGCGTGAATCGTGGTACGTGACTAGGGGTGCCGAAGTACGCAGACGGGCCCGCCAATCCGTCCATCGCCTCGGGACTGGCACCCCTGTCATTTCGATCCTCCACCATGAACGGGGCGCAGAAAGCGGAGGACTTTCATTTAGACGCGAGCGGAGCATCCGACCCGGCGGCGTCCCCCCAGACGGTCTGGAGGCGGGCATCCCGCCCGCAGCCCTGACGGTACCGCTTGTACTCGCCGGGCTTCTTCTTGTAGTAGTTCTGGTGGTATTCCTTCGCCGCGTAAAAAGCGTCTAGCGGCTGGACCTGCACGGCGATCGATTGGTCAAACTGGGCCGCGACGGCCTCCTTGGACGCTTTCGCGAGACCAAGCTGTTGATCGTCGTGGGCAAAAATGGCGGGACGGTACTGCGAGCCCCGGTCGCAGAACTGCCCGTCGCCGTCGAAAGGGTCGACGTTGTGCCAGTAGACTCGCAGCAGGCGCTCATAATCCACCTTGGTCGAGTCGTAGACGACCTGCACGACCTCGGTGTGGTTCGTGTTGCCGTACGCGACCTCCCGGTACGACGGGTCGACCTTGTCGCCGCCCGCAAAGCCGGAGGTGGTGGAGGCCACGCCGTCGATCTTGTCGTACGGCGGTTCCATGCACCAGAAGCAGCCGCCGGCGAAGGTGGCGGTGTCGGCCACGGCGGCGGGGAGGGTGGTGTCGGGCGTCACGGCATCCCTCTTCTCGGCGTCGGAGGAGGGGGTGCACGATAGCACCAGGAGGCCGGCGAACACGGCCCCGATCAGGCCGAGAGAGGGGGAAGAAAGCCGAGAAAGCAAATGCATTACTCGAATGGGGCTTGGTCAGAGTCGGAATGAGGTCTACAGACGATCAACCGTGCTCGTCCACCATCGTTCACCGAAGTGCAAAAATGAGACAGTGTTTGGACATCCTCTGAGCCATGCAACACTCGTCCATTACACTCGATCGGCCTTGGAGGGACGCGGGAGGCAGTCCGTCAGACGGTCTCTCCCTGAGACAGAGCAGAAGCTAAGCAGACGGTGAAGATGAACGGTTTGGGGGCGACGTTCTTCTTCCGTTGGCCCGGCGCGTCGTCGCCGAAAAATCTCGGTTACAGCGACCCCCGCTCCTCTTCCAGGAGCAAGGTTTCGTTTTCGAAGACGGACGTTCGGAAATAGGTGCACGTCCGGTCCACGCGGTCGTCGTACTGTGCCGTGTGGATCGCAACCAGACCGTCCACGTCGTCGCTGAGCGTTTCCACGGCGTCGTCCAGGTACACGGGGATCAGGATCTCGTCCAGGGCAGCTTGGAACGCCTCGAAGGCGTCGTCCCGGCACCGTGGTTCGCTCCCCGAGCGACGGTCGTCTACCGTAATTCTATTTTCTTCGACGTGCAGCGCACAGACCACGGATCCCAACTGGAGATCCGCGTCAATAATTCCCACTGTGTGGGTGGTATCGGCGCCCGGCTGGGGCGTTGCTCCCTCCAGTCGAAACGAACCCTCGGGATCCCCGACGAATGCGACCTCGGGGGCGTCCTCAGGGACGTGAATGTAGGGCGGGCTGGGGGAAGAGACAGCGGTCCAGGGGCCGTCGTCGTCAACGTAGTAGCTCATCGGGGGGAACGAGGCGGGTTAGCGAGAGCCGTAGGTGTGCTCGGAGCGTTCTTCGACCCGGTCGGTGGCCGGCGGTGGGGTAGGGGCGAGATCGCTGATGGCGTCGTACAGGTCGGGCGTCATGTCGATCTCCAGGGCGCCGAGGGAGCCCTCCAACTGGTCCAGGTTACGGGCGCCGATGATGGGGGCGGTGACGGCGGGGTGATGGGCCACCCAGGCCACGGCCAGCGGGACGGGATTGTAGCCATTCTCCCGTGCAAAATTGGTGAACCGTTCGGCCACGTCGTAGTGCACGTCGGCCCCGTAGCGTGTCTGGTACATTGGGTTTTCGACGAGTCGTCCCTCGTCCGGCTCCCGATCGCGGCCGTACTTGCCGGTCAGCAGGCCGCCGCCCAGGGGGCTGTAGGAGATCACCCCCAG
>CAYULG010000297.1:0-3209 GCA_964445365.1 uncultured Salinivenus sp. | reverse complement strand
CCCGATCACTCGTGGACGACGACGTTCCCTCGCCATAGTAGATGTACTGGTTGCCGACGACGTAATTTGTGTACGGGCTGTGTCCGATCCCGTGGCCGTACGATGCGTACTGCACCCCGTGGGCGAAGCGGTACGGCGAGACGTGATGCACGCCAAAGGGGCGATGGAAATAGGACGGCGACCCGAAGCGGAGCGAGAGCGAGAAGCGAGATCCGTAGGTAGGCCCGCAACGAGCCCGGCTGTAAAACGGATCGTGGAAGAACGGGTCTCCACAGAACCGATCATAGTGCGGGCGAGACGCATACGGGGCTCCGTACTTGTATTTGTACTTGTACTCGTAGCGGTAATCGTACCCGGCGCCCACGTTCGGGTCCTCGGAACTGTACGACCCGTAGTAGTCAGCGGGGGCCCCTTCCTCTCGGTACTCGCGTCGGTACTCGCGGGCGTAGGTCGGCTCCTGCTCCGCGGCCCCCTCTTGCGTGCGGGGCGCCTCCTGCGAGCGGGGCGCCTCCTTTGTTGCGGTCGGGGCCGTCGAATCCGTGGTCTGAACCTGCGTGTAGCAGCCGGTGAGCCCAAGCAGAATGGCGCCGAGACCAATCAGCGCACCGGTTCGGGATAGAACGAAGGCGAGCGACCGTCCAGCGTACGTCATAAGGAGACCACCTCGGTAGCCGTTGGGAATGATGGAATGATTTACACGCCGCAGACCCGAAAAAGTTTGGGGCGTCCCCCGTTTTCGAGCACGGGCTGGGCGACGGCTTCTGCGTTTTGTCCGGAGAATGTCGAGCACTTGTGCAGCCGCGCGTGAACCCGTCTAAGTAACGACGAGACGCAGATCATGTCCTGAGGATCGAAGGAGGGGTACTCTCCCGACCGCCGAGGATTAGCACATTCAAAACAGTGTCCGGCGAATCGGCTGAGCATGCCCGACCAGATAAGATCACCGACTCTTCCTCTTCGCCAACATGGCCGGCGCGGCCTCGTCTCTTTCCGGTGTGTCCGTCGTCGTGGGGGGTGGGAAAAGAACCTTGACACAGCCGGTCCTGACTCGCATCTTCGCAACTGCCCGCCCATCCGACGCCCGCCCTCCACGGAACCGGAAACGGCTTCGCACCCGCCGATTCCACGGACACGTGCGCTTCCTCATTCTTCGGGACCAATTCCTTCGCACGCCGTGCGCACATTCGCGTTCGCAGCACTCAATATTCTCCTCGTCCTTCTTCTCGTCGCCGGCTGTCAGCCCGACGCGTCGCCGCCCACCCCGGTCGGCGAGCGGCTGGAGACCCCCGCCGCCCCCGGAAGCGGCCAGCCCCGTCTCTACACGACCGACGACGGGACGGTCTGGATGAGCTGGCTCGCCCCGGTCGACGACAGCACCCACGCGCTCCGCTACGCCACCCGTCCCGACACGTCCTGGAGCGCCCCCACCACGGTCGCCACCGGCACCGACTGGTTCGTGAACTGGGCCGACCTGCCGTCGGTGCGCCCGCTCCCCGACGGCCGCGCCGCCGCGCACTACCTGCAGAGCAACGGCCCCAGCGGCCTCGCCTACGGCGTCCGCGTCACCCAGCGGAGCGGCGACGGGGCGTGGCCGGACGCCGTCACGCCCCACACCGACGACTCGCCGACGGAGCACGGGTTCGTGTCGATGGTGCCGGCGCCGGACGACCGGCTGCTGGCCGTCTGGCTCGACGGGCGCAAAATGAGCACCGGCGACGGCCACGGGGCCGGCGACATGACCCTCCGCGCCGCCGTGCTCGACTCGACCGGCACGGTGGAGCAGCGACACCAGATCGACGGGCGCACCTGCGAGTGCTGCGCCACGAGCGCCGTGCGGGTCGGGGACGAGGTTCTGCTCGCCTACCGGGACCGTTCCGACGACGAGGTGCGCGACATTTCACTCGCCCGGTTCGATGGCCGACAGTGGTCCGACCCGACGCGCCTCCATACCGACGGCTGGGAAATTGAGGGCTGCCCGGTGAACGGCCCGGCCCTCGCGGCGACGGGGGAGCGGGTCGTCGCCGCCTGGTTTACCGCGGCCGGGGGCACCCCGCGCGTCGAAGCCGCGTTCTCCTCGGACGGCGGGCGGCACTTCGGCGAACCGGTCGTCGTGGCCGAGGGATCGACGAAAGGTCGCGTCGACGCCGTCCTCCTCGACGACGGAGCCGCCGCCGTGAGCTGGCTGGGGGCGTCCGGCGACCGTGGACAGGTTCAGGTCCGGTCCGTGCGGGCCGACAGCACCTTGTGGCCGGTCGCCACGATGGCCACGCTCCCCTCTGCCTCCCGCAGCGTAGGCTTCCCGAAGCTGGCGCGGAGCGGAGAGGCCCTCTACGGCGCCTGGGTGGCCCCGGACAGCGCGTCTCAGAACGCACAGGTACGAGTGGCCCGAATGGACGCACATTTCCTTCGGGAATGACAAAAAGAAGTAAGTAGAAGAGTGCATGCTAAAGATGAAAGCGATTTCATACACTAATATAGCCTGTTACCAAACTGTTATCCAAGAATGAAAGACCAGTAAGCTACAGCTTCTTTATAAACAGGATTTGGAAAAAAAGTCTCCCGTGTTGTACTCTGCCAGAGCAGCAGTTGCGACCTCCGTCTGGCGGTTGATCCTACAGGCGAAAGTCGATTGCCCAGACCCATCCACCGGGTCGGTTTCTAGCCGTCGAGCCATCACGGGGGGCCACCATCACTCATCGATGACGCATCAACTTATTCTCCGCTTATGAGACGTTGGGCTACGATACCACTGTTACTACTTAGCGTGTTCCTCCTCGGCCCCATCGCGGCGTACGGGCAGGGGGTGACCTCAGCAACCATCCGCGGAACGATCGTTGACCAGGACGGCAACACCCTTCCGGGCGCCAACGTCGTGGCCGTTCACGAACCGTCCGGCTCCCAGTACGGAACGACCACGGGAGACCGGGGCCAATTCACAATCGCGAATGTGCGGGTCGGCGGGCCTTACACAGTGACCGTCTCGTTCGTCGGCTACCAATCGAAGCGGGAGACCGGTCTCGAACTGGACCTTGGGGAGACGCGCGATCTGGACGTGTCCCTTCAGGAGAAGACCCAGCAGCTCGACGAGGTCGAAGTCGTCGCCAATCCAGGCGCGGTCTTCAACGAAGATCGAAAGGGACTTTCCACGAACATTTCGGAAGAGGAGGTAGAGACCGCCCCGACCGTTGACCGCTCCATTGCGGACTTCG
>CAYULG010000296.1:0-3241 GCA_964445365.1 uncultured Salinivenus sp. | reverse complement strand
GCGGACGTCCTCGAGGGTTTTGCGCACCTTCTGGGTCAGCTGCCGCTCGACGTGCTTCCGCCGGGTGCGGAGGCGCTTCGTCTCGAGGCGGCGGCGCTGCACGCGCCGGTGGTCGGTGAGGCCGTCGAACAGGTTCCACTCCAGGACCAGTGAGGCGCGGGCAAACGGCTTGTCGCCGGAGAAGCCGTAGGTCTCACCCTGGATGCCCGCGTCCACGCCCAGCGACACGGTGGGAAGAAAATCCGTCTGGGCGGCCCGGCGCTGGGCCGTCGCGGCCTTGGCCGCAGCGTCGAGCCGTCGGAGGGTGGGCCGGTCGTCCACGAGATCGCGGGCCGGGTCGAGAGCGCCGGCCGTGGCGGACGCGCTCGCCGCTGCGAGCCTGTGTGCGGCGTCGGGTCCGCTGTCTGCTTCGCTGCCCGCGCCGGCCAGAGCATCGGTCTCGAAGAGCGGCCGGCCGAGGCCCCGCTCGACCCTGCGCACGCGCCGCTCAATGAGCGTCTCGACGTCCGTTCGCGGGGCCGGAATGTCGGCGTCGGCCGGCCGGTGGCGGAGCACGTTCAGGTGGCGACGGGCCTGCTCGACGGACGCGCGGGCCTCGGTCAGCTTCTGTCGCACCGCAAGCACCTCCGTCTCCGCGCGGCGAACGGCGTCCTGCGTCACCTTCTCGGCCGCGAGCAATCGTTCGTTGGTGCGCTGATTCTCACGGACGAGCGTCTGTGAGGCCTCCAGAATCTCGGCGCGCGCCTGCGCCTTTCGGTAGCGGTAGTAGGCCGTTTTCACGTCACGGGCCAGCCGACGTTGCCGGGCTTCGACCGAGGCCTTCTGCGACCGAACCTCGTGCTCCCGGGCCTGTGCACCATGCCAAATCTTCGGCTGGTAGAGCGGCTGGCGGAGCTGAAGCTCGGTTCGCTGCTCTTTCTCCCGCATCAGCGAGATCTCGCGGTTTTGGAGGCGGGGAAACGACCGGTTCGGATTCATCTGATCGAGCGCCCGGTACGCCGGATTCACGGCGTTCCCGACCGGAACGTCGATCGTCCGGCCGCCCCGACTGCGCGTGTACCGGGCACTCAGGTCGAGACTGGGCAGGTACTGGCCTCTCGTCTCGGCGAGGGCGGCGCGGCGCTGCTCCAGGGAGATCCGCTCCTGCTTCAGCGAGAGGTTGTCGGCCAGCGCCTCCCGAACGAGGTGGCGGGCCACGGTCTCGGCCGACCCGGAGGCGGAGGCGCCGGGGGAGGGCGCAGACTGTGCGAGGACCGAACCGGATCCCGCGGCGATTATGATTCCGCAGAGCACAAGGAGGCGGGCGAGGTGGGTTTGAGCACGAATCATCGTTCTGTTTATTTTTGACAATTCGTCAACAATCGGGCGAAAAAAAGATGCCGGAGCGAGACAGCGTTTGTTCTGAGCGCCCGGGTCTCGTCAATTGCGTCACTCGTTGACACAGTGTCAACGAGCGCGTGTTTTGACAGTGTGTCAACGGAGGTTTCTTTTAGCACGTTCTTTATGTTCAAGCGCCTCCGTTCTGCTCGTTCGACGATTCGTCCAGGGGATGACCGGTGAGGCCAACACCGAGAAAATTGAGCCCGTCGTTCACGAGTGCGTCCGGGGAGATCCCGTGTCGCTGTTGTAGGCCTTCTCCCTTTTGGGCCGCGAGTTGAATGAGGCCGTGCGTACTGCCCCAGAGGGTGACGGCGGTCTGCATCGGATCGAGATCGGGCCGAATTGAGCCGTCGTCGATCCCATTTTGAATGGCCTGGGCCATCACTTCCAGGGCCCGGTCCGCTTCTGTGAGACACTTCCGCATGCGCTCGGTCGCCTCCTCCGGGTCGGTCGCCCGGGATTCGAACTGGGCGACGAGATTGAAGTACGTCGGCTCTTCCTGGGAAAACGCGACGTACGCGTCGCCCGTCGCTCCAATTTGGTAGAGGCCGGTGTCGTGCTCCGCCACGCCGGCCTCGAACCGTTCCCGCATCGACTGAAATCCCCGGTGGGTCACCCCAAGCACGATGTCGTCCATGTCCTCGAAGTAGACGTAGAGCAGGCTTCGGCTGAGCCGCGCCTCCTCGGCGATGTCGGCCATCGTCATGTCGTCTCGCCCCTTTTCCCGGAGTACGGTTTCGGCGGCGTCGAGGATGGTGCGGCGGCGCTGTTCTTTTTCTTCGCGCTGGCGTTCTTCAATAGATGACATGAGAGGTTGGTGGGATGTACATTTCTGAGACTGCGATCATTGACACGGTGTCAACGTCCCGGTGTTCTTCACGGGTGTTGGGCAGGCTTGCTCGTTACGGGCTTTCGGTAAACTCGGTGATTGTGTTCACCACGACGTCGATGCCCAGTCCCAGGGCCGTCGTCAGGATGGCGTCGCCGGGACGCACTCCGCCCGATTGCCAGCGCTGCTGCGCGAGGGCCGCTCCGTAGGTGCCGATCAGGCGCGGGGCGTTCGGGACGCGGGAGCCGTCCGCCGTCCGGGCCGTCACGGCCGCCAGCGTGGCATGGCGAATTCGTGGACCCACGCCCCCGTGTCCCTGCGGGCGAAACCGCAGGTCGAGGCGGGTGGCGGCGGCGAGCCCGTGCGCCGTGCCGCTCTCCAGAAGTTGTCGGCCGGCATTGGAACCCACCCGCAGCCCGTAGCCGACCACGTCGCCCCGCCACGACGCGGGATCGTCGGCGACCTGATCGCCGAGGGCGGGGCCGAAGCTTGCGAGCGCGAAGGTCGGGGCGGTGACCTCGTCCCGCAGGGTGCGCCATCGCTCGGACGCCGACAGGACCCGTCTTGGGGACGGGTCGCTGGAAGACTTGGGGCCCTCGACGGTCGTCGCGGGTGCCCGGTGCACCGAGCCCGGCGTGGACGCGGGCCCCTCCATCGGCTGGGCGGCGGCGGGGCGCGCCCCGGTCAGGAGCACAGTTCCGGAAAGAAGGACGAGAAGGAGGGGGGACGTGAGTGGGGATCGAATCACGGTTGACAAACGTTCTTTTGTTGACAAATTGTCATCAATGAGAAAAAGAAGCAGTGGACGTCCCGGGATTCGGGAGTATTCCGTGCGGTTCGCGGAGGTTGAGAACACGGACGGATGGCCGGGCAGCGCCCATGGTCAGGCCATCGCTGCAGTCACCTTTGCCGACGGCGGTGCCTACTCGGCCGTAATCGTCATCGAGAGCGAGTCGGATGCGACCGTGAAGGCGGCTTCTTCAAAGTCGGGCGGGCCCATGCTGCCCCGCGCGTCGTTCGAGAAGCCGAACG
>CAYULG010000295.1:0-3266 GCA_964445365.1 uncultured Salinivenus sp. | reverse complement strand
TGAAGGGCATCTTCGGGCCGCTCATCGAGCCGGGCCTCGCCAGCGAGTACGTGGCGGGGGCCATCCTGCTCGGGGCGGCGCCCTGCACGGCGATGGTGTTCGTCTGGAGCTACCTCACGGACGGGGATCCGGCCTACACGCTTGTGCAGGTGTCGATCAACGACCTCATCATGCTGGTGGCCTTTGCGCCGATCGTGGCGTTTTTGCTCGGCCTCTCCGAGGTGATCGTGCCCTGGGACACGCTGTTGCTGTCGGTGGGCCTCTACATCGTGATTCCGCTGGCGGCGGGGGTCCTCTCGCGCACGTGGCTCATTCAGGCGAAGGGGGAGGAGTGGTTTGACACTGTCTTCCTGGAGCGGCTTGGGCCGGTGACGATGGTCGGCCTGCTGCTGACCCTGGTGCTGATCTTCTCCTTCCAGGGAGAGGTCATTTTGCAGAACCCGCTCCACATCGCCCTCATTGCGGTGCCGCTCATCATCCAGACCTTCTTCGTCTTCGTGATTGCTTATGGCTGGGCCTACGCCTGGCGCGTGCCGCACGACGTGGCGGCCCCGGCGGGCATGATCGGGGCGAGCAACTTCTTTGAGCTGGCCGTGGCGACGGCCATCGCGATGTTCGGCGTGACCTCGGGGGCGGCCCTCGCGACGGTGGTGGGCGTGCTCGTGGAGGTGCCGCTCATGCTGACGCTCGTACGCATCGCGAATGCAACCCGGCCGCAGTTTGAGCGGCGGACGGCTGGGGCCTAGTGGTGCGTCAAGTTTTTCGTGACGAGTAGAGCGCTGACGGATGAAGGGCCTTCAGGCCGCTGGAGGCACCATTCAACACATCGTTCGCAATTCGGCACTCGTCATCTTCGGCTTGACTGACCACTAGCGAGATTCTTTTCAACCCTCCAACGCACGCTGTGCCGCATTTGATGGAGGAGACGCCTTTTCAAAAAGACGGCAGACAGCGGACCGCGGTCGGCCGTCACACCCGTAATCGCACGGAGCCGTAGCTCCGACCCGTTCAGCACCCCTCAAGCCGATGCCGAAAGCCGAGCCCCAGCTGGACCTATCGATCGACGAACAGGCGGCGGACTATGCCCGCGAGGCGGGCGGCGTGCTGACGATCCGCCCGAGCCCGCGCCATGGGTGTTGTGGGGGGCGCGTGGATCTGGCCACCGTCGGCACCGAGCCGCCGGCCGACCTGAAGGCCTACGTCGAGACGGAGCGGCAGGGCCTCCCGGTCTACGTGCACAAAAGCTTTGTGTCGCTGAGCGATGCGCCGCTGCACGTGGGGCTCGACCGGCTGTGGCTCTGGTCGTCGCTCTACGTCGAGGGGGCGACGTCACAAATGACGTAGCGTCACGAATGACGCAGCGTTACGAGTAACGCAGCGTCGCAGATGTAGTAGTTCCTTTTCGTTCCTCCCGTCCAATTTGCCCATCTGCTTGTGTTTGCCGTCAATCCCGTCGTTGCCGCCGTCGACTGTTTCCCGGTTGCCGTCCGGGGAGCGGAGAACTGAAAGGCCGCGGACGCCGCCGCGGCGACATCCTCCGCATAATTGGCTCTCCACACCTGACTCACCAGTTGCTCCACGCCATACCGACCTACGAATACCGCTGTACCGAGTGCGACACCGACGTTGAATTGCAGGCCACCGTCGCCGAGTATGAAGACGGACTCGACGCGACGTGTCCCGAGTGCGGCTCGGAAGAGACCGCCCGTCGCCTCGGCTCGGTGATGATCTCGATGGGAGACGAGGCCGCCGACGATGCACCGCAGGGCGGGTGTTGCACGCCCGGCGGCTGTTGCTAATTTCAAAATCCAGATTGCGGGAGCTCCCCGTTTTGTCCCAATGATCGCGGTCCCCAGACTGGTATGTCCGCCGACCGCGGGCCGCCGTCATCAAGGCAAGACGGCTGGACTTTGCAACGTGGATGACGTAAGCCCTCTTGCGCCTCCCTCTCTTCTTCCTATTTCCCTATTCTCATGGACACCGTCCTCTTTGTTTGTACCCACAACTCGTCCCGGTCCCAGATGGCCGAGGGCCTGCTGCGCGATCATTATGGGGAGCACTACGATGTTCGGAGCGCCGGCACGAACCCCGGGGGCGTGAACCCATTCGCCATCGAGGTGATGGACGAGGTCGACATCGACATCTCGGGCCACACCTCCGACCACGTCGATGCGCACACCGATGCGTCGCTCGAGATTGTAGTCACGGTCTGCGACGACGCAGCGGAAAACTGTCCCTACATCCCCGCGGAGAAGCAGAACCTGCACCGGGGTTTCGACGATCCCTCGGCAGTAACGGGGACCGACGAGGAGAAGCGCGTGGCTTTCCGGCGCATCCGCGACGAGCTGGCCGACTGGATTGACGAAACATTCGCCCCAGCGGACGCCGACTGACCGTGCGCTTCCGACGATGAAGACCGCTCACCGAAACCATGACAATTGAAGCTGCCGAATCCAACGATCTTGACGCCATCCAGACCCTCCTGGCGGCGTGCGACCTCCCACACGAGGATCTGACGCCCGGTCACCTGCAACACTTCCTCGTCGCCCACGCCGGGGAGGCCCTGCGCGGCGTGATCGGACTGGAGCCTCGGGGCGACGGGGCCCTGCTGCGCTCCCTCGCTGTGGCACCGGAGGCCCGCGGCACGGGCCTCGGCACCCGCCTCGTGGACGCCATCGAACAGCGGGCCCGTCGGGAGGACGTCCGCACGATTTATCTCCTCACCACGACGGCGGTGGGCTACTTTGCGGCGCGCGGGTACGAGGCCATCGAGCGATCCACACTGCCCCCGTCGATCCAGGAAACCGAAGAGGCCCGGTGCCTATGCCCCGACAGCGCCACCCCCATGCAAAAGCCGATCCGGGCCGTCGATGAAGAAAATTAACCGTTTGGCAATGGGGAGACCGCCGCCAGTCGGGCACGCACCCGTTTTACTGCCGTATCCCCTTTGCGCTATTTTTCCAAAACTGCCCCCAATCCGTGAGCGACGCCTACCACGACCGATCCTCCCCCTCCCGCCGCGACTTTCTGAAAACCGGGGCCCTTGGCGCCCTTGCCCTCGGCACCGGGGGGGTGGCCCCGGCCAACGGCCAGGCCCGCACCGACCTCGACGACATCGCGGCTCCCGGCGCGGCCAAGAATGTCATCTTCCTGGTGAGCGACGGCATGAGCGCCGGCACGCTCACGATGGCCGATCTGCACCTGCGGCGGCACCACGCACGGCGGTCCAACTGGCGCCGGCTCTACGAGGAGGGGCGCGTGCAGCG
>CAYULG010000294.1:0-3269 GCA_964445365.1 uncultured Salinivenus sp. | reverse complement strand
CGGCCTTCGCCATGGCGGGGAAGGTGTTGGGGGCCATGCGGTTCCAGCTGGCCACTTCCACGTCCACGCCCTGCTCCAGGGCCTCTTCGCCCAGGTACTCGCCCCACTCCCAGACGGCGATAAAGGTCTCGACGGCGTTGTCGAGCGGATTGACCCCCATCGGGCCTTCGCCCCGGTAGGAGACGGGCCGAATGTAACAGGAGCGCAGGCCGCTCCGCTCGACGGTGTCCACGACGGCCTCGTTCAGCTCGTCGAGCGAGTACGGAATCTCCATGCGGTACACCTTGGCCGAGTCGATCAGGCGCTGCATGTGCTCCTCGAGCCGGAAGACGGCCGGGCCCTCGTCGGTGTCGTAGCAGCGGATGCCCTCGAAGACCGAGGACCCGTAGTGGATGACGTGCGAGAGGACGTGGATCTGTGCGTCGTCGTGGGAGACGAATTCTCCGTCGAACCAGATGTCGGGCTCCATGGCGGGCGGGGTCGGGGTCGGTGATTGGGGATCGATCCGAGAAGAAAACGAGACCCCGGGGGAATGGTTCGCTCGTCTCACCGGCCCGCAGCGACTTCTTCGCGAAAACGGCGTACACGCTTTTGCAGTCGCGGTGCACGCTGCCGCCGGGTCCACGCCATGCGCCCGATGGTCCACAGAATTTTGCTCGACGCCTTCACCGTTCCCGTGATGGTGCCGGTGATCTTGGAGACGCCCACGCGCTTGCGGTACGACACCGGCACCTCCTGGATGCGCAGCCCCGCCTCCGCGGCCTTGATCTGCATCTCGATGGTCCAGCCGAACGTTTGGTCCTGCATGTGCAACGCTCGCAGGTCGCGGAAGCGGACGGCGCGGAAGGGTCCGAGGTCGGTGTAGGTGGTGCCCCAGATCTGCTCCATGAGCGTGCAGGCCAGCCGGTTGCCCACCTGAGCCTGTGGGAGGAGGGCGCCGGGCTCGGCGTCACCCCGAATGCGGGAGCCGACCACGAAGTCCGCATTGTCGTTGGCGATGGGGTCGACCAGGCGCGTCATCTCCTCCGGGTGGTCGCTGTAGTCCCCATCCAGGAAGACGACCACGTCCGGCTGCTTCGCCTTGGCGTATTCGATGCCGCGCAGGCAGGCGAAGCCGTAGCCCTGTCGCTCTTCAGTGACGACGGTTGCGCCGGCGGCCCGTGCATTGTCCTCCGTCTCGTCCGTCGAGGCGTTGTTGACGACCACCACCTCGTTGACCAGGCCGTCGGGGATGTCGCCGATGACCTGGGCGATGGCCCGGGCTTCGTTGAAGGCGGGAATGATGACAAGGGTCGTCACGATTCAATTCGGCAAATCGGGGAAGAACTCGGGCAGCGCCTATGGGGCAAAGGGGGCGGTTGGCGTTACAGCGTGTGAGGGACGTTCGCGACAACGTAGGCTGTGCCGCCGCCAGGATTCACGTCGAGTCTTCCAGAGAGACGATGGACCGCCGACCACTGCCGGCGGTCTGATGTCTGGTCCGTGGGCAGCAGATTGCTTGGGAGGAGGAACTAGCTCAAGTTGTGGGTTGAGGGTTTTAGGTTGAGCGTTTTCGCAATTGAACGCGAAAACGGGTTGAGAATGCAGGACTGAGCCCGGAGTTGCACGGTTTCGGATTGTGTATCCCCGAGAACGTACCCCTCAACTCGCACAGCCCATAACCCACAACTTGGGTGGAACTACGTCACCGGCTCCGCCGAGGCAACGTCCTCAATCGTGTCCTCGTCCATCCGCATCACGGTCCAGTCGTCGAGCGGCTCGGCGCCGAGGTCGTCGTAAAAGTCGATGGCCTCGGTATTCCAGTCCAGCACCGCCCACTCCATGCGCCGGCACCCGCGCTGCTCCGCAATCTCAGCGAGCCGCTGCATCAGCGCGAAGCCGATGCCCTCGCCCTGGTACGTCCCCTTCACGTAGAGGTCCTCCACGTAGAGGCCCGCGTTTGTGAGGAAGGTGGAGTAGTTGTGGAAGAAGAGCGCGAAGCCGACGGCCGTGCCGCTGTCCGTCTCAGCGATGAGGGCCTCGCATCCCGTCAGCGCCTCCGCGGACAGGTGCTCGCGCAGGAGGTCCACGCTGGGCTCGGCCTCGTCGAGCAGGTTCTCGTAGGCGGCCAGCTCCAGAATAAGATCCTGGAGCAGCTTGGCATCATCGGGCGTGGCTTTGCGGATCGTTGCAACTGACATCGTCGTGCTACGGTCGGGAGGAAGAAATGCGGGTCTCAGTCATGACAGCCACGTCTGATCGGCGCACGTTGCAACGAGCAACGCGGAACGCGCAACGCACTACCGGTACCGACTCAGCGGATCGTCGCTGTCGTCGTCATCGTCGAAGTCGCCCTCGTCGAAATCGTCGTCCGGCATGCCGCCGTCCCCGAGCGACGAGAGCATCGAGCCCATGATGTCGTCGTAGGTCTGCGCGCCGTCGGTGATCTCCTTGCCGAGAAGGGAGTTTTGGTGAAGGGCCTCCAGCACAAATTCCATCGTCACGAGCCGCTCCCCGTCGGAGTCGGGGGTGGTATGCTCCTCGACCAGGGCCTGTAGGCCGTCGATCTGTTCGAGCGCGTCGGCGTAGGCCGCGCGGCTCATGTCCTGCTCCAGGTCCAGCGAGTGCCCATTGGAGAACCAGTTGAGCACGTCCTGGTAGGCGGGGCGTCCCTCTTCCTTGTCGTTCGGGTCCGGGAAGTAACCAGTGTAGATGGCACCGATGGCCTGTCCGATCATGGAGAGGGCCACATTTTGGGCGCCCTCTTGCTCGCCCTCGTAGACGAGCTCCACCTTGCCGGTGATGGCGGGGGCCACGTGCATCAGGTCGCTGATGCGCACCGTCGTCTCCGTCTCTCCGTTCAGCAGGGCGCGGCGCTCGGCGGCCGAAAGCAATGCTTCCATAGCCGCTCGCGTCACGCGCACCGAGACCCCCGAGGTCTGGTCGATGTATTCGCTATCGCGCGCCTCGAAGGCGATCTGCTCGATGATCTCGCGGAAGAAGTGCGGCACGTGGACATCCACCTCGGCCTCCCCGTTTGTCGCGCGGTCGGTCCAGGCCTCCTGTTCGGTGATGGACATGCCCGTCTCCAGCGTCCGCGGGTAGTGGGTAATGATCTGGCTGTCGATCCGGTCCTTGAGCGGGGTCACCAGGTTGCCGCGGCTCGTGTAGTCCTCCGGGTTGGCCGAGTAGACCATCATTACGTCGAGCGGGAAGCGCACCTTGAACCCGCGAATCTGGATGTCCTGCTCCTCCATGATGTTGAACAGGCCCACCTGAATGCGCGGCTG
>CAYULG010000293.1:0-3302 GCA_964445365.1 uncultured Salinivenus sp. | reverse complement strand
TCCCTCGACGAGCAGGCCGAGCAGGAGGGCGAGGCGCTCTGGAACGACAACCCGGATCGATGCTGCAGCCTCCGCAAGGTGCAGCCCCTCAAGACCTTCCTGGAGGACAAGCGCGCCTGGATCACGGGCCTGCGCCGCGACCAGTCGCCCGCCCGTGCAGACGCCCCGATTCTGAAGTGGGAGCCCCAGTACAGCGTCCTCAAGCTCAACCCGCTGGCCACCTGGACGCGCAAGCAGGTGTGGCAGTACCTCTTCGAGCACGACCTGCCCTACAACCCAAAACACGACCAGGGCTACCCCAGCCTCGGCTGCGTCCCCTGCACCGAGCCGGTCGAGGACGCCGACGGCTACTCGCGCGAGGGCCGCTGGAGCGACAACGACAAGACCGAATGTGGTCTCCACACGTCCTGATTTCGTTCTCTGACTGAAAGGCCGTGCGTTCCGACGGCCCGTTCAGATCACTTCGAGGATCTGCGCTCCGACAGTCGAGAGCACGTTGAACGTTGAGAAGCTGTTCGGCGGACGCTCTGCGGCCACCCCAGGAGTACTTCTTCGCTCCGCTCAGGGCGCTGCGACTTCGTGGATCTCGTGCAAAATGGCTTCTGCATTCGCCTGGTAGCCCCGCTACAAGGCTCAATTGAGCGCCATTTTGCACCGTCGCCCACTGTGTCTCGGCGTCGCATCAATCCACCAAACAGCTTCTGACGCGTTGAACATGTCTCGCTTCCCCCCGCACCGTTCCACCGTTCAACGTGCAACGAGACAACGGTTGAGGGAGGCAGTGCCTCACGAAAGAGGCACCTCCAACGAGGCGGGCACCATGAAACGACGGCGTTACGTCCGGTGAACCCTGCTTGAAAGCAGCGGGACGGACGGGCGGAGCCGTCGTCTAGGCTCGAACGATCTGCCTGGGTGGGGCGTTGGAGGTGTTGTCAATTTAGAACCGGTCTAAACTCTCGCTGCGGATGAGCACCCCGACGGCCGACACTGACGTTCAAGAACTCTCCGAGGCCACTGTCCTCTTCGCCGGGGACTCCGGCGACGGCATGCAGATCACCGGGTCGCAGTTTACCCTCGCCTCGGCGTACGCCCACAACGATCTCGCTACGCTGCCCGACTACCCCGCCGAGATCCGCGCGCCGGCCGGCACCACCTACGGCGTGAGCGCCTTTCAGCTCCACTTCGGCGCCGTCGACATCCGCACGCCCGGCGAGAAGGTCGACCTGCTCGTGGCCATGAACGCCGCCGCCCTCAAGGTGCACCTGCACCGTGTCCGGAAGGGCGGCACTGTGCTCGTGAACGTGAACTCGTTCGACGAGCAGGACCTGCAGAAAGCCGATCTCGACAGCAACCCACTCACGGACGGCACGCTCGACGCGTACGAGGTCCTGGAAGTGCCACTCACCAAGATTACCCGCGAGGCGCTGTCCGACACCGATCTGTCGATCCAGGAGATCGACCGGTCGAAGAACATGTTCGCGCTGGGCATGGCACTATGGATGTACTCGCGCCCCGTGGAGCCGGCGAAGAAGTGGATCCGACAGAAATTTGCGGACGAGCCCGCGATCCGCGACGCCAACCTGACGGTCCTGAAGAAGGGCGTTCACTACGGTGAGACCACCGGTGCCGCCGCCCGTTACGAAGTTAACGAAGCGGCCATGGAGCCGGGGACGTACCGGGCCGTCCGGGGCGCCGAGGCGCTGGCGTTGGGCCTCGTGGCCTCTGGGGTGAAGAGTGGGCTCCGGGTCTTCTACGGCTCCTACCCCATCACACCGGCGTCGGACATCCTCCACGAGATCAGTAAGCACAAGAACTTCGGCGTGATCACCTTCCAGGCCGAGGATGAGATCTCGGCCGTCTGTTCGGCGCTCGGAGCGGGCTTCAGCGGCAACCTCGGCGTATGCGCCACGTCGGGGCCGGGCGTGGCCCTCAAGACAGAGGCCATGGGGCTCGGCGTGATGACGGAGCTGCCTCTCGTTGTCATCGACATGCAGCGCGGCGGGCCCTCCACCGGCCTGCCCACGAAGCCGGGGCAGGGCGACCTCCTGCAGGCCGTTTACGGCCGAAACGGCGAGGCGCCACTGCCGGTCCTCGCGGCCACCTCGCCGGGCGACTGCTTCGACACGGCCTACGAGGCCTGCCGCATCGCCACAAAGTACCGCACGCCTGTCCTCCTGCTGGCCGACGGCTACCTGGGCAACGGCTCAGAGGCCTGGCGCATCCCGGACACCGACGCGCTCCCACCGTTCGACATCAACTTCGAAACGGAGAAGACCGAGCGCACCATCCACAAAGACCAAGACGGCAACGACCAGTTCCTCCCCTACGTCCGCGACCCGGAGACGCTGGCCCGCGCCTGGGCCACGCCCGGCACGCCGGACCTGGAGCACCGCCTCGGCGGGCTCGAGAAGGAGCACGAAACCGGCAACGTCTCCTACGCCGCCGAGAATCACGAGAAGATGGTGAAGCTCCGCGCCGAGAAGGTGCAGCGCGTGGCGCAGGACATCCCGCCGACTCAGGTCCACGGCCATTCGACGGGCGACCTACTCGTGCTGGGCTGGGGCTCGACGAAGGGCGCGATCGAAGAAGCCACGGAACGCGCCTGTGAGACCGGACGTCGCGTGGGCAGCGTCGTGCTGCGCCACGTGTGGCCGCTGCCCTCGGACCTGGCGGACGTGATCGACCGGTTTGACCGCGTGCTGGTGCCCGAGCTCAACAACGGCCAACTGATCCGCGTCCTCCGCGACCAGTATCCCGGCCGCACCTTCACCCCACTCAACAAGATCCAGGGCCGTCCCTTCCGGGCGGAGGAGATTGTGGAGAAAATTGGCGACCTCCTTGGGGCACGGGCACCTGCATGACTGCTCGCCAGATTGAGACCCGCTCGCCGGCATTGCAGACCGTGATGCGTGATGACGTGATGCGTGAATGGAGGCAATGCCTGAGTCACGTTTCACGCATCACGATTCACGCCTCCCTTGAGCGTAGAACGGTTGCCTCCTACAAGCAAAACCGATCATGAGCAACGAAACGCCAAACCAGAACGGCCAGACGCCCGACGGCACCACGAAGCCGGACCGTCCCCCCGGCCTCGCCGACGACACAGACGACGAGGCGGATGAGGAGGAGTCCCCCGGCACGAAAAAGCCGGACCTGCCGCCGGGACTGGCGGGAGGCGATGACGCCGACACAGAGACCGCCGATGGAAATGGCGAGCCAGACACCAAGAAGCCCGATCTTCCGCCCGGGCTGTCGGGGGGCAACGGGAAAGCGGAAGAGCCCGGCACGAAAAAGCCGGCCGG
>CAYULG010000292.1:0-3348 GCA_964445365.1 uncultured Salinivenus sp. | reverse complement strand
ACGTGCGCCAGGCACAGGTCGACCTCAACGCCGACTCGGCCGCGGTGCTGCGGCAAGAGACGGAGCTTGCCAATGCGAAGAGCCGCCTCAACCGGCTGCTGGGCCGCTCGGAGGGGGCGCCGACCCGCTACGCCGTGGTCTCGACGATTGCCGTCGACACGACGCTCGGATACAGCGCGCTGCAGGGAGCGGCGTTTCAGGAGAGCCCGGCGCTGACACAGGCACGAGAGGCCCTGCGGACCGCCGAGGCCCAACGGCGAGAAGTGCGGGCCGACTTCTTTCCGACGATCGATCTGACGGCCGGGCTCGGCTACGCCCAGCTGGACGCGGAGAGCGGATTTTTGCAGGAGGACACCAGCACGGAGTGGTCGTACGGCGTCTCGCTTTCGTTCGACCTCTTCGACGGGCTGAACCGCTGGCGGCGCACACAGAACGCCGAAATCCGCACCACGAATGCCCGCCTGGCCGTCGAGGATGTGCGCTCGCGGCTTCGCACCGAGTTGACGAGCGCCTATGAGCGCTACCAGAATCGTCTCCAACTCGTGGCTCTGGAGCGGCAAAATCTGTCTGCCGTGCAGGCGAACGTGGACGTGGCCCTGGAGCAGTTTGAGCTCGGCACCATCACGAGCGTGGAACTGCGGGAGGTGCAGGAGCAGTTCATTGAGGCCGAAAGCCGGCTCCTGTCGGCCCAGTTCGAGGCCAAGCGGGCCGAGGTGGAGCTTCTGCGTCTGAGTGGGCAGTTGCTGGATCGGGTGAAAGAGTAGGGTTAATTCTGTATTGGGTATCTGGGAGTGCGGCGCGATCGACACAGTACAGAATACGCAATACGAAACACCATCCCCGCACGAAGCGCTTTCGCCTCTGGACTGCCTTTTCACTGTGTCCGCAATGCCTCCGCCGGTTCAATCCGGGCGGCGCGACGGGCGGGAAGGATGCCGGCGAGGAGGCTTACGAGCACGGACCCGGCCCAGATCGCGAGGGCCACAAGGAGGGAGGTGTCAAGGACCGTGATGGGGGGCGCGCCGAGCGAACTGAGGTAGAGGTTGATGCCCCAGTCGAGCCCCGTCACGAGGAGCCCACCGACCGCAAGACCGGCGGCCCCGCCGAGCGCCCCGAGCGCGGCACTCTCCACCACGAACAGCCGCTGCAGGTCGCGGGCGTCGCCGCCCACCGCCATCATGATGCCAATCTCGCGGGTCCGCTCCCGCACGTTCATCATCACCGTGTTGGCAATCCCGATGATCGCGACCACGAGGCCGATCGTCCCGATGATGCCCAGCGCCAGGTCCAGCACGAGGAAGAGCGTTTCCAGGCGGTCGTACTGCTCGCGGAAGCTTGCCGTGTAGACCCCCATGCGCTCCACACTGCTACGGACGGACGCAGGAGTGGCCTCGTCGGTGAGCTGAACACGGACGGCCGAGTAGCCCTCCTGGGTGCGCGAGTGGCGGAAAAGAAGGTCGAGCGCCGAAAAGAACGGAACCTTGCTGAGGCTGCGCCCGAACTCCATCGGCACCAGCACGCGCAGGAGGCCCGAGAGCGGCTGCTTGGACTCGTCGACCAGGCCCGCCACGCGCACCTCGTACGGCCGTTGGCCCATCGGGAGCGTGCGGAGCCCCCCGCTGAAGAGGTCCGCCATTTTGCGCAGCTTGTAGAAGTTGAGCGAAGCCGTGACGAGGGTGAGGGTATCCCCGACCGCCGCCTCGGGCGACCCGTAGCCGAGGCGCTCGGCCATTGATGGGCTGATGAGGACCGCCGCTTCGTCGGGCCCCGAGAAGAACCGGCCGTGACGGGGCTGGTAGGACGGAATCTCACGGAAGGCCATCGGAATGCCTTCGGCGGTCACGACCAGTGTTTGGGCGCCGCTCTGCAGCTTGGCGGGAAACTGCATCTCCGGGTAGGCGGCGAGGACGCCGTCCAGGGTTTCGATTTTCCGGATGAGGGGATCCGTGAGCGGCACCCGATCCGACCGGGACCGAAGGGAGGTCACAGAGTCTGCGCTCGCCTGGCGCAGGCCGGTCATCGACGGGATGGGGTGGGACGTGACGCGGAGCGTGTTCTGAAGCTTCAGGGCATTAAACTCCCGCTGGGCGTTCTGCTCCAGGCCTGAACCGTACGCCAGCAGCGTGAGAAGGGCCGCTGCCCCAATCGCCACGCCGATCCCGGTCAGCAGGCTACGGGTGCGGTTGCGCCACAAGTTGTCCCAGGCCAGCCGCAAGAGGTCAGCGAACCGCATACGTCGTTGGG
Organism: uncultured Salinivenus sp.; assembly: GCA_964445365.1. GTDB lineage: Bacteria > Bacteroidota > Rhodothermia > Rhodothermales > Salinibacteraceae > Salinibacter. The sequence goes on along the minus strand of CAYULG010000292.1, from coordinate 1,104 downwards.
GATGGACGTGTGGATGTGTGGACGGGGACGCTACGTTTGTCCGCCTTCACCCCTCCATGCCTCCGCACGCCCCTACCGGATCGTCAGATCCGACACGTGCGAATGGTGGTGATGATGATGCCCCGGGCGCCGAGGTCGGTGAGATCGTCCATGATTTGGTTGGCGTTGTCGCGCCGAACCATGGCTTTCACGGCCACCCAGCCCTCCTTGCTAAGGGGCGAAACGGTGGGCGATTCGATGCCGGGCGTAATCTCGCGCGCCTCCGGCAGTCGGGTCTCCGGCAGATCGTATTCGACGACGACGTACTCACGCGCCACGAGGATGCCCTTCACCCGCTCGGCGAAGAGCTGGGCCTCCTCCCGCTGCGCCGTCTCCTCATTCTGGGCCACGAGGATGGCTTCGGAGTGGAGGATCGGGTCACCGGTGGTCTTGAGTCCCGCCTCGTCGATCGTACGGCCTGTTTGCACCACGTCGGCAATGACGTCGGCCACGCCGAGTCGAATCGAGATCTCCACGGCCCCGTCGAGCTTCACGACGTGGGCGTCCACCCCGCGTTGGCGGAGGTCTTTTCGCACAAGGTCGTCGTAGGAGGTGGCAATGCGGGTGTCGCTCGTGAAGTCGTCCGGCGTCAGGTCGCTAGACTTGGGCACGGCGTAGCAAAACCGGGCCGCGCCGAAGCCGAGGTCCATGACGTGCTCCACGTCGGCCCCGCTGTCGTGCGTGAGATCGAGGCCGGTCACGCCGAGCTCGATGATGCCCTTGCTCACGTATGTGGCGATGTCGCGGGGGCGGAGGAAGACGAACTCGACATTGTTGTCGGGATCCCGAACCGAGAGCTCGCGGCCGCGACGACGGCAGTGGTAGCCGGCCTCGTCGGCGAGGTCCACGGCTCCGTCCGAAAGGGCCCCTTTGTTGGGGAGGGCAATCTGTAGCATCGATGGTTGGGCTTTGTGGGTCAGCGAAGGCGGCTCCGTGCCTCCCTCCGGAGAGGGTGAAACGTGTGGGAGTATGGGCGTTTGTGCGTGTGTGAGCAAAAGCGTTCACGCACACACCCACACACTCCCATACGCCCATGCGCAGTCGTTAAAGGTGTTCGTACACGTC
>CAYULG010000291.1:0-3357 GCA_964445365.1 uncultured Salinivenus sp. | reverse complement strand
CCGCTTACGGCGAAGGCCGCCGTGCCGAGGCCCTGCACCCGCTCGGAAAAGGACACCTTGAACGTAACGCTCTCGTCGTTCGTCGAGTCGGCGGTCGGGGACTGTTGGGTAAACGCCGTGGCCGTCGGCGCCGTCCCATCGGCCGACGCCAAGCCTTCGTTCGACGGGTCGCCTTCGTTTCCGTTTCCGTCAACCGGTACCACCACGTAGTAGTAGGTCGTCCCATCAATGAGCCCGGTGTCGGTGTAGCTGTAGCTCGCGCTGTTGTCGTCGGACACGCTAGTAATCTCGTTGTAGGGTCCCCCCGAGGTGGTGCTCCGCCGCAGCGAGTAGGTCGACGTGCCGTCGTCGATGTCGTCGAACCCGATCTCCACGCCGCCCCCGCTGATCGCCGTCGCCGTCAGGTTCAGCGTGCCGGTCGGGCCCTGGGTGTCCTTCGTGAGCGTCGTCTGCGCCGTGTAGCCCGAACCGTTGGTGTTCGAGGCGTAGTCGGTAAGTCGCGCCGCCAGGTCGACCGACCCGTCCGCCAGCCCGGACGCGTCGATCCCCGTTACCGTTACCGTCGGATTGTCGCCGTCCCCATCCGTCTCGGCGGTCACGCCCGTCTGGGCCGTCACCGAACTGCTGCCGTCATCGAGCCGCACCTCCACGGTGCCCGCCTCGTGGTCGTCGACCAGCTCCACGTCGACGCTGTAGCTTCCCTCGTTGTTCGCGGTGATCGTCGCCCCGCTGGTAGACACCGGATCGGTCGGCGCCTGCGTATCCTGTAGCGTCGCCGTCCCGCCTGCTCCGTTGCCCGACCCGTCGTAAATGTCGGAGGATCCAATCGCGTCGGTCCCGAGGTCGCTGGCCTGCGCTCCCGCATCAAGCGTGATCGTCGCCGTTGCATCCCCCGCGCTGTGACTGGACACCCCACTGATGGCCCCGGCCGCGCTCGAACTGTTGTCACTGTAGCTCAGATCCCCGCCGGCCACCGGGTCGGTGGCGCCGCTGTTGCCGTAGATTCCTTCGCTGAAGGTCACGTCCACCGCCGTCTTGCCGCTCGTGGCCTCGGCGGTCAGGACCGCCGGGCCCGCCCCGTCGGTCGCCGTCTGGCTGTCGCCGTCGACCAACTCGTTGCCGGCTTGGTCGGCGACCGTCGGGCTGTTGCTCGCGGCCTGGTCGTAGCTGACGGTCGGCGTCGCGTCGGTATCGGCCGACCCGCTTTCCACGAGCGCCAGCGTGAGGCTTCCCGTCCCCGACGCCGCGTAGTCCGCGTCCGCAATCGTGTACGACGGGCTCGACACCGACACGCCCGGAAGGCCGTCCGAAGCGTCCCCGTCGCTGATGTCAACCGTCTCGGAAAACTGAAGCGTGAGCTCGTCGATTTGCCCGTTGCCGTCGGTGTCGGCAGTCGTCGCGCTCAAAAGAGTAGGGAGCTTTAGGTCATTCAATGAGAGCGTTCCGGTGGTTTCGGTGTCTGCCATGGCGCTTCCCGTCCCATCGTAGATAGACGACCCGTCCGCTGGCTGAATCTCAATGGTCTCGTCTCCACTGGCCGGGCCACCGACCACGCTGACTTGAACTCGCACCGTTGTTTCTCCTCCGCTTAGACTTGCCCCGCCGGTTTTTGTAACATCATCGATCGTGATGTCGGTCGCTGAGCCCCCATTCTGGTTAAAAGTATAGGTGAAGTCGCCAGCAACGAGGCCACCGGTCCCGTCGCTGTTTGTGTAAACCGCTTCACTAAAGTCGATGTCCACGTAGCCGTTGTTCGCATCCATCGTCCCGCTGCTGATTCCCGGTGGGGTCCCATTATCGTACGTGTATGTGTCAGTATCCGAGGCTTCACTCCCATCATTGCCGGCGTCATCGGTGGCAGCGTCGAGCGAAGCGGTGTAGGTCCCATCCCCATCGCTGTAAGCCTGAGTCGTAGCAAGCGTGTAGGTGTAGGGGCCGGTTCCACTCTCGGTGAACTCCCCTCCCTCGAAAGTATAGAGATCGTTTGTGGTAGGCCCATCAACGGTGACAGTGATCGCGCTGTTATCTCCAAGGCCACTCTCGAATCCCGCGAGTCGCTCGTCGCTCTCGAAGCTAAACGTGAGATCTCCACTCGACTCGCCCAAAGATACGTTCGAGATGGTCGGCGCGGTCTTATCGATGGTGTATTCGACCGTGGAAGAGGTGGCTTCATTCAAACTGCCATCCCGTGCAACCGCCGTGACCTGGTAGGTATCTTCTGTATCAATGGAACTCGCATCGTAACTCCAGTCTTCGGTATCGGAATTGAAGTTCCCGTCATCTGCCTGTGCTGGAACGCTAACCTGAGTGGAGGTCCATGCACTCCCATCCCAGTATTGACCGTCACTCGTTCGTTGAATGGTAACATCAACCTCAAATACCTCAAAGTTATCGGTTGCCGACCCACTTATGGTGCTTTGAGACTGGACATCTACACCATCGCTCGGGTTAGTAATTGATACACTAGGAGAGATGGTATCGTACGTATCACTCCCTTCTACGCTTCCATCTTTGTTTAGGTCAACCTCAGCAGTGTAAACCCCGTCCCCGTCACTATAAGAGGGGCTTGGACCTAAGGAATAAGAATACGTACCACTAAGAGACGACGAAGAAAAATCGCTCTCATCATAGGTTTTCCATGGGTCTGAGTTTGGACCTTTTATCGTCACTGAGAAGCTGGACTCCTGGGTGTCCGTATTAAAGCTAAAGTTGACATCCCCGGAGCCGTCATCTTGAAGGGTGACTAAGGTGATTCCTTTTCTTTCATTGTCCGATGCGCCGAACGCCTCGGTCCGTAGACTACCGCGTTCTTTAACAATCGAATCAACGATGATCCTGCTTAGATCGTCTTGAAGCCACATTCCCGACTCTCCGGATACCCGGTTTGTGAGAAGGTCGTCGCTTCTATAACTGCGGGGGCTTACGACGGAGCCGGAATCCCCTCTTACAGGCCCAAACCCTTCAGAAGCCTTCGCAACCCCAACTGCGCCCTCTGTGTCTCTCTCATCGAAGGAGATCCCCTTGGCTGAAGAAGTACCGATGATGCCGCAACTTATGAATAAGACAATAAGCCCGATAGAGCCAACCGAGGTCCGAAGGCCATGTATCAAACACATAGAAGTGAGCGCGAAGCGACGAAAAATAGAAAGCAACTCAATCATGATGTAGACGAAGCACATAGGTTCGCTCAAGCATTGCTGACAGCCGTCGTTAAATCAGTGTAGGCGTCGGTCCACGACGTGCCGTCGTTGGCCCCGGTGGCATCCGTGTCTACATAAATTTGGGCCTGGGCGGGTGCGGTCCCGATCACTGCGAGCGCGAAGAGCGCCAGGACGGCAATTGCTGAGTGTCTCCCCT
>CAYULG010000290.1:0-3365 GCA_964445365.1 uncultured Salinivenus sp. | reverse complement strand
AGCACAAGGGCGCGGAAGGGCGACGACATACTGCACTCGGCGGAACGGAAAAACATCACACCTGGCAAACCTCCTCTAAAAGGAAGACGACCGGTTTTCTTCGGGAGACTCAGCGTTAGAAAATGGGGCTGAGAACGACGTGGGTGGATCCAAACCTGCAGAAAACGAACCGTGGCGCTCGCCCCTTGTCCATGGGCGCGCCGTCCGCGCTCGGTCGCGGGCAACATTGCTGAAAGCTGTCCCCACACAAAGGACGTAAATTAAAGAGACACTCGCAAACGATCTTTCAGTCCGCCCGTCGGCTCACGTTTTTCAGTTCCAGGATGGAAGCGAAGGGGGTTTAGGTCGTTGCTTCAACCAGGTCGAGAACAGAAACGACGTTTTTCGCCGTGGGGCGCTGGTCCGCGTCTTTGCTCACCATCCGATAAAAGACCGGTCGAATGGTCGATGGGACGCGCTCGGGCAGATCTGGGGGGGACACGTCTTTGTGCATTTCCACAATCCGAACGGGGTTGTCGTGGGTAAACGGGGGTGATCCGGTCACCATCGTGTAGAACAGCATGCCGGCACTATAGATGTCCGACTGCCAGGTGCTACGGCCATTTTCGAATTTTTCGGGGGACAGATACGAGGTGGTCCGGTCCGGATAGCCATCAGTCAAAATCTCGGTCGTGTACTTGAACCCTCGATCCCCGAAGCCGGTCAGCTTGATCTCAGGTCGAGGTGCCTCCTGCGTGACGATGATGGCCGCTGGGGTAAGGTGCCCGTGACTGATTTCATGCTCGTGGGCGGCCTGGAGCCCCACACAGACCTGGCGAATCACCGCGATCGCATCCTCCACAGCGAAGACGCCGTGGTCCTTCAACTGGGTGCCGAGCGTTTCCCCCTGGAAGTGCTCCAGGGAAAGGAAGGGGCGTCCGTCGTCCGCCCCGTTTTCTCGCCCGCATCGATGCATGGTCACGATGGGAGCGTCGGGGGCCGACTCCCGAAGGTCCTGAAGGATGTGCCCGCCTTCCAGAAAGTTCTCGACGTGGTCCGGCTTCCACGCGTACGGATCGTCCAGAATTCGGAGCCGGACTCGGCGCCTCATCTCAGGATCGTCTGCCAGGTAGATTGTCGCAAATTCACCCGATCGAAGCTCCCGGACGAGGTAGTACCGATCGAACGGCTGCCCGTCTCGAAATGGATGTTGAATCCAGCGGGCGAGTTCGTATCTCGTTTCATCTTTCAACCCGAGCCCCTCCTCGAGCCAACGAACAACCGTTCCGCCCGGCTTGCTAATGACCACGACGAACACAACGACCACGACGCTCAGCCCCAACAGCGATAGGAGAAGCACGGGAACCACACCGGAGCCGGTCTGGTCCGCCAATTCCGCCCGCCGAAGATCGAGCGTGAGCGTGCGCTCGTCCCCCCGCCCAAGCTCAACGGTCGCCTGAGCCGCCGGCCGCCCCTCCTTTTTCACAGTGACCCGATGCTGCCCTGTGTCCGCCCGCACGCGAAGCTGCCCCCCCGGGCCCGTCTGTCCACGAGCCGAGTCATCCACGCGCACTGTCGCGTCTCCAACCTTTGCATCTACGACCAGTGCCGGCTGGCGCGTGCGGACCGTTCCCCCGGTTGGGACCGACGCGCCAACCGAGTCGGGAATCTCTTGACCCGCCGTGATGGTGGGCTCGGGCTCATCGTCCGACGACGGCACTGACGGGCCTCCCTCGGACACCTCCGTCATCTGAATGCGGGTCGTCCGGTCGAGTCCGGTTTCGTCGATCGTCACGACCCGGGAGACCGACTCGTATCCCTCCTTCCGCGCAACGATCTGGTGCTGCCCCGGCTCCAGCCCGCTCACAAAGATCTGGCCCGTGGGACTCGTTTCTCCGATTTCCTCCCCATCCAGCAGAACGAGGGTCCCCGAGACGTTCGTCTCTAGCAGTAGACTGCCCCCGTCACTTCCTTTGCGACGCCGAAGCTCCAGCACCACGGGCGTCGTCAGGCCGGGCTCAAGCGTAACGCGGACCGAGGCATTCCAGTATCCCACCTTGCGGAGCTCTACCGTGTGCTGGCCGGGGGCCAACGCCTCGATGAGGGCAACGCCCTCCTCGTTCGTCCGGGTCAAATCTGTGCCGTCGATCGCGACGGTCGCGTTCGACACGTTGGACTCCACCAACACGTCCGACAGCTGCCCCCAGGCCGGAGCAGGAACCGTGAGCATCAACACCAGCAATACGATCCCCCCACTCCAACCCGCCTGGTGAGGAGATCGGCGGTCGACAATCTGGGACGGGGTCACAGGCACTGACTCTTCAGCCGACGTCCGAGTGAAGTGAAAAGGGGGAAAAGCAAATACTCATCCCTTCTATGACCGCCAACAGTGTAGGTTGCCCGTCCGAACCGAGACCGTCCTGCCAAAGTCAGTCCCACGACTCCGTTCGGAACGAGCAAAACCGAACAGGACCGCGACCCTCTTCTGCAATGATTCGCCAAAAACGGGGACCTGCCTGTTGCTCGTGTTCGGAGCACTCTTCTGATGCTCATGGCCACCCCCCTGGTTCCTCCGTTCGATCTCGGGCCGCTCTCCCCCTCCACCGCGCGACGACGGTCCCACGTACCCATCGCGGCTTCCCCTTTTGCATCAACGGCGTCCATCAGAACGGCGTCCATCAGAAAGGCCCACACGCGGCCGTTCGTTCTCATCAGCACGAGCCGGCGTCCCTTTGGGCAGGGGGACACGGCACGTCTCCGTACGAACAAAAGACACAGCAGTCGCCCGACTCGGGCCGGAGCGTCGTGCCGCACGCCGGGCAGTCCCAGAAGAACTGGCAGCTTTCGGCCGGCATTTCGACTGCGGTCTTCGTTCCGCACTCGGGGCACGTAAGGGTGGACGTGGTTTGAATCTCGGGCATGGTCAGGAGGCAGATTTAGGCTGGGAGGGATAGCCGACCTTCTCGGTTGCCTGCGTCAGGGCCTCGACCGGGGTCTTGTCCGGGTCGAAGCGGACGACCGCCTCGGGGGGCTCGTAGGTCGCGTCGACGCGGTAGACGCCCTCTACGTCTTCAAGGGCCGTCGACACGGTTTCCGGACAGGCTTGGCAGGTCATTCCCTCCACGTCCAGGACCACCTTCTGGAAGGAGGCCGGTGTACTTGATGTCGACGCGGCTGCCTGCTGGGCCGACGCTGAACCGGCCACAGACGCCTGCGCCTGCTGCGTGGCCGCCGACGGCAAGGGGGCGACGAGGTACGGGCTCACGACGAGCACCGGGACGGCCAGCGCCCCTACGCCCAGCAGCGAACGGCGGGTGGCAGACGAAAACATCGTCTCGCAGTCGCAGTCCGGCCGCCGGCTGAGCCGCCACTCGTTGTACCCGGCG
>CAYULG010000289.1:0-3369 GCA_964445365.1 uncultured Salinivenus sp. | reverse complement strand
TGCTGCGGCCGCATTCAGATCGAGTTCCGCGGTCTTGCGCTTCTGATCGACGCCGACGAGTTTGAGACGCTGCTCGGCACTGTGGTTGAGGTGCTCGACAGGGTCGAAGACGACGACGCGGGGCCCTGGCGGCTGGCGGCGCCCACCGACGCCGGCGAGGTCTCAGCATCTCTCGACGCGCAGGAGCTCCAGGCCCTCTACGAACTGCTGGCCGGCGCGCAGGCCATGCGCACGCTGAATGAGAAACTTACGGCTGTGGCGGAGGGGCACCGTCGCGAGCGACCGCCGTCGTCCTGGCCGTAATAACGTCCCGGCTGTGATTAGAACTCCGCTGAGCATGGGCCTCTTCACTCAGGGCCGATCGAGCGCGGCATTCCGCGAACGGGGGGCATTCGACAGACAGCCCCATCCCGAGTGCGTGTCGTCGTCGGCCCGCGGACCGAAGCGGGCGGGCCGGTGCCACACCCGAACGCCGGAAGTGTCCACTGGTGCATCGAGGACCCGGCGGCAGTCGACGTGGCGGCCGCCGGTGGGCGCCGTGGAGGTGTCGGGGCGGACCTGTCGGGCCATCTGGCGGGCCGAGGGACCAACCCGGTCAAGGTCGTAGGTGGCGAGGGTCACCGCCGTGGTGACACGAGTCGCGAGGCGGTCGAACGCCTGCTTCGCCAGTCTCTGCGTCCACGCGGTCGCCTCGGTCGTGTCGGCAACTGGCGGGAGGAGATCGGCGTCGACGAACGAAAGGTGCAGGTCACCGGGCGCAGCCAGCACCGAACGAGCGTGTGGGGCAAGGGCGGCGAGGGTGGGCGGCGTGCCCCCGTCACAGGTGGAGAGGACGACCGCGTCGAACGCTTTGGGAGCGGCTTCGCCCATCCGATCGAGCCCCTGCGCCAGCCCCTCGATTCCGAAGCCCACGTCGGACTGGGATCGGTGGTACCCGGGGCGAGCCTCCTCGGGGACGGCGTGACCGTAGTAGAGGGCGGCGGTGAACAGATTGGATTCGGAGTCGGACGCCCGACGGGCGCGAAGCAGCGCCGCCTCCGCCGAAAAGGGCTCGGTCCGATTCTGGTCGTAGGTCGTCTGTCCCTGCAGGCGCCCCCTTCGGAAATGATAGAGGGTGCCGTCGTCACGTGGAAAAAGGCCGAAGAGCCGGTCCTGCGAGCGCTGGTGGAAGACAAACACCTCCGCGTTGGACATTTGTCGCGCGGCGGCGAACGCCTCCCGGAGCGTCTCCTCGTCGGCCTGTTGGGCCGTGCCATCCCGGTCGTAATACAGGTAACTCGCATCGCCATGGACAACCACGACAATCTCCTGCTGGACCGGGCCAGAAGGCGCTCCTACTTCTCCCTCTCTCGCCGGAACAGGAACTAGACTTTGACAGCCGCTCAGGAGGACGAAGAGCCCCATAGTGAGAGCACCGACCGTCGCCACGCTCAGCGGACGCATGCCGAGGCGAACCACCGATCAAGGGTTATACCTATATTAGTATGAGAATCAGCACGATGAGCAGGGCCGTGGTGACGCCGATGGTAATGACCCTGTCGGCCTGCTCGAAGTCTTGCTGAACGTAATCCGCAAATGTGTTGAGCTGCCCGGCAGGGACGGCGGTGTAGCCATTCTGGCCGTTAAGCTCGTCGAGCTTTTCCTGAAGTCGGGTCCGCAGCGCATCAATGCCTTCCTCCTCGGCGGCGCGGTCGGTCATCTGCGTGGCGCGATCCAGGGCTGTGATCATCGTGCGAAGCTCGTCGTCGAGAATCGATCGTTTCTCGGCGGCGGTTGGCGCAGCCTTCACCTTTTCCACGACGTCGCGGACGTAGTGCTTCAGTTGCTCGTGGGGATTTACGTCGGCCTGGGCCGGGGACCCCCCGAATGCGAGACCACACGCAAGAGCGAAAACACTTGTCAGACGGAAAGCGGAGCGCATGGCAACGAGGGATGACGGGAGTGTGGCAAGTGGATGCGAAACAAAGGAGTTGACGCTCCCACAAGCAACTCCGAACTCCGATATCCCGACGCTGTCGTCGAATCGTCACGTACGGTCCTCAGTCGTTACCCGACTGTGCTCTCAACATCTGATCCTCAAACTAGAGGGCGCGTTTGCCGTCTGCGGAGGAAGCTTGGCCTCTGGACGTTTGCCGTTCTTCTCCCGTCCACTCCCTTGGGCAAAATGATTGGGGGGATACCCCATTGTGTTTGGTCCTCTCAATCCCAGAGGGGCGAACCTATCGCTCTTTCGTGCGTGCCTTATTTTCCCGTTCCGCACGTTGGTGCTCGCTTCCATCGCACGCGTCGGTTTTGACTATGGACCTGCTGGACCCCACCCTTTTGACCTGGGCGTTCGTCGGCGGCGGCGTGCTGTTGGTACTGCTGGAGACGGCAGTGCCCGGCGGCGTGGCGGGCTTCCTCGGGCTCGGCGGCCTCGTAGTGGCGGGCCTGCGGGCCGTGGGCCTGCTTCTCGACCCGTGGACGGCCATCCTCACGTGGATCTTCCTGTCCGTGGGCATGACCATTGCCCTTCGCCCCATCGCCATGCGCTTCGTGCGCGGCGAAACGTCCCTGGACCTGACGAATGAGGACGCCGAGGCGATGGGCCAGACGGTCGAGGTCGTCGAGGAGGTAGGCGAGGCCCAGACCGGGCGCATCCGCCACCGCGGGGCCGAGTGGGACGCCCGGACCGTGGAGGGGCGGCTGCCGGAAGGGGCCGAGGCAAAGCTGCTCTATCGCGACAACCTGACCTGGATCGTGGAGCCGGCCGACGACGCGGACCTGGACCTGGAACTCTCCGAGGCCACGGATGCGGATCTCTCGTCGGACGATCGTTCCTCAGACGATACCCGCAATAGCGAACGAGACGACGCCGATTCGTCTGGCCTCGGCTACGACCCCTCGGCTCGCGTGCAGGAGTAACGGTCGTATTTCGTATTGCGTATTTCGTATTGCGTAGTGTACATTCTCGCTCTTCCAGATACGCAATACGAAATACGCAATGGACACCAGTAGGACATTCGGCGGCGCCCGCTTGTCCCCCCTCCCAATTCGTTTTTCTCGACACCCTTCCCTCCATTCCCATGTGGACGATTCTTCTCTTCCTTCTCGCCCTTGCGGCGTTCATCTTCTACAATACGTTCGTGATCGTCGAGATGCGTGAGGAGGTCATCCTCGAACGCTTCGGGAAATACCACGACACGCTTACGCCCGGCCTCCACTTCACCATTCCGCTGGCGGACCGGGTGGCCTACCGCCAGGAGACGCGCGAGCAGGTGCTCGATGTGCCGCACCAGAAGTGCATTACGAAGGACAACATCGAGGTGGACGTAGACGGCCTCGTGTACCTGAAGGTGATGGACTCCTACAAGGCCAGCTACGGCATCA
>CAYULG010000288.1:0-3370 GCA_964445365.1 uncultured Salinivenus sp. | reverse complement strand
TTCTCGTCGGTGATCTGTCGGAAGAGCATAGCGGAGGCGGGACGTTGTGAAGGGAGCCAAACGCAGGGGCGGGCCGCGGAGAGAGGGCGGCCGGGAATGCGCCTCCACAAGAAAAGATCTTCGGGGCCGGTCCGCAACCGCTTCCACGCCCCGTCGCGAAAAAAGGAAGACGAAAAAAGCGGTCTTTTCCCTCTTCCGGGGACGACCAGAAATCGAAACGGGTTCTCAGTCGCCCTGCTCCTCACAGGCGGGCCGGGGCCGATCGTCCCGCGACACGGCATCGGAGGCCCCGTTCGGGTCGAGGCCCGCCGGATGGGCGTACAAGTCGAACTGCACCTCGACCCGATTTTTGACCTTGATGATGCCGAGGGCCTTCGTCGGCGGCTCAATCCCGAAGTAGGTCATGCGGAGGGGATGGCAGCCGCGGACCCGAAATCGCTTCTCGCCGAACGCGCGGCCGGTAAGGTGGATGCGACGCAGTCGCTTCTTGCCGGCGATCGTGAGCGTGCCGAGGACCTGGATCTGACGCCACTCCGGCCGTCCGGGGACCGGGTCCCCCACCGTCGCATGCACCAATTCGAGCTGAATGGTGGGATGCTCCTCCATCTGGAGCGTCTCCTTCAGGTCGCCCGTCATGCGCGAGTTGCCACAGTCGAAGGCCCGCACAGGGACGCGCACCACGGCGGATTGCTGCTCGCCCCGGCCGGAGCGGTCCCGGCCCGCAGACAGTGCGTCTTCGGGAGGCGGAAGCGTGGCCTCCCCCTCGACCCGATCGACGACACAGGTAAACTCGTGGGTGGTGGCCTCTCCCTGAATCCCGAATCGGCTGTCCAGGTGTCTGCCAATGTCGGGAAGATTTCCAGCATCATTGCTCTGCGTGACGCCCCGCAGCTGCTGGGTGATCGCTCCACCAGGCTTAAACTCGAACCCGTCGAAGGATGTCGTGTCCTAGGTCGGAGTCTCAAACGTGGTCCCCCCGGCCTGGCCGACCGGACGGGTGTACTGGATCGTGCTTTCCATGGGAGGCTGGGCAACCGCGGTCAACGGAAGCGCTCCAGCAACCAGGAGGCGGACAAATGATCGTAGAAGGCGAGTGAGCGTATCCAACCGAGGGGATTAGCGAGAGAAAACATCTCGTGGCACGAATTCCGCCTCCCGTTCCGAGCGTCCTCGGATGGTTCCTGATTTTCCGAGAAGGTGCCCCTCTCACGAGGGAAAATCAATATACCAGTCTTTGACCGCCCGGCCCCGACACCAGTCCCCGGGACTCCTTGGTCGGTGGGTAAGCACTGTCCCGAACCCCTGTGGAAGATTCTCCCTCCCCCCGCCTTTTCGTGCCGATCGGTGCGTTAGGCATCCGGCCCGGGCTCCCGAGCCGAATTCGCCGTCGAGCGGGCCGGCAGCAGGGATCGGTCCCCAGCCCGAACAAGAAGCGTGGGACGCGCGACCCGGCGGAGGACGCGGTCGGCCACCGGGCCCAGGGACGGCTCCTGCGGCCGGCTCCCCCCTCCGTGCGTTCCCAGCACCAGCAGGTCCCCGTCGTGCTCGGTCGCCACGTGGGCAATCCGATCGGCCGGCTCGCCAAACACGATCCGTGTGCGAATCGGGACGTCCGACGGCCGTCCCTTCTCGAGAAACTGCTGAAGGCGGCGTCGCGCCCGGTGCTCGGTGAGGGTGGTACTGCCCAGCGAGAGCCGGTCGACCGGCGTGAGGGCCACGTACGGGCTCGTGTCGATCACGTGAAGCAGCACGACCGAGGCGTCGTAGCCGTCCGCCAGTTCGGTGGCGTGCCGCAGCGTGTGAATGGACTCGTCGGACAGGTCGGTGGGCACGAGAATGGTCTCGATCGCGTCCGGCGGATCGGCCTCGTTCACGATGAAGAGCGGCGCGTCCAGCTCGGCCACGAGAGATTGGGTCCAGTCGTCCGCGAGGGGAGGGACGGCCCCCCGGTTCGCCGGCGAGTCCAGCACCAGCAGCCCGTCACCGACCTCGGCCATCGCATCTCGGACCGCTCGCCGGGCCGACGGCGGCTCGCCGGACGCGGAGAGGCCGTGCGCAGTGACGGATATCCCGGCCCCATGGGACTCAACGTGATCCCGCACGGCGTCGGCGACGGCCGACGGATCAGGGCCCTCCAGGACCACGACGTGCAGCGTGGGGGCTTCTCCCCCGTTCGCCCCTGCGGTGGCTGCAAGCTGCACCGCCTGCCGGAGCGCGGCCGACGCGGCAACGGGCGGGGACACGAGACACGTCAACTGATCGATGTGGAGCATGCTGATCCGCGACGATGTTCAAGGAAGCTCATCTTCGGCCCTATGGGACACGGTTCGCTGCCGCCTGAACCGCGTCCTCGACCCGCTTCTCCGGCCCTGCAACGCGATCCCGAACGGGACGCAGCGATCATGCACTGTTGGCCTCCAAACTTGGAAGGGCCTCTCAAGTAAGAAAAGGACGTGCCGCCCGCCCGACGGAACGGTCGTTGTCGCGCTCACACGTAGGAGGATTAGCACTCACGGTGTGGGGCAACCTCCCACCCCCCCGGCCTTCGCCTGCTCTTCCTGCAGTTCCGGTTATCCCATGATCGATCGCCCCAGCCCCCCGCTGTTTTACGGCTTCCTGGTGCTCCTTGCGGCGCTGTTCTTTGCTCTTGACTGGCTGCTTCCGGCCGGCCTTACGGTCGAGATGCTACAGGTGGCCGTCGTTCTCCTCACGCTCTTCGTCGATGGGCGCCGGCCCACCCTGGTCTTCGGGGGCGTTGCCACTTTCTTCGTGGGGGGCGGATACGCAATGCACCTCTACCGAAACGAACCCCTGGAAGTCCTCGCCAACCACGGCATCGTGTTCATGGGCCTCTGGGGCGCGGTGGCGGTGGTCCTGGCGTACAAGCACGTCCTGCGCACCCGGCGCGAGAGCGAGGCCCGGGCGCAGGCCGTCCTCGAAACGACGGTCGACGGCATCATCACCATCGACCGGGAGGGCACCATCGAGTCGTTTAACCAGGCGGCCGAAGACATCTTCGGGTACGACGCGGAGGAGGTGATCGGCGACAACGTGAAGGGACTCATGCCCTCCCCCTACCGCGAGGAGCACGACGAGTACCTGCGGAGCTACCACGAGACGGGCGAGCGCAACATCATCGGCATTGGGCGCGAGGTGAGGGGCAGACGCAAGGACGGCTCCACCTTCCCCATGGACCTGGCCGTCAGCGAGGTGGACCTCGGCGACCGGCTCATCTTTACCGGCATCGTGCGCGACATCAGCGAGCGCCGCCGCCTGGAGAAGGAGATCCTGAACGTGAGCGACCAGGAACGCCGCCGGATCGGGCAGGACCTGCACGACGGCCTCGGGCAGATGCTCACCGGCATCGGGC
>CAYULG010000287.1:0-3391 GCA_964445365.1 uncultured Salinivenus sp. | reverse complement strand
TGGGTCCAGGTGAGGGTGAGGAAGGCCTTCATCGGTCGGGCGTGTCGTTACGAAGGAATGGGCGTGCTGGGGACGCGAGGGCGTTGGTCTCGGGGGTCGGGGATGGGGTCATGCGTTCATGGGTCATGAGATAAAGAGTTATGAGATAACGAGTCATGAGAACTCCTTTTCGGCCGGTGGTGCTGCATTCGTGGGGGGCAGGGCGGCGCTGGAGCGGTCGCTGGTGAGGGTGAGGAAGACGTCCTCCAGGGTGGCGCGCTCGGCGTGGAGGTCGTCGGGGGTGATGCCCTGTTCGGCGAGGTGACGCACGACGGTCGTAAGCAGGTCATCGCCGCCGTGTACCTGTACGTGATCGTCGTCGGCGGTGACGGTCCGTACGCCGTCCACCGCTCGCAGCGGCGCGGGATCGAAGGTGGGGGGCGCAGTGAACCGGACGCGGTAGGAGGCGTCGAGTCGGTCGATGAGGGCTTCCGGAGTGTCGAGGGCGACACAGCGGCCCTGATGGACCATGGCGACTCGGTCGCAGAGCGCCTGTGCCTCGTCCATGAAGTGGGTTACGAGAATGACGGTGGTGCCCGCTGCCTGTACCTCCCGGAGCAGGTCTCGCGTGCTCCGGCGCGCCTCCGGGTCGAGCCCGGTGGAGATCTCGTCGAGCACCACGAGGTCGGGGTCGTGCACCAGGGCGAGGGCCACGAACAGCCGCTGCTTTTGGCCGCCGGAGAGGGTGCTGAAGGCCGCGTCCCGCTTGTCCGCCAGGCCCCAGCGGTCAAGAAGGGCGGAGCGATCGGTCGTTTCAGGATAGAAGGACGCGAAAAGGTCGAGGGCCTCCTGAACGGTGATTCGGTCGGGGAGGGCCGCCTCCTGCAATTGGGCCCCGACCCGACCGTAGAACTGGGCGGGAGACGCCTGCTGCGGGTCCATGTCGAGCACGCGCACGGACCCCGCGTCGGGCTGCCGGAGTCCCAAGGCGCACTCGACGGCGGTTGTCTTGCCTGCGCCGTTCGGGCCGATGAGGCCGAAGATTTCGCCCGTCTCCACCTCCAGAGACAGATCGTCGACGGCGACCGTCGAGCCGTACGTTTTGCGAAGGGACTGCAGGGAGAGGGCTGTGGTCATTGGGGGCGGGGAGGTACGTGATGAAGGGGAAGAATCGATTCGGGCCGGGCCGTCGGATTCATCGTCATGGGGCATGAGTCATGAGTTGACGGGTCACGATTCGAAGAGTCTGGGGCATTCACGCGAGACCCTTGGAGGTTGGGTTGAGGGTCTGCTAGCTCTGCTTTTCGTCGAGCTTGGGCAGGAGGACCTGCTTCACCCAGCTGTCGTCGGGATTGAGGTCGAGGGCCGTTTCGAAGGCGGTGCGCGCTTTGGCGTAGCGTTCGGCCTCCATGTGGGCGATGCCGACCCAGGTGTAGGCCCTAGCGTGGCCCCAGCTGGGCATCAGCGGATCCTGGACCGATTCCTTCTCGGCGAGCTGGGCGGCCTTTTTGAACTTCTCGAGGGCCTGCTCCTTGTCGCCCCCGAACATGCTGGGCGTGTAGAAGTCCGACGTGCCATCGATGATCCACACCCGCGGATTGTTGGGGCCGTGCTTCTTGGCCTTTTTCATGGCCTCGTTGGACTTTGGGCCCAGCGACATCCCCTGCATCGGATTCATGCCCATCATCTGCCCGTAGCATCCCGACAACAGGGCCCAGGCGTCGGCCATCGACGGCGCCGTGTCGGTGGCGCGCTTAAGGTGGCCGATGGCGTCTTCGATCACCTGCTCGCGCCGGTCTTCGTCGTCTTCGGGGAGTTGGTTGATCATTCGAAAGTCGGCGAGGGCGGTGTAGTAGTGGGCCAGGGCCTTGCGTTTGCCCCCAGTAGCCTGCTTGGCCTGGGCGCGGGCCTGCTTCAAGGAGTCGAGTGATCCCTTGTCGGTGGCCTCCCGAATCTGGGTTTTGACCTGTCGGAGAAGCGAGTCGGTTGCTGTGCTCTCGAGGGGGGACGACGCCGACGAGGCCGGCGCCATCGGCGTACTCGATCCGCACGCAACGAGGCTGAACAGGAGCAGGCCGGCTGTGAGAACGACGGTCGTCTTTTGGGGGACAAACGGGGTCGGACGCATGGTGTGGCTTATGAGGTTTGGCGTCATGAGTAGAATGAGTCGCGCGTTCGTTGTCTCGAAATCGTAGCGCTTCGTGAGTGCGAGGGCCTTCTTCAGCGAGTGGGAACGGTGGGCATGTTCGTTTCCGTCTCGTCGAGGAGGATGGGGCGGTCGACAACTTGGCCCCGGTGGATCACACGGTGGACATCCTGGGTGTGGCGGATGTCTTCAATCGGAGAGGTGTTGAGGACGAGCAGGTTGGCCCGGTCGCCGGGCTGGAGGCCGTAGGGGGCGTCGAGAAACCGTCCCGCAGCCGTCGTGGCGGCGGCTAGGGCTTCCCAGTTTGACAGGCCCGCCTCCGTCAGGAGAGCGAGCTCGCGGTGGAGCGAATAGCCCTGGAAGAGGCCGGGATTGCCCGCGTCGGTTCCGGTGAGGAGGGGGATGCCCGCCTCGGCTCCCTTCTGTACCGCCTTGAGGCGGGCGTCTCGCCGATCGATCTGTCGGTCGACCCAGGACTGAATGCCACCTGGGAGGCCCGACGTGTCGCGGTAGGCGGCGAGGAGGGCCGAGTCCGCGACGGCTCGGAGGAGGTCGTTTTCCAGTGCATTCGGGTGTTGAGTCCAGTGCGACAATTCCGTGTGGACGGCGAGGGTCGGGATCCAGACGGTCCCGCGCTCCTGCATTGCCGTGAGGGTGGTGTCGGGCAGCGGCGATGGCGGCGTGTGGGTGATGGCGTCCACGCCCGCCGCAATCGTCTCCCGCGCTCCTGTCCAGGTCTCGATGTGGACCACCGTCTTGAGGTCGTGGCGGTGGGCTGCCTCAATGATCGCCGTCATCGTGGCCCGGTCCATGGACGGGGACCGGTCCGTTCGATTCGGGTGATAGACCAGTTTTACCACGTCGGGCTGGCGTCCGGCGAGCGAGTCGACCGTCTGCCGGGCCGCCTCCGGCGACGCGACCGTCCGGGTCGGCACGCCGTACTCGGTGCCGTGCCCCTCTGGACAGGTGAGAATGGGACCGGCGGCGTGAATATCGGCCCCAAGGAAGCCTTCTGTGCGCTGCCGACTGCGAAGCTTAAAGATGTAGTCCTCGGGCGAGAAGAGGTCGAGGAAGGCCGTGACACCGGTGTAGAGCATCATCTTGGCGGTCCCGCTCGTCTGAAGCATCTGGCGCTGCTGGAACGCCGGCCCGGTGTTGCCCCAGGAGTGGACGTGCGCGTCGACGAGGCCGGGCAGGACCCACTTGCCGTGGAGGTCGAGCGTGCGCCCATCGAAGGTAGCGGGGGCCTCGTCGAGCACAGCAGCG
>CAYULG010000286.1:0-3422 GCA_964445365.1 uncultured Salinivenus sp. | reverse complement strand
CCGACTCCGGCGTGTGGAAGGAGGCGGCCATGTTGAAGATGGCCCGCCCGTGCTGAATGGCCACGATGCGGCGGGTCGTAAAGCTGTTGCCGTCGCGCAGGCGGTCGACCTCGTAGACGATGGGCGCGTCCACGTCGCCCGGCAGGATGAAGTAGCCGTGCATCGAGTGAACCCCCCGATCGTCGTCGATGGTGCGCCGGGCGGCCACGAGCGACTGCGCGAGCGCCTGCCCCCCGAACACGGTTCCCGAGCCGATGTCGATGCTCTGGCCCCGGAAGATGTTGTGCTCGATGTATTCGAGGTCGAGGAGGTCGGTGAGGGCGTCGAGCGTAAAGGCCATGTGGGCGTGGAAAGGTGGGGACGTGGAGAAGCAGCGGTCGACTGCCGGGTTCGTCCCACATCTGGAAGGGGAACGTGGTCCCACGACGGACAATCAAACCCCGGAGTCGCGCCGCCGGGTGCTACGTCCTCTCCCCATTGCACTCCACCCAGCGCGGCACCCGTACGGTAAAGACGGAGCCCTCGCCCGGCGTGCTCTCCACCTCAATCGTGCCGTCCATCAGGGAGACGAGCCGCTGGGTGATGGCGAGGCCCAGGCCGGTTCCCGACTCGTCCCCCAGCACGTCCGCCCCCGATTGCTCGAAGGGATCGAACAGGTGGTCCTGAAAGTCCGAGTTTATGCCCACCCCGGTGTCCTCCACCACCACAACAACCTCATCCCCCGCTTCCTCCAGCCGGACGGACACCGCTCCTCCCGCCTCCGTGTATTTGATCGCGTTGCTCACGAGATTCGAGGCGCACCGGTGCAGGGCCGAGGCGTCGAGTGTGGCCGGGAGAGCCTCGGGGGCCTCGACGGTCAGATCCACGCCTGCCTCGTCGGCCTGAGCCTCAAAGAGGCGAGCCGTGTCGCGCACCTCGGCGGCCACGTCTACCTGCTCGGGAGAAAGGGCCACCGATTCGGTCTTGAGCTTCGAGAGGTCAAGCACGGAGTTGACCGTCTCCTGCAGGCGCCGGCTGCTCTCCAGGATGAGCTGCGAAAAGCGCTGGGCCTCGCCCGAGGCTTCGTCTTCGAGCACCTCGGAAAACCCGATGATCGAGGTGAGGGGCGTGCGAATCTCGTGGCTCATGTCCGCCAGGAACGTCGCCTGCAGGCGATTCATCTCTTCGGCCTCCTCGACGGCCGTCTCGAGCGCCTCGTTCGTGTCTTCCAGGGTGCGGCGTGTGGTGGCCTCTGCACGCAGCGAGCGGGCGAGCGCGGCCCGGAGCTGCTCCCCGCGCAGTTGCTCTCGCTGACCGACGGACACGGAGCGGCGTCGTGCCACGTGCACGACGGTGGCCAGTACGGTCGCCGAGAGCATGGCAAAGCCGAAGTGAACAGGATACGGATGCGGCAGGGTGGCCCACACGGCAAGGCCCCACCCGCCGAGCGTCAGGCCGGCCATAAGAGCATACCACCGTGTCGAGAGGCTGAGGAACCCCACCCCCACCAACAGCAGGATCACGTTCGTGGTCTGGAGGATGCTGTTCGTCAGGGAGAGGTGAAGCAGTGCGTTGCCCAGCACGAGGACGGTGATGCCGGTCCCTAATGCGTGGGGCCAGGGCGCACGACGGGGCAACCGAGCCCATCCCAGATGAAGGCCGAGAAAGACGAGCGCCGTCCCGCCCGCGAGGCCTGCGAGGAGCGTGCCGGTCTGCCCGGCGATGAAGACAGGGTGCCCAAGCGCATAAATCCCATACAGCCACGCCAGTCCCGCCAGAAGGGGCCGGAGGCTGCGGTGCACGATGTTCGCCAGGGCCGCCCGCACGTCGGCGTCGCTCACCTCCGCGACCTCGTCGGGTATGTCAGCGGGGGAAGCGGGCATGGGCGAGGTCGAGGGGACGGTCGAGGCGTGAAGGTCGTCCGATGAGACGCCGACGGTAGGGGCAAGCCGCGTACGAAGCGCGTGATCGTCCGGTCGAGCATGCACGGAGGTCTCTCCGGACGGAGATCGGTTCGTTCGATGTGAACTTTTATATTTCGTTGTTACACACTTAGGGTCCACACTAGTAATAATTGCACGTTGCTTCAGAGATTATGAGAACGAGCCGTAACGCCAGAATGCTATTTCCGCGAACAGATCTCCGGATTCGGCTTTTCCTTTATCGGCAATCAGTGTGCCACACTGGTCCCGTGGGGCCTGAATCCCTGTAAGAGACAAAAAAAAGAGGTGTGGAACCCCGCCCTTCGAGGCAAGACGGGCCAAATAAAAAATGCCCCGCAGCGGACACTGCGGGGCAGGGCTGCCCAGGATGGATTCGAACCATCAGCCTCCCGGTCCAGAGCCGGACGCTCTGCCGATTGAGCTACTGGGCAAGATGGGACGACCGGACTTTTGACATCGGACCTACAGGAATGATCCGATTAGCCGCCCGGTTCCGACGAGCCGGATTGCGCCGGGGGTTTGACGGATGCTTCACCCTCGGAGGCAGGCTCGGCCTGGGGCGGTCCGGCGTCGAGCCAGTCTTTGGCGGCGGCCGATGTGTCGCAGAGCGCGTCGGCCTCGGCGAGGGGCACGTCCCGCCGTTCGGCAATCTGCTGGACGATGCGGGCCCGCACCCGGCGCTGCAGTTGACGGGCCTGGTTGGGGTCGTAGCCGCTGGTATCGATCGGCTCCAGCACCTGTACGCGGATCTTCTCCACGTCGGGATCGAACCAGATCGAATGTTTGGGCAGGGCGTCGTGCGTGCCGTCAATGGCGAGGGGCAGGACCGGCACGCCTTCCTTGATGGCGAGGCGAAACGCCCCGTCCGAGAACCGGCGCACCCGCCCGTCCCGCGAGCGGGTGCCCTCGGGAAAAAACATGACGCTGCACTTTTGCTCCAGGTACTTCGCCGCCCGCACCAGCACTCGGGCCCGGCTTTGCTTGCTGCCGCGATCCACGGGAATGTCGCCGCTCAGTCGCAGCAGCCACCCGGCAAACGGCAGGTCGAAGAGTTCCTTTTTCGCCACCCATTTCATCTCCCATGGCACGCGGGCAATGATCGGTGGGTCGGCCTGCGAGAAGTGGTTGCTCACCGCGACGTACGGATTGCGGGGATCGTCGGGGAACGGGCCCTTCAGCTCAATGTCCCAGAACGGGTTCACGTAGGTAAACAGACGGCCCACGATCCGCAGGGTGTGCCCGGCCGTGTACAGGGCCGGGCTGCGGTCCACCAGTCGGGCGACGAGCATGACGGGCACCCACAGTACGATGAGGGCCCCGATGGCGAACCAGACCCAGAGAGAGACGAGCACCGAGCGCATGAACACAGCGGGACGGGTGGACGGAACAGTGCAGTAGCAGCCTATGGCCCAGCTGGGGGGTTTGGTTCGGGCCTCTGATCGTTGCAGACAATCTGGAGAAGCTGGAGGCTCTTGTGCCGTTCACCGTCGCCGTGCCATT
>CAYULG010000285.1:0-3432 GCA_964445365.1 uncultured Salinivenus sp. | reverse complement strand
TAGGCCTGTGCGGCCTCCTGGTTGTCGTCCACGTTGACCTTCGCGAGCGTCCAGTCGTCCGCCGTCTCGGCCAGCGACTCTAGCACCGGGCTTAGCTGGCGGCACGGGCCGCACCAGGGCGCCCAGAAGTCGACGACGACGGGCGTCTCCTCGCTGGTCTCGATTACGTCCGATTGAAAATCTTCGATCTCGTACGCCATAACCGACAGGAAGAAACCAGTTTGAAAGTCTGTGACCACTGGGGATCTTTCACGCAATTGAAGCGGAAATGCTTCCGGCTCCACGAGAGTTTCGAACAGAAGCCGCCACCGAACGGACCGATGGAAACAGGAGTATCCGTCCATCAACACGTTCGGAATCGATCCGTACGTAAGCTTTCCCAACCTAAATCGTCCTTTCCAGAGTCTTCCATCCCGAATCGATGGAGCAGCGCGATCACGTTCTGTCGGAGGAGGATGCCGAGCGCATTGTCGAACACATGAACGCGGAGCACGAAGATGATCTCCTGCTCTTCGCCCAGGTCTACGCCGGGGAGACGGGAGCCACGGCGGCCCGCATGACGGGCATCGACGCCGAGGGCATAACTGTGGAGGCGACGCTCCCGGACGGCCAGAAAGAAGTTCGAATCGATTTCGACACCCCGGCCCACACGCCGGAGGATGCGCACCGCGCACTCGTAGACATGGCGCTCAATGCCCGAGGGTAGACGCGCTTTCAGACGGGGATGCTCAAGCAAAAGTGCGGAGAGTGAGTAGATACGTCCTCGTTCAAATGAGAGCACGGATCTCCACTGTCCCTGTCCTATGAGGGGCTCACCTCTCTTGCCTGGGTCGGTCGATCTCCGGAAAGAACGAATGCCGGCGTCCTGATATACCGATGCCCTCTGTTCTGTCCCTGTTCGCCCAGTCTAGATTCTACGCTGTGATCGCACAGCCAGGCGTCCCGATTCAAGGGAGCTGCGGGCCGGTCCACGGCTGAAAATTACCGTTTCGGAAACTGAGGTCGGCTCGGTTGCGGTGTGGCGGCCGGATCTCCAAAGTTGGCTCGTGGTACGGTACCATCCATTGCTCTGTCCCCGATTTGGTCTTGTTCTATGCTGACCTTCTTTGAGCGCATCCGGGCATGGTGGCGACGGCGCCGCACGCGGCGGATCACCCCCGACCGAGCCCGCGAGCGGGTGCAACGCGGCGCGGAGTATCTCGACGGCGTCGATCCGGAGTGGTACCGACGGGTCGATTCCGAGACGCTGGAGCTGGAAAGCGGGCGGCACTGCATCCTGGGCCAGTTGCACGGCGAGTTTCGGCTGGGGCTGGGCCGATCGGACCTGATCACGATGTCAAGTGCGCCTCGGGCCAGCCTGTCGCCGGTCGCCTACGGATTCAAGTGTGTGGAGAACGTTCCTGAGGCGTGGAAGGCCTACGACTACGACCTGCTCAACGAGGCCTGGAGGCAGGCCGTGCGGTCGCGTCAGGACGCTGATCCTTTCTTCAGTGAAGATGATCTGATTGCCTCCTCTGGGGACTCGGTGCCGGAGGTGCCTGCGGAGCCGATTCCGGCCGAGGCATAGTACCAGCCCGGAAAAAAAGGAGGCCTGTCCGTTTCGGGCTGCTGGTCGACAACGGTGAGTGATGCGTGATACGTGAAGCGTGACTACTTTTGCCGCCGCCTCCGCTCACGTATCACGTCTTCACGCATCACGCCTCAGGCGATGCAGCCTGGACTGGAGTCGCCTCCGCCGATGACTGTGCCTCCCCGGTCGGGGCGTGGAGCAGGTAGTACCGGAGCCCGTCGGCGAGGGCTTGCCAGCTCGCGTCCAGAATGTTGGCCGACACGCCCACGGTGTTCCACGTCTCGGTGCCGTCGCTGTGCTCAATGAGGACGCGGACCGTGGCGGCGGTCCCGTCCTGGGGCGTGAGCACCCGGACCTTGTAGTCGGTGAGGCGGACGGCGCCGAGGTGGGGGTAGAACGTTTCGAGGCCGTCGCGCAAGGCGTTGGAGAGGGCGTCGACGGGGCCGTTGCCTTCCGCTACGGCCAGCCGACGTTGCTCCTGCACGGTGAGGGCGAGGGACGCCTCGACGGTTTGGTCGCCAGCCTCGTCTTGGCCGCTCCATACGCGCATCCGCTCCAGGCCGAAAAAGTCGGGCACCTCATTTTGGAGGGTCCGGAGGAGCAGCTCGAAGGAGGCCTCGGCGCCCTGAAATTCGTAGCCCAGGTGTTCCAGCTCCTTGATTTGCTCCACGGCGTCGGCGGCCGAGTCGTCGTCGAGCTCAATCCCTAGCTCCTCGGCCTTGTACCGGACGTTGCTCCGGCCCGAGAGGTCGGAGACGAGGGCGCGCCGCCGGTTGCCCACCGAGTCGGGTGCGACGTGCTCGTAGGTGCTCGGCTCCTTCATGACGGCCGACACGTGCACGCCGCCCTTGTGCGCGAAGGCGCTGCGGCCCACGTACGGCGCGCCGCCCTCGGGGTCGAGATTGGCGATCTCGTTCGCAAATCGGGAGAGGTCAGTGAGGTCGCCCAGTCGGTCGTCCGGGACGCAGTCGAAGCCCATCTTGAGCTGCAGGTCGGGAATGACCGAGCACAGGTCGGCGTTGCCGCAGCGCTCGCCCAGGCCGTTAATCGTGCCCTGCACGTGGCGGGCCCCGGCCCGCACGGCCGCGAGGCTGTTGGCCACCGCGCACCCGCCGTCGTCGTGGGCGTGGATGCCGAGCGCTCCGTCGAATTTCGCCCGAACGGTAGACGTGACCTCGTGAATGTCGTGGGGAAGGGAGCCCCCGTTGGTGTCGCAGAGAACGAGCGTGTCGGCGCCCGCCTCCGCGGCCGCCCGGAGCGTCTGAAGGGCGTATTCGGGATCGTCGGCGTAGCCGTCGAAGAAGTGCTCGGCATCGTAGATCACCCGCTTGCCGTGGTCGCGGAGAAACGCGATTGATGAGCGGATGAGATCCAGGTTTGCCTCCAGCGACACGCCGAGTGCCTCCTCTACGTGCAGGATCCAGGATTTGCCGAAGAGGGAGACCACGTCGGTGCCGGCCTCGATGAGTGCTTGCAGATTGGGGTCCTCGGGGGGAGCGTGCGAGGCGTGACGCGTGGAGCCGAACGCGCAGACCGACGTGTCCAGCCAGTCCTCACTCTGGGCGCGTTCGAAGAAGGCCTGGTCCTTGGGGTTGGATCCCGGCCAGCCGCCCTCAATCACGTCAATGCCGAACGCGTCAAGCTTCTGGGCAATTCGGATCTTATCGCGGGCCGAGAGGGTGACGTGCTCGCCCTGAGTGCCGTCGCGAAGGGTGGTGTCAAATACCTCAACCGTGTCGGTCATCGTCGGAGGTTGGAGAGTGAACGGAGCGAGAGAGCCCGTGTAAGCGTGTAGGCATTTAGGAGGGGGAGAATGGGGGAGAGGGCGCGTGGGTGTGTCTGTTGCAACGTATCTCCCACTC
>CAYULG010000284.1:0-3440 GCA_964445365.1 uncultured Salinivenus sp. | reverse complement strand
TGAACAGGTTGCCCAGCCGGATGAAGCTGCCGGTGAGGGCGACGGGGGCGGCGAGCCGGTCGAGCAGCCACACAAACGGCTGATCGTCGCGGCCGCGGCTGTAGAGCCAGATGGCGAAGGGGACGCCGATGAGGCCGCCGTGGCTCGCCAGTCCGCCCTCCCAGATCGCGATGATTTCGGAGGGCCGGGTAAGGTAGTAGCCCGGGGCGTAGAACAGGACGTGCCCGAGCCGAGCCCCGACGACCGTACCCCCCAGAAGCCAGAGAAGAAGGAAGTCCAGGTCCGTCTCCGGCCGGTCCTCGCGCTGGAAGACGTGCCGCATCAGGTAGAAGCCGATGAGGAAGCCCGATGCGAAGAGCAGCCCATACCAGCGGGGAGCAAGGGTGAAAGCCCCGAGTTCGACCCGAAAAATCGTCGGGTCGACGTTCCAGTGGATCTGCAGGAGCATAGACAGTGCGCTCATTGCAAAGGATCGGTCAGGGGACGCCCGTCAGGACGATTGCCGGATCTTCCTACGGGCGCGGCGTGGTCGTAAGTCACGAGTCATCAGGAGCCAGTTCCCAGGTGGGGATCCGGTGTGCCCGTCTTTGAAAGGAGGGAACCAACGATATGGGAGGAAGCAGGACTGCCGATGCTCCTAGCGATTAAGCGGAAGCACGTTCGGGCTTCGCGCAACCTTTACATGGTAGTGCGGCGGAGCAGAAACTTTGCTTGTTTACATTCGATCTAAATAGCGGCTGCATTCGTCGCACTGTCCCCGCAGTTTCCTTATGCCTCCTGCTTCCCTCAACACCGAAGCGCTCTTTGCCACCGAGCACGGCGCAGTTACCCGGGCGTCGGCGGACCGACTTCGGGTCGCGATGAGTGATCGGACGTGGACCCTTGCGCCGGACGCCCTGACGACGCTGCACGAGGCCCTTCAGCCCCTGGCCGCGCAGGTCTATCGCTGCGACTGCGACTGCCGATGGCAGGTACGGCTCAACGAGCAGGACACGGCCGTCCTCACCACCGACGAGGTACTGCGTCTCCACTCTCTCCTCGACGGCGCCGTGACCATGCTGGAGCTCGACTCCCTTCTTGATGATGCGTCCATCGCTCGGGCGGAGTAGGGGGCAGGTTGTTGTTTCAGAAAGCGCGGCGTCCGTCTTTTTCGTCTCTGCTCGGAGGTGCAGTACGTGAATGGGGAGCGTGTGCGTCTTTATTCCTTCGCTTCCACTCTCTCCCAAACCCATAAACGCCCCTACTCACGTATGGGAAGCTGAGCACACGCTCCTTTCCCAAGCAGAAGCGATCGGGACTGCTTATAGCGTCTCAGATCGACACCATCACATGTTGCGCGGAGTGGAGATGCCGAGCACGGTAAGGCCGTTTTCGAGCACGGTCTTCGCCGCCAGGGCCAGGTGCATGCGGGCCGTGGCCAGGTCCTCGTCCTCGCCGATGATGCGGCAGTTGTCGTAGAACTGAGAGAAGGCGGTGGCCACGTCGCGCAGGTAGTTGGGCACGAAGTGAGGCGCACGGGCGTCGGCGGCATTTTGGAGCGCCTGCGGGAAGCGGAGCAGTTCTTTGATGAGGGCCATTTCATCCTCGTGCGTAAGGAGCGAAAGGTCCGCCTCCTCCTCGTACGAAAAGCCCACCTCCTCGGCCTTGTCGATGACCGAGCAGATGCGGGCGTGGGCGTACTGGAGGTAGAACACCGGATTCTTCTCGCTCTCCTCCTGCGCCAGCTCCAGGTCGAAGTCCAGGTGCGTGTCCGGCGAGCGCATGAGGAAAAAGAAGCGGGTGACGTCCTCGCCGACCTCGTCGATCAGGTCATCGAGCGTGACGTAGTTGGCGCGGCGCGTGCTCATCTTGACCGGCTCACCGCCCCGCACCAGCGTCACGAACTGATAGAGCACGACGTCCACCCGGTCGGTGTCGTAGCCCAGGATGTCGAGCGCGTCGATCACGTCCGGGTAGGCGGCGTGGTGGTCCGCCCCGAAGACGTCGACCATCAGGTCGAAGTCGCGATCGAACTTGGTGGTGTGGTAGGCAATGTCGGGGGTGCGGTAGGTGGGCTCGCCGCTCTGCTTTACGAGGACCGTGTCCTTTTCCTTGCCGAACTCGGTCGTCTTGAGCCAGAGGGCGCCGTCTTCTTCGTAGGTGACACCCGCCTCGTCCAGTCCGTCGAGCACCTCCTGCACCGTGCCGTCGTCGTGCAGCGCCTGCTCGTTGGCGTACGCGTCCATGTCCACGTTGAGGCGACGGAGGGTGGCTTCGATGTCGGCAAAGATCGCCGCCTCGGCCGCCTCCTGAAACGGGGCCATCGACTCGGTCGTGAGGAGAGACGCCCCGTGCTCCTCGTACACCTGCTCGGCAATCTCGACAATGTATTCGCCGAGGTAGCCGTCCTCGGGAAAGCTTTGCGGCACCTCCACCGTCGTGTCGTCGTCGACCGTGATCGTTTTGGTGGCCACGTCCTCGCTCACCAGCGCTTCGTAGCGGGCGCGGACCGACTGGGCGAGGACCCGCATCTGCCGTCCGGCGTCGTTGAAGTAGTACTCGCGGGTTACGTCGAAGCCGGTCCAGTCCAGCAGATTGGCAATCGTGTCGCCGAGCACGGCGTTGCGGCCGTGGCCCACGGTGAGCGGGCCGGTGGGGTTGGCGCTCACGTACTCGACGATTGCGCTCGCGCCGTCGCCCTCGTCCGACCGGCCGAACGTGTCGCCCGCGGCCAGGAGGTCGGCCAGGCCGTCGAAGAGGTAGTCGGTGGCGAAGCGGAAGTTGATGAAGCCGGGTCCCGCCACCTCCACGCTCTTGATGCGGCGTGGGTCGACCTGCTCGCGCAGCCGTTCGGCCAGGGCCTCGGCGATGGATCGCGGGTTGTCTTCTAGAACGCTGCCGAGGCGGAGGGCCGTGTTGGTGGCGAGGTCGCCGTGCTCCTCGCGGGCGGGGGCTTCGAGCGTGACGTCGAAGTCGTCCGGCACGTCGCCGAGGACGGAGAGGGCGTCGCGAATCTGGGAGCGGAGGTAGTCCTTCATGGAGAGGGCGCGGTGGGTTGGACAGCCCGATGCAGTGTCGACTACCCAAGCTACGGACGCGGACGGTGCTCCGAAAGCGGGCGTCGGGGCGTTTCGCCGGGTTTTTGTGGAAGCGGGACGGTCCCCCGGAAAAAAACAGGGGGGCTCCCTGTCAGGCAGGCGTTCAATGCTCCCCGATGACGTCCAAGGGGCTCTGCGTTCCCGCCCGCCCGTTTTTCAGCACGTGGGTGTACACCTGCGTGGAGCGGAGATCGTCGTGGCCGAGAAGGTCCTGCACGGTCCGGATGTCGGTGCCCTGGGCCAGAAGGTGCGTCGCAAACGAGTGGCGAAGCGTGTGGGGCGTGGCCGGTTTCTGAATGCCGGCCGCCCGCACGGCTCGCTTCACCGCTTTCTGGACGGCCGACCGGGAGCGGTGATGGCGCC
>CAYULG010000283.1:0-3457 GCA_964445365.1 uncultured Salinivenus sp. | reverse complement strand
CCAGCAGGTCGTCGAAGTCGAGCATGCCGTGGGCCTGCTTGTACTGCCGGTACTCGGTCCGGAGCTGCGTCAGCGCCCTGAGCTGGCCGGTGTACTGCGGATAGCGGCGCGTGAGGACCTCCTGTAGCGTCTCGTCCCGGTTCGTGGCCCCCGAGAACATGCTGTAGAGCGTCTTCTTCTGCGGAAAGCGCTCCTCGCCGTCTCCGTAGTTCCCGCGGGCACGGAGGAC
This sequence comes from uncultured Salinivenus sp., assembly GCA_964445365.1. Lineage (GTDB taxonomy): Bacteria > Bacteroidota > Rhodothermia > Rhodothermales > Salinibacteraceae > Salinibacter. The sequence continues at coordinate 3,228 of CAYULG010000283.1, read as the reverse complement.
GCTGATGACGTCGGCCGCGTCGGCGGCGTCGAGCACGGTAAAGTTGCGCGGGAGGTCGAGGGCGGGGGCGTGGCGGCGCAGCACCTGCAGGCAAAAGGCGTGGAAGGTCCCACCCTGCACCTTTTCGCAGCGCCCGTCGAGCAACTGAGCCGCCCGGGCGGTCATGTCGTTCGCCGCGCGTCGCGTGAAGGTGAGCAGCACGATGCGCTCGGGGGAGGTGCCCGTCTCCACGAGATAGGCGAGACGGTAGATGAGGGTGCGCGTCTTACCGGTTCCGGCGCCGGCGACGATGAGAAGCGGGCCGTCCCCGGCGGTGGCGGCGGCGTGCTGCTGGGGGTTCAGCTCGCCCTCGTAGTCGATCGTCAGGTTTTCGGAAGACGGGCGATCGGGCTCCCCCTCCGACCGCAGCACAATCTGACGCGCCATGACGATCGAGAAAGATTGGATAGTGAGGAAAGTGGGAACGAGTCTCGACGGTCTGGAAAAGGGATCACATCGATCACTTCCCAGACGCCCGGGTCGTTGATATCCGCAGTGCCCCTCTCTGAGTGAAGAGAGCAGTTACCATCTGGTCACCATCTGAGAGTACATTCTCCTTTCGATGCAGGTCTGGCGGGCCCGAACACGTCACGGCGGGCACCGGTTCATAGACGAGTGCGCAAATCATGTGCCGCCAGTGTCAAACCCCACGACCGGACGAGTGATCCGGAGCAGATCGGTGCCTCTGGTCGTGCGAAGAGGCCGTGACGCTGCGCTGTGCGGGTAGACATTGGCGCACGGCGTTTCATAGATTGCAACCAGGCCGGAAGGCGTTGGGCCAATCCTGGTTGTACCCGAGCGTGAACCGGACGGTCGAACGAACCGACGGCTGCACGAGCGCGACCTCGACGACGGATTGTGGGGACGGATCGGCTTGTCTCTCCATCAAAGAGTGTGAATGCCTATGGGCAAAGTCATCGCCACTGCAAATCAGAAGGGCGGCGTGGGGAAGACGACGACGGCCATCAACCTGGCTGCATCCCTGGCGGCGACCGAGCACTCGACGCTCCTTCTCGACATCGATCCTCAGGCCAACTGCACCTCCGGCGTCGGGCTGGGAGAGGATGAGATCGGCGCCTCCATCTACGAGGTGCTCATCGGGGAAGTCTCCGCCGCCGAGGCCGTGGTGACGACGGAGATGCCGTTCCTCGACATGTTGCCGAGTCACATCAACCTCGTCGGTGCCGAGATTGAGATGATCGACGAGATGCAGCGGGAGAAGATTCTTAGCAATGCGCTGCCCCGCATTCGACGCAAATACGACTTCGTCGTTATCGACTGCCCGCCCTCCCTCGGGCTCCTTACACTCAACTCACTCACGGCGGCCAACTCGGTGCTCATTCCCGTGCAGGCCGAGTACTTCGCGCTAGAGGGCCTCGGCCAACTGCTCAACACCATCAAGATCGTGCGCCAGCATCTCAATCCCGACCTGGAGATTGAGGGCGTGCTGCTCACGATGTTCGACACGCGCCTGAACCTTTCCAATCAAGTGGCGCAGGAGGTGCGGAGCTACTTCGGTGATAAGGTGTTCGAGACCATCATACAGCGCAACGTGCGGCTCTCGGAAGCCCCGAGCTTCGGCAAGCCCGCCATCCTGTACGAGGCCTCCAGCAAGGGCGCCAAGAACTACATGGCACTCGCCCGCGAGATTCTGGAGAAGAACCAGGAGTTCATCGAGAAGCACCACACCAGCGAAAACGGGGAGGCGGAGGCGAACGACGACGGCAAGAACGCGTCCAGTTCCTCGCCCGATTCGGGGACGGCCGATGCGGAAAGTGTCTCGGAGACCATCGGAGACGAGTCGTCCGGGTCGGAAGGAGAATCGACACCGGCCGACGAGTTCTCACTGTAGGCGCTTGCTGTTCGGTAGAATGAGAAGCGGAATCCGAAATGGTTGGCATCCTCGACAAAGAGGTGTGACGAGTGATGCGTGATCCGGGACGCCTGATCAATGACAGCGACCCTTCTCACGTATCACGATTCACGCATCACGAACGAAGAGACTGTTTTGATTTTTGAGCGTCTTGAAATCGATCGATGCCCGGCCCAGTCCTAGAACGTACGATCCGTCAAGGACGAACCTCATCGGACGGGGGCGCCGGTCGGCAGTCCTTACATTTTGCCCGCAGACCCATCGTGTGAAATCAAACCAGTCTCTGAGGCGCAGCCAGAGAACAGAGGCAAGCCGCTCTCTTCGGCCGGTCCCGTTATCCCGTACTCACGCATCCTTGACGCCCATTCAGTATGGCTGACGACTCCGCACTTGGAAAAGGACTCAACGCGCTCATCCCCTCCGACGAGCAGGAAGAACAGGCCTCGGAGGAGAAGGGCGGCGAAGATGTCTCGGAGAGCCAACTTTACCAGTTCGAAGATGGCACGCGGCTGTTGGGACGTGTGGCGGAGGTGGCCATCGAGCGCATTCGCCCCAACCCGTACCAGCCCCGCCAAGAGTTTGAGGACGAGGCGCTCGACGAACTGGCGGCTTCTATCGAAGAGCTCGGCGTCATCCAGCCCATCACCGTGCGGGCCCTCGAGGATGGCCAGTTCGAAATTATCTCGGGGGAGCGGCGCCTGCGGGCAGCTCGGCGTGCCGGGGTCGAGCGCCTCCCGGCGTTCATCCGTGAGGCCAGCTCCGAGGAGATGTTGGAGATGGCCCTCGTGGAAAACGTCCAGCGCGAGGAGCTCAACCCCATTGAGGTAGCCCTGGGCTACCAGCGGCTCATGGAGGAGTGCGGGCTCACGCAGGAGGCCGTATCCGAGAAGGTGAGTAAGAGTCGAGCGACGGTGTCTAACTTCCTGCGGTTGCTTCGGCTTCCCCCGCGTGTGCAGGCGGCTCTCCGTGACAAAGAGGTGGCCATGGGGCACGCCCGCGCCCTGATCGCCATTGACGCGGAAGAGGCGCAAGTCGAATTGCTGGAGCAAACCATCGAAGAGGATCTTTCCGTGCGTGAGGTAGAGCGCCGGGCGCGCGACTGGCACGCCGACCAGGAAGACGATGTCGACGAGGACGCCACCGATGGCACGGCTCCCTCGCCCTCCCCCGACCGAGAAGAGCTCCAGCTCGACGAGTACCGCAGCAAGCTTCGGTCCCGCTTTAGCACGCAGGTGCAGATCAACCACAAGACAGATGGGGAGGGCACCATCGAGGTCTCCTACTACTCCGAGGAGGACCTCGAACGCCTCGTGGAG
>CAYULG010000282.1:0-3475 GCA_964445365.1 uncultured Salinivenus sp. | reverse complement strand
TTTTTCGACCGAGCTCGCCTCGGGGCGGACCGCGGTTTTGCGGCGTTCAACGGCGGTCTGCCGTCTGCCGACCGCGGTCGGTCCACGTCAAGGCGGCCACGTCCGTGGTCAACTCACAGTGTTGAAATGCGACTGAGCTTTGAAGATATCGCCCTGCCCGGTTGCCCTTTCCGGCGGACTCTTCGTAAGTTTTTCCGCGGGCGTCGGACTTCCAGTCATCGCACCGTACGATCTCCGTGCTGCCGTACTTCATCCGCGAAGGGCTTGCCAATCTGCGACGGGCCGCGTTTTCCGCCGTCGCGTCCACGAGTGCCATTGCGGTGGCGCTCATACTCATCGGCGTGTTTGGGATTGTGGGGTACGAGGCGAAGGTCGTGTCGGACACGCTGCGCGAGCAGGCCAGTCGCATGGAGGTCTTCATCGAGCAGGATGCGACCGAGGAGGAGAAGAAGGCCCTGCATGCCCGCATCCAAACCGCCCCTGGGGTGGCGGAGACGGACTTTGTGTCCCACGAAGAGGCGGCCGAGATTTTTCGGCGCGAGTTTGGGGAGGGGGCGTCTGCCTTCGAGGAGCCCACCTTTCTCCCGGCGTCGATTAGAATCGAGACGGCCCCGAGCCACGCCCATCCCGACAGCATGTCTCAAATGGCGAGCACGATTGAGCAGTGGCGGGGGGCGAACGATGTGGTCCTGAACCGGGACCTGCTCATACGCGTAGCTCAGAACCGACAGCTCATCAACGCCATTGGCATTGCACTTGGGAGCATCGTCGTCCTCGCCGCCCTCTTTCTGGTGGCCAACACCATCCGGCTCACGATCTACGCGCGGCGCCTGCTCATCCGCACGATGAAGCTGGTAGGGGCGACCGATCGCTTCGTGCGTCGCCCGTTCCTGGTCGAAGGCATCGTGCAGGGATTCCTCGGGGGACTGGTGGCGGGGGGCGTCGTCTGGGGCCTCTACCGCGGCTTTCTGCAGCAGATCGATCAAACCCCGCTCTCGTTCCACATTGAACTGGGACTCGTGGGCGGTCTGATTGCGGGCGGCGTATTGCTCGGATGGGTTGGGTCCTACTTCGCCGCCCGTCGGTTTATTCAGAACATTGAGCTTCATTGACTAGTGCAGCGTCGATCACCATTCTACAGGTTTAATGCGCGATCTCAAAATCCCAGGCAGGTCGCTCCGAGCGCAGCCCGGAGACTACTTCCTCGCTTCGCTCGGGGCGAAGTCGAGGAGCCTCCACGGAGGTCGGCAGTCCTCTCCAGGGAGATTTCTCGACTCCGCTCGAAATGACGTGCCAGTAGTTCAGGATTTTGAGATCGCTCCAGAACCCAAATGATGAGCCTTGACTAAGCACTAGGCGCACTCGTCGCGTTCTTTTCTCGTCCACACTCATTGCCATGTCGACTGCACGGTTGCTCGTCCTCGCGCTATTCGTCGTCGGGAGTGGACTGCTCGGGGCCTGTCAGCAGGGAGAGTCCGACGTGTCGCGAACGAGCGACGGGGTGATGCGGCTCGGGGCGGTGGAGGTGGTGGACACGGTGAGCCGCGCCGTGGCCCCCAACGCCCGGCCCCTCGCGCTGGAGGGCCTGCGGGGCTCGGTGCAGCTGTCGGGGGCGGACCGGGAGACGGCCGACCTCTCCTTCGTACGTCGCGGTCGGGGAGAGTCGCAGGACGACGGCCGCTCGGTGCTGGAGGGCATCTCGATCACCGAGAGCGGCACGGAGGCGGAGTACGTGTACACGCTTGCGGCGGAGGAGCGCGACTATGCCGCGGTGGACATCCGGGGCCAGGTGCCTCGCCCAACGGCCCTCCGAATCGATCGGCTGAGCGGGTCGGTCGAGATTGACGGGGTAGAGGGGGCGCTCACCATCGACCACGACCACGGTGCCGTGGACGTAGAGGAGGCCGCGGCCCCGGTAGAGGTCACCATCGAAAACGGGGACGTGCGGGTGGGCGTCCGCGCCGTTCCGGCGGAGGGGCCCCTTCGACTGCAAACGTCGAACGGCGACGTGGAGGTGGGCCTACCGCCCGACGCATCGGTCCAGGTCGATGCCCGCACAGATGTCGGCACCATCCGGACGCAGGGGCTGTCGTTTTCGTCCGAACAATTTGCGCCCGTCAATGCGGGGGCGCGCTACACGGCGCAGTTGGGGGAGGGAGGGCCCACCCTTGACGTGCGGACCGAAAACGGGTCGATCACTTTTCAGGCTCAGGACACGACTCGCACAGACACGACAGAGGCTGCCGCCGATCCGGAACCGGCCACCGTTCCCGCCACAGACACGACGGTCTCGATGCCTGGCCCGACTCCTGATGCGAACGAGAGCAATCAAGACACTAGCTCGATGGACGCCTCGGCCGCTCCCGACACGTCGTCCTAGCCCTGCGTTGGGTTACTGCGTCGACACGGGCGAGAGCTGTACGTCGTAGGTGCTCGCGATTTCGTCGATGATAGCGTTGGCCACCAGCCGGTGTGCCTTGGCGCTCGGATGAATCCCATCGAGGCTGAACAAAGGACCGAAGGGCTGCGAAGGGTCCCACGGCGTGTTGGGGTTCTCGAACAGCTCGGGAAAGGCTGGAATCTGGTCGCTGTTGTCACTGAAGAGGGGATTTGGGTCTACGTAGCCGTATTCACCGTCCACCTGGCCTTGAACAAACTGGTTGAAGCTTGCCACGCGGTTTTGAAGGAGCGCGGTCTCCTGAGGAGTCAGAAGAGAGATGGATTGAACGTTTTCGCCGATCTGGTCCAGGATGATCGCTTCCACATTGTCGGAGACGCTTTGCCGAATGACCTCTTCGACGGTCCGGTCTTGCGAGCAATCGAGCGTGATGGTTTCCGGAGACCCCAGCTCATCGAGCCCCAACGCGGATTGCAGCAACGCGCCCCCGTGCTGAAAGGGGATCAGGACGGAGCCGGACTCGGTTGGGGCACAAGATTCGGTCTCGACGTTCGACGGGAGCACGCCTGCATCCTGTGCCGCCGTGATGGCCTGCTGGTATGCGGCACCAGTGGAGAGGTGCGGAACGAGCGTGACGTCTGCAATCCCGACGAAGACAGCTCCTTCGAGGGTACCGATAGACCTCACCTCGTCTACCAGTCGGGAGTAGCGCGTGCGGAACGAGTCGGGCGAGGTCGCGAGGCTTGGATCGCCCTGGAGGGCCGCGGTGAGCACGTCGTTGTTGCCGATCCAGGCCGTCAGGAAGGTGGGGTTGACCCGCTTGGCCGCTTCAATTTGGGTCTGGCCGCCGAGGATGAATTGGGTGAGCGGGTTCGGATTGGCGGACGGGGACTGGTTGCTGAGGACGTCCGCGACGGCCGCACTTGGAACCGCCACGTTGTTTGGGAGAGAGGACACAGACGAATCGCGGAGCGCGCAGCCTGTCTCATCGTCGATCGGTTCGGGCGGAAAAAGCTGAGCCAGCGGCGGCGGGCAGCCGGGCAGGGCTAGGGAGGGAATGGTGAACGGCGTGCCCAT
>CAYULG010000281.1:0-3484 GCA_964445365.1 uncultured Salinivenus sp. | reverse complement strand
CGACGACGGTATATCCTTCCTCCCCTTCGTGCCGGAAGGATTCGCCCACCGGGTTCGGGGTGCCAAACAACTCCCGCGCCGTCTCCGAAGACAGAACCGCCGTGCGGGGGCGCGACAGCGCGCTGCCCCGCGTGCCGGCCCGGAACTGAAAGCCGTCGAAGATCTCCCAGAATGCATCGGTGGTCCTTATGGTCTCGACGGTCAGGCTCTCATTTTCGTGCACGACGAAGCTCTCCCCATCCCGGTCGACGGGGGCGACGGCGTCAAGGCCCGCCACCGACTCGCGGAGCCCGCCTGGGAGCGGCCTCGGTGCGGTGGCGTAGTGAACCCCATCACTTTGCTCCAGTGTCGTCACGCGCTGGATCTTCTCACTGTCCGAATGGAAGCGGTCCATCCGCCATTGCTGGCGCATAAACAGCAGCACGAGTAGCGCCACGGCCAGGCTGACGGCCAGCCCGATTCCGTTGATGGCCGCAGAGCCCCGGTTCTTCCAAAGGGTTCGAACAGCGGTCTTGAGGTAGCTCCGGATCATCGGTATTCGGGGAAGGGGTATGGCTACAGGATTGGGATTGAGGAAATGAGGACGGGCTTCTTACCAGACGTGACAGGCGCGGCTGCCCGTACCGCCTCGGTTGCCGTGTCCGTCGTCTTGCGTTCCGTCTGCCAGTCACTCCTCTCGAAGGACGATGGCTGGATCAGTACGAGCCGCCCGCAGCGCCTGCACGCTCACGGTGAGGAGCGTCACCGCAACCACGAGCCCGCCGGCCCCGAGGAAGAGTCCCGGACCGAGCTCGATGCGGTAAGCAAAGTTTTGAAGCCACTGTCGGATGGTCCAGTAGGCAACGGGCACAGCCAGCAGGAAGGCCACTCCCGTAAGCTTGAGAAAGTCTTTCGCGAAGAGTAGGACGACGGACTCAACGGTTGCGCCGAGGGCCTTTCGGATGCCGACCTCACGGGTTCGCCGCGCCACTGCCAGCGCGGCCAATCCGAAGAGCCCGAAGCATGCAATCAGGAGCGCGAAGCCAGCCGCGGCGCGGATGATGGCCTGTTGTCGTCGCTCGGCCTGGTAGGCCTCGTCGACGACCCTGTCGAGAAACCGGAACTGGAAGGGGTGGTCGGGCGCGATGTCCGCCCACGTCTCGCGGAGTGCGTCGATCGTTTCGCCAACCCGATTGGGCGCAACACGAACGTAGATGTTCTGAATACCGCTGAAGACCGAATTCGACAGGAACAGGGCCGGCTCAATCCGATGCCGCATCGATTGAGTATGGACATTTTCTACCACCCCGATCACTGTCGCCTCGTCTAGAAACGTACCGACAAGCGAATCGTCACCGAGGCGAACCTCCTTCCCAATCGGGGACGCCCATCCCATCGCCTGCACGAATGCCTCGTTCACGAGCACCGCCTGCCGGTCGGCAACCTGTCGGGCCGGGAACCCACGTCCCTGGACAACGTCGATGGCCAGCGTCTCTGTGAAGGTTGAATCGATCGGGAGAGCGTTGGCCGTAACGTCCTCAGCGCCGGTGGACGGGATCGAAGCCTCGATCCCGTCACTGCCGAAGAAGGAGAAGGACGAGGCCGCGACCTGTTGCACCCCTGGATGGCGTCGTGCCTCCGTCCGAAAGGGATCGTAGATTTCGTTGCCGTCGCGCGTGCTGCCGGGGGCGCTGATTCGCACGACCTGTTCCGTCTGGAAGCCCAGATCGTTTCGCATGTAGTCGAGCTGATTCGACATGACGAGCGCGCCCATCACCAGTCCCGTCGACAGGGCGAGCTGCAACACCACGAGCCCTTGCACGAGCGAACTCCGGCCGCCAATCTGCGCGGAGCTACGCAGGATCGACGCGGCGTCGAAGCGAGACAAGACGAGGGCCGGATAACTGCCCGCCAGGAGGCTGATGAGCCCCGTCAGCCCCAGCAGCCCCACGACCAGGACGGGACCCAGGCGGAAGTGGAGGTCCGCCCCAACCATGTGGTTGAACGTCGGCAGAAAGAGGGCCGCGAGTCCGAGCCCGAGAAGAAGGGCCATGCCGCTCGTGAGGACGGCCTCGCCCCAAAACTGGGCGCGCACCTGTCCGCGCCGGGCGCCGAGCGTCTTCCGGACCCCAACCTCCCGGGCCCGATCGGCCGAGCGACCCAGCGACAGCGTCGTAAAGTTGATGCCCCCAATCAATAGCACCAGAAGGGCCGCGCCCGCCAGCACGTACGAGTACACTGGATCGCGCGGGGCCGTGAGGGTCGTGGGGGCAATCTCGGGGGTCAGATGGATGTCCGTGAGCGGCTGCAGGAGGAGGTGCTCGTTCTTTTCTCCCGTGTGCACCTCCAGATCATTCTCCCCCCCGGGCGTAGGCGCCCCGAAGCGGTCGGCGGCGAACGATTCCAACTTGTCCTCCAGGGCCATGGCCTGCCCCGATTCTCGAAGCAACGCAAATGTCGATACGACCGGGAAATCCCAGCGTTGAAGGGCAGCGTCCCGCATGACCCCCGAAAACCTGTACCTGTACAGCTCGACCGGAAGGAGAACGTCGAACTGAATGCTCGACCGTGACGGCGGATCGGCTACAATCCCGGTGACCGGCACCTCGATGGTTTCGTCGCCGATCTGAACGTCGAGCGACGCGTCCATCGGATTTTCCGACCCGATATACGTTTGCGCCGCCGCCTCGGAGAGCACGATCCCGCTCGACGCCGCGAAGCTTCGCCGCGGCTTTCCCTGTCGTACCGGGAACGAGAAGACATCGAAAACGGTCGAGTCGGCAAAGAGCGCCTGAGCCGTGAAGGACTCGTCGTTCCGCGTGAGGCGTACAGTTTTGTCGCGTAACCGCACGGCCGCCTCGACCTCCGGAAACGTCTGCGTCAAAGCCGGGCCCAGTGGAAAAGGCGTGCTCGTCTCCGTTTCGGTGTCCCCGGATGGTGTGGTTACCCCGCGATTCACCCGGACGATTCGATCTGAGTTCTCGTGGAACTGATCGTACGTCCACTCGCTGCTCACAAACAGGAGCAAGAGGACGCAGCACGCGATGCCCAGCGCCAAGCCCACGACATTGACGACGGCGTAGGTTCTGTGGCGCCGGAGATTCCGCCAGGCACTCTTGAGGTAGTTGCGGAGCATGGCACTCGGTGTTGGGGTGTTTGGTGTTCAGGTGTTCAGGGGATTCGTGTCGAGGGGTTCGGGTATTCAACTGTTCGGACGTATATTCCGAGCACTTCAACACGTGAGCACCCAACTCCCAGAGAAAGGACTCTCAGCTCCGGGAAAAATCTATTCGGCCGGGGCCGCCTTCTTTGTCTCGACCGGGTAGTCGTCCTCAACCTGCCCGTCCACGAGCTCGACGATGCGATCGCCGTACGCTGCCTGCTTTTCGGAGTGGGTCACCTGCACGATGGTCACGTCGTCCGTCCGGTTCAGGCGCTGGAACGTCTCCATGATCTGCTCGCTCGGGCGGGACTGCAGGTTGCCGGTCGGCTCGTCGGCCAGGAT
>CAYULG010000280.1:0-3490 GCA_964445365.1 uncultured Salinivenus sp. | reverse complement strand
CCGACGCCCTCGAAGACGACGCCGTGCGGGAGCTGTACGGAGGACTGACCGACGAGTATCGCCGCTTCCATGGCTACGGGAGCGATCCCGATTCGCTTCGCATGGCACGAGGGCGGATCTTCTCCGTACGCGCCGGCCTGTTTGCCTCCCTCAACGAGGTGGACCAGCCGCTTCTGAAAGAGGAGCCCCCCGTGCGCGCTGCCGAGGTGGACACGGAAATCCCTCTCACCTCGAACCGCCTCGTCAACGAGACCATCGAGTACCTGCAAGATGAGCCGGACGGCCACGTCGACCGGTGGCTGAAGCGGGTGAACGTTTACGGCCCCATGATCGATCACATACTGGCCGAGGAAAATGTGCCGAAAGAGATGAAATACCTCGCCATGGCCGAAAGTGGGCTGAACCCCGAGGCCCGGAGCTGGGCCGGCGCCGTGGGCATGTGGCAATTTATGGGCCCCACGGGGCGACGATACGGACTCACGGTGAACGCCTGGGCAGACGAGCGGCGCGATCCCGAAAAGGCTACGCGCGCCGCCGCCCGGCACCTGCGCGACCTCTACGACGAATTTGGGAACTGGCACCTCGCGATGGCGGCCTACAACTGCGGGGCCGGGTGCGTGCGCCGGGCTGTGCGCCGAGCCGACGAACCGGATCCCTCCTACTGGGATGTCTACGACTATCTCCCTCGGGAGACCCGAGGCTACGTGCCCATGTTCATCGCCGCTGCCCGCGTTATGGAAAACCCGGAGGCGTACGGCTTTGAGCCCGCCCCGCCCAGGTCGGCCTTCTCGTACGACTACGTGGCCGTGCACGGAAGCATGCTCTCGATTTCAACCCTCGCTGACTTGGCCGGGACGGACCCGAGCGTGCTCCGCTCCCTGAATCCGGAGCTGCGGCGGGGGCGCGTGCCGCCCTCGAAGAACCGCTATCACCTGCGCATTCCGCTCGGCAGCTACCCCCGTTTCGCCTGGAACTACGCCGATCTACCGGAGCGCCAAAAGCAGCCGGCCACCACCTACCGCGTGCACTCCGGCGACACGCTCTCGGAAATTGCCCAGCGCTTCGGCACCTCGACCGACGTGCTCCGGCGCATGAACGGGCTGGAGGGTACGCTCATCCGCAAGGGGCAGCGCCTCGTCGTGCCCGTCCGCGAGTACGAAGGCGCCCTCACCACCGAGGCCGGGGAGGACGGGCCGATGCGAGTGCAGTACGGCACCTCCCCACCCGTGCGTCCGGTCGACCCCATCGACACGTCGACCGACGTTCGCACCTCGGATGCCTCCTCTGAGTCGGACCCGACCGCATCGTCAACGGCCCTCGCCTCGTCTTCGGACCGATCCGCGTCCAACGCGAGTTCGAGCGATGAAGTATCCTCGGTCTACCGCGTCCAGCGAGGTGACACCCTTGGCGGCATCGCCCAGCGCTTCGGGGTGAGCGTGCGCCAGCTCCGGGCCTGGAACGACCTGAGCGGGAGCCGCATCCACCCCGGCCAGCGCCTGCGCATTTCGGAATAGTGGCTCCGTTGGGGGCGACCCGGCCCGGGATAGAATGCCGGTGGACGGCGTAGGAGCAGGCGTGTGACTTTTGCCGTGCGCCCTGCGGCTCTCCCAGCGCAGATGCGATGCCCCTCTCAAACCGTCCCTTCTCTTGAACATGACGTTCTTCACCCGCCTCCTGGCCGCCGGCCTCCTCATTTCTGCTCTTGCGGGGGCGCCCGCCGCCGCCCAGCAACCGGATGCGGACGCTCCCACGCAGGAACAGGGGCAGGGGGTGGCCACCCTCGCGGACTGGCCGACCTCGCTGCCGGAGCTGCTCCGCGAGATGGGCACGAACGCCCCGTACCTACTGCCGCGCCTCGACTCGCTGGCCCTTGAATACCGCTACGCCGCCGACGATTCCTCCTCGCAGTGGTCGTTCGTGCTCGGCTGGGCGCCCGACCATCGGGTGCTCTACCAGGGCGAGATTCTTCCGTGGGAGGAGCGGCCGTCGGACGTCCGGATGGCCAACGTCGAGCTCCGGGCCGACGTGCAGGTGGACGGCAAATCGGTTGGCGAGATGATCGTGGCCGTGGACAGCATGGCCCTCCGGCCGCTGCCCAGCATCTACTCCTTCGAAGTCAAGGTGGGGCACGACCGCGTCTTTCTCGACGCCACGGCCGAGGAGGCGCGTCGGGCCCTTGCCGAGGGCATCACCCTCGACAGCCTCGTCGTCGAGCGCATGGGCTTTGCGTCCGCCGGCACCTCGACCTCCGAGCGCCGCCAGCCCGACACGCGCGAGCGCCGGCCGGACCGCCGTCCTCGACCCAGCATCTATGAGCCGCGCACGACCATCTCCATCGGCTGGCGCGTGGCCCCCCGCCCGTACTACGTTGATATCGATGAACGAAGTGGGGAAGGTGGCGAACGCACAGTGCGCCCCCGGGACGAATCCATCGGGCGGGGAGCGACGGCCGAGGACACCCGTGCGCGGGCAAGTCGGCGCGACGAGGCCGACGCAGAAGGCCGAGATGCCGATGCAGAAGGCAGAGATGCCGATGCGGAGGGCAGAGATGCCGACCGGGTGCGACGCTCCGGGTCCGACGAGGAGGAGAACGGCGATGACGAAGAGGAGGACGACGATGACGAAGACGAGCCGAGCCTCCGGGGGCCGGCCCTCGGCGCGGCGGCCGCGATCGGTCTGGTAGCGTATGTAGGCGGCACCGTCGGACTCTACGGACGGGGCGACACGCCCCTCGGGCTCGCCGCCGGGTACACCCAGCCCAGCGGGGGCGTGCAGCTGCAGGCAGCGGTCAATGGAGCCGTGATTGAGGATGAGCCCGGCCAGAAACTGACCCTCAAGGCCCTGGGCTTCTACGACGTGTTTTCGTCTCGCGTCCAGCCGGCGGTGGGCCTTGGCCTCCAGATCGATCGGCAGCGCGACGGGGACATCGTGCCGTCTGCGTCGGTGGGGCTTGCGGGCAACTTCGGCCGGTTCGTGCTCGTCGGCGGGGTCGACGTGGTGCAGGGCACGCCGGAGGTGGGCCTAACGTACAACTTCCGTTATGACTCCCCAGACGACCAGGACGCGTCATCGCCCTGACACTCGCTCCCGCAGAAAAGAAGAAAAAGGAGGCCGACACACGACAGTCGTCGGTGCCAACCTCCTCCAAATCCAACAGAAGCGAATGGAGCCGAGCCGGGTTACGGCTTCTCCGTCGCAACGAAGTCGGCGCGCTCCCCAGACGGTGTACTAATGACATCCGTCACCTCGACCGAGAAACTCTTCTCTCGTTCTCGACTGCGGTCGTACAGGATGCCCTCGAACGTCGCTTCCTCCTCGTCGTCATCGGCGAGCTCTTCGATCTCTTCCGCTTCTTCGCCGAAGAAGACCCCCTTGTAGGCTTTGCCGTAAACGGTCTTCTCGGAATAGGCAAAGCCTTCTCCGTCCATCTCATTTAGTTTCGCGTTGTGCAGGTCGTACAGGCTCATGGTCGTGTTGGCAGGTTGAGTGG
>CAYULG010000279.1:0-3515 GCA_964445365.1 uncultured Salinivenus sp. | reverse complement strand
ACAAACGCCGTAGTTGCGGCTGTACGTGATCCGAAATTGATATCCGAGACGCTCCGTGGGGGTGCCGCGAAGACTGAAATGATGGGCGAGAACCATGTTGTTCTCCATCTGGTCTCGACTCGGGTCGAACACGAGGAGCGGAGTGCCCAGGACCACGTCCTTGTAAGTCCAGCCGCTGTTGTAGATGAAGTGGTGGTAGTAGTCGGCCCGGCCCCGAGGAGCCCCGGGAAGCGCGTCTTGCTGAATGGCGTTCATGTGTTCGTAGAGCACGCCGTTCACCCAACCCTCTTCATCTTTGCGTCGAAGGCCGAGCCCCCACAGCCCATCCCACGGACTCCGGAACTGCATAGACACGGTGTCTTCCAGATAGAAGAGCCGGGAGGCCTGCAGGTGCCAGTTTCCAAGGTCATAGCGAAGCGCGAAATCGTACGCCGCGACCGTGTTGCCCGTCCGGTTTTGATCAACGTCCGTCCCCTCCAATGATCCGGAAAATACGCGAAGATAGTCCCCCCATCCACTCGGTTTCCCCGCTCCGCCCCACACCGTATTCTGCACCACGCCCCCAATCGCCGATATGTCCGCCACGTTGACGTTCAGGTAGAATGTTTTCTGGTGAAGGAGGGCGGACTCGACGACGCGATTTGTGCCCAGTCGCCCGTCCGACCACCGCCCCCGAACCTGCACGTGGCCACCGGTCCATGGGACGTCCAGAAAGTCGGGCGTGAAGAGTTTGATCATCGGCACCGGCGGAGCGTTTCGGCTCACCATCATCGATCCCATGGATAGATCGTCCCAGGTGAGGCCAATCGTATCGGAGAAGCGTCCGGCACTGAGTCGAAGGCCTCGGTATTGCGCTTTTCCGTACAGGCGGTGAACGTGCAGCGTGTTGGAGGCGTCCGAGATACGTCCCACGACCTCCGCCCCCGCACTCACGTCGACCTCTCCGTCGCCTCGAAACGGCAAGGACAGTCCGGCCCCGGAGAGCCAGTTTGCGGTCGACCCCTGGCGGAATTGACCGCGGGTATTCGCGTAATGCCAGAAGGGAAGGCTCCCCCCTACGCTTCCCCGCCCCGTCGAAAAGGCATGGTAGTCGAGGGCGCGTGTCTGTGCGGAGGTTGTGTGGGACCCGATGAAGAGTAGTCCCAGGATCAGCACTGGGAGGCACGGAACGACATTCTGCAATCGCATGCGGACAGCGGGGGATAACGGAAGGACGCGTGAAAGGGCGATATCCCCGATAAGAGGGGGCAGAGACGAACCACTCACGCTGCGTTGGAGGGCTCGGAGGCCGGTTCCGCGTCCGGCTCCGGATCGGGCGCCGCGACCAGGGCGTCGGAAGGGGCTTCGCCATTCTCGGACATGGGGACCGACACGTCGCGATCGTACCACGACACGAGCCCGAACAGGAGGAGGCCAAGGCCCTTATCGAGCACGCTGTGGACCGCCAGCACGCCGGCGAGTCCGGCCTCGGGCACCTGCACGGCGCCCGCCATCCTGAGCCCGACCGCCATGAAGAAGAGGTCCTTGCTGGGCATGAGCGGGATGCGCTTCGTGATGATCTGCACCGCGAGGAACGTGAGCCACGTTTGGACGGACACGCCGGGGAGGGCAACGGCCCACTGCGTGACCTGCAGTCCCTGCAGCAGCAGCAGACGGCCGAAGTACAGGCCGAACAGGGCGAGGACGAGGGCGCCGGACAGCTTGAATACGGAGCGCCAGAACCGAGTGCCCACCGCGATCAGAGCGATGATGCCCATCACACCCGCGATCACGTAGATCCAGGTTCGGTCGGAGAGCATCGGAAGTCGGACCATGCCGGTGACGAGGAAGATTCCCAGCAGCACCACCGCATTGGTGGTGGAGGCTACCGACGAGACGATTGTATTGTCCTTGATGTGGTGGGCAATCTGGCCGTCGCTGAAGCCCAGGTTTGCACGCGCCCAGGAGAAGAGGTACATCTCCCCCGAGTAGTTGAGCACCTCCTTGTTGTAGACGCCCGACTTCAGCAATGGGGGGAAAAGGGTGCGGAAGGGCTGCTGCCAAATCAGGTTGTAGCCGATGGATTGAAAGATGGGCAGCAGAAAGTACAACGCCAGGAAGAGGACGTAGAACCACGGGGTTGTGGGAAGAGCGGCCCAGATGCGGCCCCATCCGATGTTGGTCATCTGGTAGGCCAGGTACCCGATGACGGCCACCGTAACGCCGTGACGGAGAATCGCAAGGGTCCGCCCGCCAGCGGTAGTATCGGCCCACTGCTCGACGCGGTCCTTCGTGCGGGTGGCCCATCGCGTGAAGCGGCGGTACAGTGAGGAGAGGAAGCCCTGCATGGAAGAGATTATTCTTGAGCGAGGGCGGCCGCAGGGGGGGCATCCGGGGCGTGCTGGAACAGGTCGAGGTCGGCCGAGTCGCGGAGGTAGGTTTCGAAGGCGTCCCAGGCGGCGTCGCTTAGCTGAAAGCGCCGGTGGCGGAAAAGGTCACCCCGCACGTAGCGGTGCCAGACGTAAGCAATCGCGTCTCGGGGCGTGTTGCGCATCCGGGTCAGGAAGTGCGTCTGCTCCCACGTATTGTCGCCGTGGAAGCACCGGATGAACAGGTGCGACTGCTCGGTTGGGAGAAGCTGGTAGTCCCGGTCCAGCCAGTGATCGAGGTACACCGTGTCCTCAGCCCGTGGCACCTCGGGGTACCGGGCCGAGCGATCCCGACGGTGCATGATACTGCCGGGCACCCCATCCTCAAGAAGGCCGATGTACGGGTGACGGAAGTACTTCGGCGCGTCGAGGTGCATGAGGGTGCCGTGGAGGGCACAGGCGTCGGCCCCTTCGTCGAGCACGGCGGCCTGCCGCTCGAGCCGTTCCGCGTGGTACCAGTCGTCGTCGTCCCACTGCGTCAGGTAGGCCCCTGAGGCGTGCTCGAGAGCGACGTTGCGCAGGGCGCCGAGCACATGGTCGACGTCGGGGTCGAGGGTGACGTACGTCACGTCCTCGTCCGGAAGGGGGGCCAGGATGGGCGCCAGGTCGGTCGCCCCGTCGTCGACGACGACCAGCTCGCGGTTCGGGTACGTCTGCCGCCGGTAGCACCGCACCGATCGGCGCATGAGGTGGGGGCGGTCGGCCGTCACCATGAGGCAGCTGATGAGTGGGCGGTCGTCGAGCGCCGACATGAGCGAACGGAAGCGGGACAAGTAGAGACGAGTGCGACGCATCCCGCACGAAGGCGGCCCCCCGAGGTTCCGACGAGCGTGGCCCCTTCCTGTTTGCACGCGTTGCCCGCGCCTCGATGCGGCGGGGGCCAAGTCCAGGAAGGTGCAGCCCCGCCTGAACCCCTCCTCCGTATCCCCGGACCGGGGACACCAGTCTACCCCCGTTCGTAGTTCCGGTCCTTGTTGAAGAAGTGCACCTCGCGGTTCGGCGTATAGACGGCCGGATGGCCCCGGAGGAGAGGCCTTGAGCCAGATCGTGCCCCCCTCTGAGCACCGATGATGAGAAAGTCGTGCAGGGGCATCGGGGACAGATGGG
>CAYULG010000278.1:0-3516 GCA_964445365.1 uncultured Salinivenus sp. | reverse complement strand
GTACCGGGTGTCCTCGGCGCTCCACGAGGAGTCGCTCGGCGCGTCCTTGGCCACGACCGCGTTTTTGTAGCCCGCCGCCTCAAAGGCTTCATTCCAGGCCTCGATGCCGTCTTTCACGTGGGGGCGATATTCCTCCGGCACGCTGTGATCGACGTAGTACACGATCGGCTCCGTCGGCTCGACGAGCTCACCCTCGCGGTAGGCGGCCGTGTCGCTGGGGGCCAAGCGCCACCGGTTTACGTAGCGGAGGTAGGGATCATCCTGCTTGTCCCGGGAGAAGTCCTTGATCGCGTCGGTGAAGTAGCCGATCCGGTCGTCGGCCCGGCGCGCCTGCATCGGCTGCTCCGGCAGCTGGAAGAAGGAGTAGCGGACGCCCACCGGGATGGAGCGGTAGTCCGGCAGGGCGCCGCCGCCGAGGATGGGGGGATCGGAGCCCTTGAAATCCAGCATCGCGTCGATCTCCATGTTTTTCTTGAAGCCCCGTACCGTGTCCACGTAGCTCGTTCCCTTTTGGAAGGAAACGGGTTTGCCGCCGAAGTAGGGTTTGACGCTTTCGCCGATGTTCGCGTAGTCGGACACCAGAAAGTCGGAGAGCTTCACCAGGAAGTGCTCGGTCGAGTCGTTTTGGCTCACGATGTCGAACGACTGGACGACTGAGTGCCCGACGTTTTCTTCCATCGACGTGCGCATCCCGCCCGCGTCTGCCCGGAAGCGAGGGTTGCGGTGCACGAGGTGAATCTCGTGCCCCACCTTCCGGAAGCGCATTAGCCGCATGTCGGTAAGCCGGAGGCCGTCGTGCAGGTTGAGGACGCCGACCCCCTTGCTGATGTGCAGGGCCAGGCCAAAGTTCTGTCCCAGCATCTCGGGCGAAAGTTCGGCGAAGAGGGTGCGGTCCTCCTTCTGGTGCAGCGGAATGAAGCCTTCGATCTTCTCGGTGTCCTCCAGGGTTTTCTTCCACGGCTTGAAGGGATCGTCCTCTTCTTCCGTTTTCGTCTCGCTCTTCTGGTTACTGGCGTCCGTCGAGCTTTTGAAGAGGGAGCAGGAGGTGAGGAGCAGCGCGCAGAGCGCAAAAATCGAAATGTGTCGCATCGGTCGAAGGAAGCAGAAGGATCAGGTTCAGGTCGAGAACGGAGGGCCGCCCGGCCTCCGTCCCGTACAGCGGGAGGTCTCACCATTCATAATATGCATACTGCGGTCGAGAAAGTGAATCCGAGGGAAGGGCGGGCGTTGCAGTCGTCTCTTGGAGCTCGCAGGGAGGCAGGCTCGACTGCGACCCACTGATCACGCTTGCCCACGTGAGCGCGGGGAGAAGGCGCGTGGGAGCATGGGCGAGCCGGCGTAGGCGGTGGATAATATCACACAGCCGGGGCAAGCCCGCGAGTGCCGCAGGGGCATCGCTCCCCAACGGTGGCCGTTCCCCCTATCTTTTTCCAGTCGGTCCCGCCGCGCCCGCTTCCACGTCCGGGTGAAAGGAGGAGGAGGCAATGCCCCGAGATCCCCCACGGACCCATCCGTCGAGCGAAGGACTGCGTCTGTCCGCCGATCGCTAGTGCTGTCCGTCCACTGGGCCGTTCGGGGGGGCGTTGGACGAGTCCATTGGCTGCGCGTGTTCTGCGGCGGCCCGGCGGGAAGCAGTCCCGAGGGCCGGACGCGGCGGTGGGGGCACCGTGTGCCGTAGTGGACGGGACGGCGAGGGCGGGGCGCGTCTATCGGTTCGCCCTCCCGTAGGCGAAGGGGGTTGTTATCCACAACCCACGAACGGCTGCTCGCCGGCGTAAAATACATAACGGAAATCCACACAGCCGCCGCTGAGGAGGAAAGTGAGGAGTTTTCCGCCCGTTTAGTTTCTGTTATTGTTCTATTTCGAAACGGCACGCAGGCAACGGCGGCCCGTTTTCCACAGGCCTGTTCACAACGTCTGGACGGATGCGGGCGCCCGGGTGGCAACAATAACAGAGGTTTCTCTGCGGTGTTGTCGGTGAAGGGCAGGGGGACGACGGTGGGGCGGCGGTCCGTTCGAATTCCGCGCGGAGCGCGAGGCGCACTCCGGCTCGCCGGAATCCTCCGGGGGGACTGGTCGTTTAGGGGACGTTCTCGCAGCGGAACTGCCCGCTGTGCTGCCGGCGTTCTGCCTTCACACGATCCGACCCCAGTGCATCATGCCCGACGAAAGTAGCGCATATCCCCATCCGAGCGACTTCGAGGTGAAGCGGCCTACGTACCACGAGGACGAGGACGGCTTCGTAACGGCCACCATCTCCATCTCCCCCTTCAGCGTGGAGGGCGAGAGCTCGAGCAAGGCCGGGGCCCGCCGCGCGGCCATTTATGAGGCCAGTAAGACCTACGCCTCCTACCACCCCGACTACGACGAGGACAATCCCTTTCCCGAGCATTTCGTTGACCGCCAGGGGACCGAGTGGGAGCGCCTCCCCCCGTTCGAGCGTACCACCTACGGCGATTATCGCTTTACGGACGAACTCGGCGAGGAGGACTACGTGGACATCGAGACGATGCTGATGTGGGACGTACGCCCCGACGAGATCATCGACGAGGAAGACGACGAGTAGCGTCCGCCCGGCGCGCCACTGCCCTCCATCCCGGCTTCGCACGGAAAACGTAAGTTCCGGGTTTTGTTTCCGTTATTGAACCCGGTTTCGTTTGGGAGTAACGTGTTCGAAACGGGGTCCAATCGCGGGGTCCTGTGGAGAGAATGTGGAAAGAAATCCTTGATACTCCTCGGGGTGGATCGTATTTATCTGACCGGAGTGATGATAGCCCTTGAGCCGCGCTCTTGAGTGGCGCGCACGGACGCCTCACTCGGCAGCAGTTTCCGTTTTTGCTTCCCCGGTCGCAAGGTCGAGGACAAGCCCCGCCGACGGGGAGAACGGAAGCATTTGGCGGACCGGCCCGTTCCGCCGACGCACACTCCTCCTTGTTGGCCTCCATGGCATCCGTGACTCATTGGAGGCCGTATTCAATAGTATTTGTCACCAAGAAATCCGTCTCCAAACAGTATGTCCCAACCCTCTTCCTCCCCGACGGACGCCTCCGAATCGTCCGACATCGCCGATCCGGCCCAGCAGAGCATGGGCGACGGGGCCGTGCGCATGGCGCCGGCCGCCGACGTGCCCGACCGCCAACTTCATCTCGACCAGAGCGACCTCATCGAGGACGACCGGACGAACGACGATGTCTTCGAGACCTCAATCTCGGAGGAGGTCTATGAACAGAACTACCAGTACGGCACCGACACGCACGTGCCCGACACGTGGTATCGGAATGCCCGGCACTTGGCCTCGGTCGAGACCGACAAGGAGCACTGGACCCAGCAGTTCTACCAGCTTCTCAGCGGCCATGGGCTGCCCACGGGTCCGTTTCCGTTTACACCCGGCGGGCGCATCTTCGCCAACGCTGGCACCTCGCTCGGCAAGGCGACGCTCATCAACTGTTTCGTGTCCGGCTTCCAGGGCTACGATCAGGACTCGATGGACGAGATCCAGGCGGAGCTCACCCGCC
>CAYULG010000277.1:0-3533 GCA_964445365.1 uncultured Salinivenus sp. | reverse complement strand
AGAGCACCTTTTCCCACGTGTCGCCCCCGTCGACGGAGCGGAAGACGCCGCGCTGTTCGTTTTTACCGAAGGGGTGGCCGAGCGCGGCGGCGAACACGCGGTTGGCGTCCTCGGGATGCGCGATCACGTCCCCGATCTGCCCGGCGTTCTCCAGGCCCATGAACTGCCAGGAGGCCCCGGCGTCGGTGGACTTGTAGAGGCCGCGGCCGGTGGTCACGTTGGCACGGATGGCCTCCGAGCCGGTGCCGACGTAGACGACGCTCGTGTCGGACGCGGGCACCTCGATGGCGCCGATGGCCGTGCTCTTGAAGCCGGCGCCGTCGGTGAGATTGGTCCAGGTCTCGCCGTAGTCGGTCGTCTTCCAGACGCCGCCCCCGCCCGCCGCACCCATGTAGAAGGTGTGCGGATGGGCGGGGTGCCCCTCGACGGCCGTCACGCGTCCGCCCCGGGTTGGACCGACCATTCGGTAGTCGAGGTCCTGGTAGAGCGACGTATCAACGGACGTCGGCTGGGCCGAAAGGGGGAGTGGAACGCTCAGACTGAAGAAAAGCAGACAGAGGGGAAGACCGACGCGCAGGGCAGCTGTGCGGTGCAACATGCGGATGGGGACCGACGATCCGTTCGGGTGGTGGCGAGCAAGGGGCTGCACGGCACCGTGCGGGCGGGATTCTGTTCCGGAGGGCGGCCGGAGCGGTCCGGTGGCGGTTGAGCGAGGGAGGCTCAGGTGCTACTTCCGGTCGATGTGCCCGGATGAGAATGGGAGGAGGGGGGCGGCTCTTTTCCCGACCGGACCGTCAATCCTCGAAGAGTGTCGTAAGGGCAAACTCGAAACCGTCCAGCAGTGCGGAGGTGGCTGTGCCGTCCTCTACACAGCGCTGTTGGAGCGTGTACGTCCCGTCGATGAGGACGTGGACCTCGACGGTTTCGGAGTCGGGATCCACAATCCAGTATTCGCGGACGCCGTGCGTTTCGTAGAGGCGCTTTTTGTCGAATCCGTCGCGGTGGCTGGTGGAGGGAGAAACGACCTCCACCACGAGGTCGGGCGCGCCCAGGATTTCCTGTTCGCCAATGCGGTCGGCGCGGTCGGGCGAGACGTACAGCACGTCGGGCTGCACGACGGTGTCGCTGGAGAGGTGCACGTCGAGAGGGCCAGGAAGTACCTTTCCCGATGCGTTTTCTTGAACGTACTCATCCAGTATGCAGCACAGATCGAGGATGAGCGACTGGTGCTTTACACTCGGCGAGGCCGACTTGACGAGGTGGCCGTGGATGAGCTCGTACGGGGCGCCCTCGGGGAGCTGCTGGTAGTCGGCGTAGGTGTACCGGTCCTTTTCGGGAAGGTCAACCTCGGAATGATCGGCGGCGGGCCTGGGCATGATGCGGCGGCTTCGGGATTGAGAAGGATGGGCTGCGTTGAACGAAGCGAGTGCCCGCTCCAGTTCCAGTAGGGGGAACCGTGCAGGCACGGATGCCCTGGAGGCACGGAGGCAGAGAACCGCCGATTCCCTTGTGCACCCAGCGTCTACGCCTCCGTGCGTCCGTTCCTGTCGTGGAATCGACGGCAGTCGCGTCGGGCGTGGAACACACCCGAAGGAAGCAGCCTCAGCCAAAAGACCGACAGTATCCTTTCAGTAGCACGTCGTCTCCCACGGTCTCCCAGTCCGTCTCCGCGAACGTGACCGCGTCGTCCATCTCGGTGACGCCCAGGTCGCCCAGCACCGGGATGCCCTCCCCGACCACCTTCGGCGCCACGAAGCAGAAGAAACGGTCCACGAGGTCCTGTCGGACGAGCGCCGTCGCGAGCCCGGGCCCGGCCTCCACGAGCAGCGACTGCAGGGGTGCGGCCTCCCGCCCGCCGTCGGTGCCGAGGCGGCGGAGGAGGGCACGGAGGTCGATGTGGTCGTCCGACGTTTCGGGGGCGCGGAGGAGGTGGCCCCCGGCGTCGGTGAGCCGATCGGCGTAGGCGGGGCGGTCGCGATCCTCGCCCACGACGGCGATCGTGTGGTCGGCGTGGTCGTCGGTGAAGAGCGTGCGATCGGGGGGCAGTGCGCCCGTGCGGTCGAGGACGAGGCGGACCGGCTGGGGGCCCTCCACGTGCCGCACGGTGAGACGCGGGTCGTCGCTGCGGGCCGTTCCCGTGCCCACGAGGACCCCATCGAGCGACGCGCGCCACTCGTGGACGAGCGTCCGGGCGGCCGTGCCCGTGATCCACTGGCTGTCGCCGGTGCGGGTGGCGATGCGGCCGTCGAGCGTCTGCGCTACCTTCAGCGTGACGAGAGGCCGTCCCGTCTCCACGTGATGGAAGAACGCCTCGTTGAAGCGGCGGCAGGCGTGAGCATGCACGCCCACTTCCACCTCAACCCCCTGCTCGCGCAGCTGCCGAATGCCGCTGCCCTGAGCCTGGGGAAAGGGATCGACGGTGCCCACCACGACGCGCGGCACGCCCTTCTCCACGATCAGGTCCGTGCAGGGCGGCGTCTTGCCGTGGTGGCTGCAGGGCTCCAGATTGACGTAGAGCGTCGCAGCCCGGAGGGCCTCCGCGCCGTGCTGTCGCTCGGCGGCGCGGAGGGCCTGCACC
Organism: uncultured Salinivenus sp.; assembly: GCA_964445365.1. Classification (GTDB taxonomy): domain Bacteria; phylum Bacteroidota; class Rhodothermia; order Rhodothermales; family Salinibacteraceae; genus Salinibacter. The sequence continues at coordinate 955 of CAYULG010000277.1, read as the reverse complement.
TCCGCGTGGGGGCCGCCGTACACTTCGTGCGCCCCTTCGCCCAGCACCGTGCCGTCGGGCGCCACGAGCACCGCCCCAACCATCGGGTTCGGGCTGACGGTCCCCGCCCCCTGCTCCGCGAGCTCGAGGCACCGCTCCATCCACGGCGTGTGCCCCGCGTCCCCAACGGGCGTTACACTTCCTCGATGGAGTCCGGAAGCGGCGACGCCGTCAGCTGCCATTGGTCGAAGTAGAACGTGGATTCAGAGCGAGCGTGCTTGTAGGGCACCACAAATCGGCGCACCCGATCGGTCGGGTGACTGCGAAGCGCGGCGACGAGCCGGTCGCGCATCGGCACGGCCGAGAAGAAACTCCAGTCGTAGCCGTCGTGGGCCGACTCGGGAAAGAAGGCGACGTGCGCATCGCCGAGGAGGGACTGAAGGGCCGGGATCGCACGTCGCGGTGCCCTACCCGCCACGGCGGCCATCCGTTCCGTCGGCACCGGGGCGTCGGCGGTCACGAGGACCCCTGTGTTCGTGGGACCTACAAACGTTTCGCGTACGCCGTCGGCGTCGAGGGCCTCTCCCTCTTCGTCGGTCGTGCACCGGCCCCACCACGCCCGGCCCAGTGCCTCCTGGATCGGGAGGACGTAGGCGTCGGGATCGCGGAGGGTCGTGAGGCCCACGCGGTCGTCGGGCCGGCTCGCCCCGGCGAGGTAGCCGCGGTAGGCCTCCTGCGTGTCAAAGGGGTCCTCCCCCGCCAGGATGCGGTCTTCGGGCACGGCCGACTGCTCCTTCTGCCGACGGGCGTCGGGGTCGGCGTCCGGCGTCAGGGGCTCCAGGAGCGTGGGCTCGTCGTGGAAGTACTTGAGAATGTCGGGCGGATCGGCCACGGGCAAACGAGATTGCTGGGGAGGATCGGCGTGCCTCCGTTCTACCGGCGTGCCGGCACGGGAGGGAATGGGGGAATGGGAGCG
>CAYULG010000276.1:0-3540 GCA_964445365.1 uncultured Salinivenus sp. | reverse complement strand
TCCGCCCGTCCGTTGGTGAGGTTGCCCTCGTCGTCCTTCTCCTTCTCCAGCTGCAGGTTGATCCACTTCTGCTGGGCCGCGGTGACGATGTTGTAGAACAGGTAGTACAGGCTGAGGGCCGACGCGAACCGGTTGAAGATGAAGAAGATGACCGCCGGCATCGCGTACATGAACATTTTCATCTGTCCGCCGCCCGCCCCGCCGCCGGTCGACTGCACGCGCATCGTCACGAGCATCGCCAGCCCCATCAGCAGCGTGAAGCCCGCCACGTAGTCGCCGTAGAACGGGATCTCGAAGGGCAGCTGCAGAATCTTGTCCGGGGCCGAGAGGTCCGCCGCCCAAAGGAAGCTCTTCTGCCGCAGCTGAATGGACTTCGGAATGAACTGGTAGAGCGAGATGAGGATGGGGTACTGCAGGAACATGGGCAGACAACCCCCGAGCGGGTTGACCCCGGTCTCGCGGTAGAGGTCCATCATCTCCTCCTGTTGCTTGTCCGGCTCGTCGTCGTACTTGTCCCGGATCTCCTCCATCTTCGGCTGCAGCTCCCGCATCTGCGCCATGCTGCGGTAGGAGGACTTCGTGAGCGGGTAGACCACCGTCTTGATGAGGACGGCCATCAGGATGACGACGATGCCGTACGGGATGCCATTCGCCAGGCCCGCCGGCAGTCCCCACGATGAGATCACCTCCGGAGACAGGCCGCCCCCGAGGTATGTAAGCATCGGAATGTAGAGATACTCGGCGAGCGGCTTGGTAATCCACTCGAACCAGTCCCACCCGTAGTCGACCATGCCGTACAGGTCCCGCCCGTAGGCGCTCAGGTTGTAGTAGTCGATGGGGCCGGCGTACAGGTGGAATTCGTCGACGTGGGACTCTGTGCGGGGCAGCGGCATCTGGATGCGGCCCGTGAGGTTCTTAAAGGCCGCCTCGCTGGTCGCTCGCCCCTCCTTGTCTCCGACGAGGACGGCCCCCGACGCCGTCTCCGGCTCGTCCGGCATCAGGGCGGCGGCGAAGTATTTGTTCTTCACGGACAGCCACGAGATCTCCCCGCTTATCCGTTTCTCGTCGTGCTCATTGCTCGACAGCGAGACGCTCTGTATCTCTCCCCCATTCCGGGCGTAGAGCCCCGTGTATCGAAGCTCATCCTCCTGCCCGCCTTCCGAGTACGGCATGCCGCCGTGCCAGGTAAGCGCGTAGCCCTCCGCCGTCGAGAAGCGCCGGGGCTTCACCTGCTCGATGGCGAGGCCGAGGTCGTAATCGTCCGGGTGGAAGGTGTAGGACTGCCGGAGCGTGCCGCCGCCCAACTGGGCCTCGAAGGTGAGGGTGCGCGATTCGTCCTCGATGCGGACGGTGTCCGTCTCCGTGTTCGCGTCGAAGTAGAGGGCGCGGGTGTCAACTTTCTTGCCCGTCGGGGTGCGGAACGTGAGCGACAGGGTCCCGCCCGCCGTGGTGTCCACGATCTGGACGGGGTCCGTCTGGTTGAACTGCAGATACTCCTTGAGGGTGAAGCGCTCGACGGTGCCGCCCTCCGTGGAGAGGACCGCCGTGTAGAGGTCCGACTCGACGACGATGCGGCGCTCGGTCCCCTCCAGCGCGGGGGCGAGGATGGAGTCGGAGGTCGGAGCCTGGGGCTGGGCCCGTCGGTCGCGCGATCGGGGGTCCCTCTCAGCCGTGATTGTCTCGCCCGTGTCGGTGGTCGCGTCGGCCGTTTCCGCCGCCGAGGCGGTGTCCGCCGGGGCCTGCGCCCGCTGTTCGGTCTGTTGTGCCGTATCGGCCGGCCCCGACGCCTGCTGGGGTTGGGGCTGGGGCTGGGGACTAAACCAGAACATCCACGCAAACATGATCACCGCCACCAGGATGGTCGCGATGATGACGTTGCGCTGATCTTCGGGTTCGGGCTGGTTGCTGAGCGGGGAGGCCACGGGGGCAAAAGGATTGGTGCGTGCAATGAACGGCCCGTCTGGGGCGCTCCTGGAAGCGTCCCAAGGAAAAACGGGCTCAACGGACAGGTACGCGCGGCTGGGGCCGACGTGCCCCCGTGCGTTTTAAAAAGAGGTGGGGATCGGGGTAGGCAACCGTGTGAACGGGCACGAGTCGACGGTCAGGGGCTCAGGGACCTCTTCCGCCCCCCTTACCCTAAAGGGCGTGGGGGGGCGGGAGAGAGAAGGAAAGAACCTGAACGGGACACTGCCCACGCTCAGGTACCGGGTGCGCCGTCGTTCGCGGCCTCCGTGACGCAGGCGGCCGCCTGCGCCATGGCCTGGGGCAGGTCCCGCTCGATGCAGTCGTCGGCCCGGGCGGGATCACCCCGAAAGAGGATCATCACAATGAGCGTGTGGGGCTCGAACGCGAAAAGATCTACCAGGGTGTGCTGATGCACCCGGTAGACCTCTCGAAGCAGGCGCCGGACGCGATTGCGCTCGACGCCGCTCTCCACGCGGCGCCCCGGCGCGAATCCGACCTGGATGGGCACGTCGTGCCCGATGGCCTCGCGCTCGACGACGCGGAGGAGGAGCCGCACGCAGCCGACGGCCACCGTCTCCACATCGTCCCGGTCGCGGTCAAACAGCGAGCGGATGAGCCGCCGCCGCTTGAGCCGATGGGACTTGGGAAAGGTGTACCGCCGCTCCGTATGAACCTGGTCGGGTCGATCAGACACGAACGTCGGGCATCTTCGGTCAAGGGCGCATGTGGACCAGTCGTTTAGTTATTCGGGTCGGGAGGGAAAGAACGTGAGTGCGCCCTTTCACCCCTTCTCCCATTCGCCCACGCAACCGACTCCGTTCCCACGACCGAGGCAACCGAGCCTTCAACGCCCGACAATGGGCACGCCCGGAAGGGGGCTACACGGGCTTGCCGGAGTCTTCGTCGCTCACGGAGAGCTTCTCGCGGCCCTTCTTGCGGCGCCGCTTGATGACCTCTTGGCCTTCCTTCGTCTTCATGCGCTCCAGAAAACCGTGCTTCTTCTTTCGCTTCTTGTCGCTGGGCTGGTAGGTGCGCTTCGGCATGGCGGTCGTCGTGGGGTTGATACAGGATAGTTTACGCAAAGCGGTGTAACGATGGCTCGCGTCCGATGTTTTGCCGCCGGACAAAGACGATATCAAGATAAAGCCGGACGAATCGAGGGGAGGGGACTCTCTGCCCTTCCCGATCGTTTTGACTCTGACGAGCGAAAGGCGAGCGGGGGAATGGGTGAGGGCAATCATTCGGCTCCCTTCCGACGGGAGGGCTCTTTTGTTTATTCCGAAAGACGAGGCCGCCTCGATTGCAGGAAAAAGCATCTGGATCGCCACCGCTCGCTCTCCTCACTGACGCTTGACCGTCCGTCCCCCTCTCTCCCTTTCGCCCCCTCGCCCGTTCCGAACTCAGGCACGACAACCAAAGGAAGCAGCAGAGCCATCCTTGGTGTGCCCTGCCCATGCCCGATCAAGCACGGGTCTGGAACCGGCGGCAGCGTTCTGCATAGAGCAACGACGCAGAACGAGAAGCGGGAGTAGCTCAGTTGGCAGAGCATCAGCTTCCCATGCTGAAGGTCGCGGG
>CAYULG010000275.1:0-3548 GCA_964445365.1 uncultured Salinivenus sp. | reverse complement strand
CGCGTGTTCATCTCCATGAAGTAGTAGTTCAGGTCCTTGTCCACCAGAAACTCGACCGTGCCCGCGTTCCGGTAGCCGCACGACTCGGCCGCGGCCACCGCCGCCTCGCCCATTTTTTCCCGCACCTCGGGCGTGAGCACCGACGACGGCGCCTCCTCAATTACCTTCTGGTGCCGGCGCTGGATGGAGCATTCCCGTTCAAAGAGGTGGATCGTGTGGCCGTGGTGATCGGCCAGGATCTGAAATTCGATGTGGCGCGGCTCTTGGATGTACTTCTCAATAAAGACGCGGGCGTCGCCGAAGGAGGACTCGGCCTCGCCCTGCGCCCGGTCCATGGCGCCCGCGAAGTTTTCGGGCTCGTGGACGATGCGCATGCCCTTGCCCCCGCCCCCGGCCGCCGCCTTGATGAGGACCGGATAGCCAATCTCCGCGGCGATCTCCTCGCCCTCGTCGGTGCTTTCTACGGCGTCGGTGGTGCCCGGCGCCATCGGGACGCCCGCCTCCTCCATCAGTTGGCGCGCGGCCGTCTTGTCGCCCATCGCCCGGATGGCCTCCGGCGGCGGCCCCACGAAGTGCACGCCGGCCCCCGCGCAGGCCTCGGCAAAGTCGGCGTTCTCCGACAGGAAGCCGTAGCCGGGATGGATGGCGTCGGCCCCGCTGCGGTGGGCCACGTCGATGATTTTGTCCGGATCGAGGTAGGAGTCACTGGCGGCCGCGGGCCCGATGTGGTAGGCCTCGTCGGCCAGGCGGACGTGGGGCGCCGACCGGTCGGGCGTGCTGTAGACGGCCACCGTCTTCAGGCCGCGCTCGTGACAAGTGCGCAGGACGCGCACGGCAATCTCGCCGCGATTGGCGACGAGCACCGTCTGAATCGGACGTGTTGACACCGGGGAGTCCGTCATTTCGTCTGAGTGGAACTGATGGCATGGAATATGTGAAGAGGAAGATACGCCGTCATGGACGGACGAAGCACGTCCGTGGCCAAAAACGAAGGGGACCGTTGCGCCCCAACCCTGTCAACTGTGACAGGATGACGGTCTCGTCGTACGCTAGACTGTACTCACAGTAGGTGTCGCCCCCTATGCCGGAAACGAAAAACCTGTACGACGTGCTCGGCGTCGACGAAGACGCGAGCCAGGACGAAATTAAAAAAGCGTACCGCACGCTCGCACGCAAGCACCATCCGGACCGTAATCCCGACGACCCGAACGCCGAGGACAAGTTTAAAGAGATTCAGAAGGCGTACTCGGTTCTCTCGGACGAAGAAAAGCGCCAGCAGTACGACGCCCAGCGGCGCTTCGGAGGCAAGGGCGGCTTCGGCGGGGGGGGGCGTGGCTCCTGGGGCCAGGCCGGCGGTGGTCCCAATGTCCAATTCGACCAAGGACGTTTCGACGAGGCCTTCGGGGGCGGCGGTGGCCTCGGGGACATCTTCGAGAGCTTTTTCGGTGGGCGCGGCGGCGGAGGCGCCACACAGGGCCGCGACCCGTTCAGCCAACAGCGCGGCCAACGGCGCCAGCGGAAGTCCCGACAGCCGTCGGGACAGGACATCGAGACGAAGTTGCGCCTCTCTTTCCAGGAGGCGCTGGGGGGAGGGCGTAAGCCCGTGGAGCTCCCTACAGGAGAGTCGATCCGACTCAAGATCCCGCAGGGCGTACGCGACGGCACCAAGATTCGCCTACGCGGCCGGGGCCAAGCTGGGCCGACGGGACAGCGCGGCGACCTCTACGTCACCTTCGAGGTGGGGGATCACCCCCGCTTCGACCGGAAGGGCGACGACATTCACCTCACGGAGACGGTCGGCGTCTTCGAAGCGATGTTCGGCACGGAACGCCGCATCCCCACTCCGTACGGCCAGCGCATCGAGGTGACCATTCCCGAAGGCACGCAGCCGGGCGAGAAGCTGCGCCTGCGTGGCCAGGGCGTGAAGACCGACGACGGCCAGGGCGACCTTTACGTCGAAGTGGACGTGGAGGTGCCCACCGATCTGTCCGCTGCCCAGCGCGAGACGCTTCGCGGGGCCGCCGAAGAAGCGGGCCTGCTGTGACCCCGACCCGTCCTTTTTTTCGGAAAACAGTGAAGCCCCTAGGGAGGCGGCAGACCCCCCCCCCGAGATCTTGCGGTTGCATTCACCCGCTCTAGTTTCCATATTGCGTTTGCGTGACGAAATTCACCGGACAGGAGACCGTTTACGCTGATGACGCCGCTGCCTGGGGGACTGCTCGTCGCGGGCACCGCGCCCAAGACGATGTCGGAGGTGCCCCTTTCGTTGGGCCTTGCCCGTCCGTCGGGACGGGCGTGTTCGCTTCGCGGTTCACCCGTTCCACGGGTCGTTTCCGCCCCCTCTCTGCGTCTCCCTTCTTCAACGCGACCGGGCCTCTATCCCAGCGGTACTCTTGTCTTCCCGACAACCTCGCTCCGCCCTCGTCTAGAGGCGGATCACCCCCACCACTAGCATCGACTCTGCTCGACCCAACCCGACCATGAGCGACAAACCGAAGAACGTTTTTCGCATCGACATTGAGCCGACCGACGAGAACCCGGATCGGCATCCCACCCACGGCTGGCAGGTGCGCGTCAAGCGCCAGAAGGAACAGCACACGAAATACTTCTCCGACAAGCGGTTTGACGGACGCGAACAGGCCCTCGAGAAGGCCGTGGAGTACCGCGACGAGCTGCTGGAGGAGCTGCCCGAGCCGATGGATCCGGTCAAGCGCTCGGCCGAGGCACGCTCAAAGACCGGTGTGATCGGCCTCAACTTCTGCTGGAAGGACGACGGCAGCGGCACGCCCAAGCCCTACGTCCAGCTCAGCTGGCTGGAGGCGGACGATACCCGCCGGAGCGCCGCCTACTCGGTGCGCAAGTGGAACCTGCGCCGCGCGGTGTGGAAGGCTTGCGTGCGCCTTCACAAGGCCCGTGCTGAACAGGACGGCGAGGCCGAGGAGGTGAACGACATGTTCCAGACGGCCCTCCCCAACATCAAGGAGCAGTACGAGAAGGGCCCGGACGGAAACGGCCTGCCCGAACAGGAGACAGAGGAAGAACGCCAGGAGGCGACGGCGGGGGCGTAACCCTCCACGACCAAGTCCCGTCAACACGCCCCCTTACCTGGGGAACGCATCCGCCCCTTCCCTACGACATTTTGTGGAGAGCGTGGGCGAATGGGAGCACGGGAGCGAAGAAGCCGGTACCGACCTCCCGGAGAAACAAATCTCGTATCGGGTTTTCCCAGACCCCGGCTCTTCCACTCCCTTTTTCCAGCGTACCGATGGAGGACAGCAGATGAGGCTCTGCCGCTCGACACCAGCACTCAGGAAGGGTGGACCGCCTTTTGCTTCTCCGCCTTGAATTGAGCGTCCGGGTCGCGGTGGTGCTTGCGGAGTTGCCCCGACCGGGCGCAGTAGCTCCTGAGTTCGGAGGGTCCCCCGGCGAGGTTTTCCCGTCCAGAAGTCGGGCCAGGAAGGCACGGTCGCTCCACGTTCGGTCGGCCCGGCCGAGTCGGACGACGACCATTCGTCTCGACGGGAGCACATAGAGCCGTTGGTTGTACC